>JAGAWT010000032.1 GCA_018110985.1 Oscillospiraceae bacterium
AAGGCAGATCGGAAAGAAATGAACGGGTCACTGTCGGCTGTGCCGACCGGGCGGATGCTTTGTCTGCGGAGTGAAAAGTTACCGAGCCCGTAAGTAAAGGCAGATCGGAAAGAAATGAACGGGTCACTGTCGGCTGTGCCGACCGGGCGGATGCTATGTCTGCGGAGTGAAAAGTTACCGAGCCGGTAAGTAAAGGCAAACCGGAAAGAAATGAACGGGTCACTGTCGGCTGTGCCGACCGCCTTGACAAGTAAGGAAAATTGTGTTAGAATTTGAGGAAAGTGTACCGATCAACTAAAGGAAGAAAGAGGAACTTATGGAAAAGAAGATAACGGATAACGGGCTGACCATATTTCTTGAAGGGCGTATAGACACCGCAAATGCGGATGACACCGAGCGGGAGGCATCCGAGATAAGAAAGGAATTTCCCGAGGGTAGCCTTACATTTGATGTGCAGAAGCTGGAATATATATCAAGTGCGGGTCTCAGGCTGCTGATGAAATTCAAGAAGAGGGAGCGCACGCTGGAGATAGTGAACGCATCGCCGCAGGTCTATGACATTTTCAGCATGACAGGCTTTACGAATATACTCACGATCAAAAAGGCTCTGAGAAAGATAGATGTTTCAGGTCTTGAGGTTTACGGAAGAGTGGGTCAGGGCATAATATACCGCCTTGACAGCGACACTATCGTGAAGGTGTTCAGCGAGGGCATACCGAAGGAAATGATAGAGGCGGAGCTGAATAAGGCGAAGTCGGCGTTCCTGGGCGGAGTTCCCACGACGATATCCTATGATATGGTAGACTGCGGCACAAACTACGGCATAGTTTACGAGACGATAAATGCGGTGTCACTGTCCTCGGCAATGAATAAAGCCGATGATGCGCAGCTTGAAGGGCTCATAAGCCGTTATACGGAGTTTATAAAGGAATTCCAGAATATGAAGTCGGATTTCGGGGAATTCGAGAATATAAAGTCCGTGTACCACAGAAATGCGGATATGCTCCTGAAATGGGCAGATCGGGACGAGGTCTCCGTGCTGCATGAGATAATAGACAATATCCGTGAATGTGAAACACTTCTCCACGGTGATCCTCACCCGGGAAACATAATACTCAAGGATGGGGAGATACTTTTCATAGATATGACGGAGATAAGCAAGGGACCTGTTATAATAGATATGTCAGCAGTATACAGGAACCTTATCACCTCCGCCCGCAACACCCCGGATCTGTGCCGAAAGAATACGGGTCTCGATCCCGAGCGTGCCATAAAGGTGGGGTACAGGTTCTTTGAGCAGTATACCGGCATTTCCGACAGCAAGAAGATGGAGCAGTATATGCGTTCGCTGGGTGTGGTGTTTGCATTTAATGTGTGCGCAAACATCGGGTTCTACGCTTCATTTAACGACTATGCAAGACAGCAGGCTCCCGCAGTGGTGGAAAACGTGCTGAGAAAGATAGTCCTGCCCAACAAGGATCTTATAGAGTATATGCTGTAAGCGCAAGGCTGCCGAATATCGGGAAAAGATCGCCCTGCTGTCCGAACAGATACGGACAGCAGGGCGTTTTTTAGAGTTCTGCAAACAACGGGTTTTCAGGTGTATGTATCTTTGCCAAAAACGCACCCTGTCTCACGACAGGGTGCGTTGATCTCATCAGTTGTTGATGAGCTTGTCGTTTTCGTTGTTCCAGCTGTAGAGCTTTCTTATCTCCTTGCCTACCTTCTCGGCGGGATGCTCGGAAGCCAGCTTTCTCATAGCCTGGAAATGTACCTGTCTGCCTGCGGGAGACATATCGAGCAGGAACTGCTTTGCGAAGGAGCCGTCCTGAATGTCGGCAAGTACTTTCTTCATGGTTTTCTTGGTCTCCTCGGTGATGATCTTGGGACCGGTGGTGTAATCGCCGTATTCTGCGGTGTTGGAGATGGAATATCTCATTCCCGCAAAGCCGGACTGATAGATGAGGTCAACGATGAGCTTCATCTCATGGATGCACTCGAAATAAGCGTTTCTGGGGTCGTAGCCTGCTTCAACGAGAGTTTCAAAGCCTGCCTGCATAAGAGCACAAACACCGCCGCAGAGAACAGCCTGCTCGCCGAAAAGGTCGGTCTCGGTCTCGGTCCTGAATGTAGTCTCCAGAACACCTGCCCTTGCGCCGCCTATACCTGCCGCATAAGCAAGACCTATATCCCATGCATCGCCTGTGGCATCCTGCTCAACGGCGATAAGACAGGGGGTGCCCTTGCCTGCCTGGTATTCGCTCCTTACGGTGTGACCGGGAGCCTTGGGTGCTATCATGATAACATTAACATCTGCGGGGGGCTTTATGCAGCCGAAGTGGATGTTGAAGCCGTGAGCAAAAGCAAGAGTCTTTCCCGCTGTGAGGTTGGGAGCTATCTTGGAAGCATAGACATCTGCCTGCTTTTCGTCAGGGATGAGTATCATGATGATATCGCCCTGCTTTGCAGCCTCTTCCACGCTTACTACTTCAAGACCCTGGCTCTTTGCCTTCTCTGCGCTCTTTGAGCCCTCATAAAGACCTACGACTACCTTGACGCCGCTTTCCTTGAGGTTGAGAGCGTGAGCATGACCCTGGGAGCCGTAGCCGATTATTGCAACGGTCTTGCCGTCGAGCCTGCCGAGATCGCAGTCTTCCTGATAAAATATTCTTGCATCTGACATAAGAATTCCTCCTGTGTATTGATTAAGAGCGCTTTGCTCTTTTGATCCTTGCTGCTGCAGGATGATGTATCTGTCAACCTGCCTGCTGTGTGCTCTCCTCCGCTTTCCGGGAGGAGGAGAGATGCTTGCTTGCTCCGGTCATACCGGTTTGTTCCGGTCGTGCCATGGCCGCCGATCGTATCGGCTGCCAGTCATTTGATGGTGAGAGAGCCCTTCTGGATGGCGATGGTGCCGGTGCTCACTACCTCCCTGATGCCGTAGCCCTCTATGAGAGCGTTGAAGCTGGCAATGTGCTCCGGGGAGTCGGATATCTCAACGGTCATGGTGGCGGGGGTCATATCTATGACCTTTGCTCCCATGACCTCGCATATGGTGAGTATCTCCCCACGCTGGGCGGGCTGAGCATTTATCTTTATAAGGTGGAGCTCCCGTGCGATAAGCTCCTCGTCGGTGAGACTGCGCACCTTTATGGTGTCTACCAGCTTGTTGAGCTGCTTTTCAAGCTGCTGTGCGGTGTGTTCGTCCCCGTCGGCGACAATGGTCATCCTTGAAACCGTAGGGTCGTTGGTGGCACCCACAGCAAGGGAATCTATGTTGAAGCCCCTTCTGGCAAAAAGTCCGGAGATCCTGGAAAGTACGCCCGCATGGTTCTCCACAAGTACAGAAACTGTTATCTTCATTCGCTCACCGCCTTACAGAGTGGATTCAAGCTTGTAGACATTGCATTCGAGCAGATAGGGCTTCTTTGAGGAGACCAGCTTTTCTATCTTTTCCTCTGCCTCTGCCATGGTGGTCACTCTGTCCGCCTCTATGCCGTAGGCGTTTGCAAGCTGTACAAGATCCGGGTAATTGTCTATATCGACTGCTATGGTGCGGTCGCCGTAGTTTACGGTCTGGAGCTCCCTTACCATTCCGAGACGCTTGTTTTTCATAACGATGATCTTGATGGGAAGGTCTTCCTGAACGATGGTGGCAAGCTCCATAAGCTGCATCTGGAAAGAGCCGTCACCGCAGACAGCCACCACTTCCTTGGACATATCCGCCATTTTTGCACCGATAGCCGCAGGGATGGAATAGCCCATGGTACCCATGCCGCCTGTGGTGAGGAAGCGGGAGCCCTCCTTGAAGCGGAAGTTGTTGCAGGTCCAGATCTGGTTCTGACCTACATCCGCTACGCATACGGTGTTTGCGGGGAGACTGTCGGAGAGCTTCCTGATAAAGACCTTGGGGTTTATGTAGCCTTCGGTCATCTCATTGGTGCTGACCTTGTTCTTTATCTCCCTTATATCGTCGAGCCATGAGGCGTGGTCGTTGGTGTACTCTCCCTCAAGGAGCTCGGTGAGTATCTCGGTGCAGTCGCCTACAAGGGGTATGTCAACGGGGATGTTCTTCCCTATCTCCGCCGAGTCTATGTCTATGTGGATGATGGTCTTGTTGCGGGCAAGGAAGGTAGGGGAGCGCACCGCTCTGTCGCCTACTCTCGCACCCACCATGATGATGGTGTCGCAGTTGTTCATGGCGGTGTTGGCGGAATTGAGCCCGTGCATACCTATCATGCCCAGATAGAAAGGATCATCCGTGGGGAAGATGCTGAGCCCCATCATAGTGGAGACTACGGGAACGGATGCCTTTTTCGCAAAGGCTCTCACCTTTTCCTCCGCACCCGAAAGGAAGACGCCGCCGCCCACGCAGAGAAGAGGCTTTTCAGCCTTGTTCACTGCCTCTCTTATGCGCTGTATCTGCAGAGGATTTCCCTTGAAAGCAGGCTTGTAGGTGCGCATACGAATCTCATCGGGGTAGGAGAACTCTATAAGAGCATTCTGCACATCTACGGGCACATCTATGAGAACGGGACCTTTTCTCCCCGTGCTTGCTATATAAAAGGCTTCCTTGAAGATGCGGGGTATGCGGGAGGCATCCTTTACAAGGTAGCTGTACTTTACAAAAGGCTCCGCAGCACCTGTGATATCCACTTCCTGAAAAACATCGCAGCCTATCTGATCCGTGGACACCTGTCCCGTGATGCACACAAGGGGTATGCTGTCCGCATAGGCTGTGGCAATGGCAGTGAGGATATTCGTGGCTCCCGGGCCGGAGGTGGTGACACAGACAGCAGGCCTGTTGGTCATCCTTGCAAAGCCGCTTGCCTCATGGCCTGCATTTGCCTCATGGCGCACGAGCACATGGTGAATGCTCCCTGCCTTGTATAATTCATCGTAAAAAGGGCAAATCGTGGCGCCGGGATAACCGTAGACGGTGGTTATACCCTCTGCCTCAAGGCATTTTACCATAGCCTCTGCCGCTCTGATCATTGCATTCACTCCGTTTCCTGTTTATTTGAAAAAACACTGTATTCTATTATATTACATTTTTTCGGATAAGTCAACTAAAAATTTCCCATTTCGGCAGTCAATTTGCATTTTGGTCTTCACCGACAGTGTATACGGGGTGACCGTTACTTTCACCCACATAACAGGCGATGCCGTCCATGGTCGAATAATCATAAATGGTCGCTATGTGGTCATATCTCTTTACGCTCCCCGCATATCCCTTGTCCTTCAGGCTGTAGACCGAAAGATCTGCCTTTATGCCCTTTTCACCGAGTGCGCTTTTGATCCTGCGGTAGCAGCTAAGGATCTCGTCCTTGGTCATGGGGCAGGGCGCAGTGTCATATATCACCATAAGATTGTCGGAGATGTAGTCCTCAAATGAGGTGTTCTTATCATAGTTTTTCGACGGGAAATGATTGTAGCCTCGTTCATACATATTCACGGTATGGTCCGGATATATTTCGTGTATGGTATCGGAGACGAGCCTGAGAAAATCATCGCCGTACTTCTGGTATATATAGTCGCTGCACACAAGCATATGGGAAGGTCTTTCGTCCATCCCGTAAACTCGTATCTCCTTGCCGGGCAAGTCTTTGCAGGTGCAGTAGACATCACAGCCTGCCCCTCCCGGAAACAGAGCCTTTCTTTTCACTTTCAGCTCTATGCCGTAGCGTTCTTCTGTCCTGGAAACGGCGTGTGCTATGGACTTTGGGTGATTCCCTGCCGTAAAGCCGCAGCCCGTCAGCAGGGCACAGGAAAATACGACTATACCCAGAGGTATCAGCAGTAAAGATCTCATTGTTACTACCTCCTGTTCATCTTGATCCTGCGCATAGCATTAAGCTGTGCGCAGACCCGCATGATACTGATCATTCCCCGATGCATAGACGATCTGCGGCTTGTTTCTTGTCTATGCGTCGGTCAGAGATCAGTATAAAAAAGCTGTGCCCGGATGTGGGGGCACAGCTTTGAAAAGTATCGCATCACGAACACAGAAAGCGCCCGATGCCCCGGACCCTTTCCGCCGCATACGATCAGTGATTGTTTATCATGTTGAAGAACGCACTGTAATCCTCGCTGGGAGGCAGTTCTTCCTTCTTTGCGGAGGAGGAGGGGACTATCTCCACATCGCTGTCGAAATTGGGGAGAAGAGGATCGAAAGCAGTCTGTGCTGCGGGCTGAGGACGGGAGTCGTTGTTGAAGGCTGCGGCAATGACAGTTATCTTCATCTCGTCTCTCATATCCGGGTCTGTATACTGACCGAAAATAGTCTCCACGGAAGGATCGGCTGCATCGGAGATAAGCTCGATAGCCTGGTCGATCTCGGAAAGGAGAACGTCCTCGGAGCAGGCAACATTGAAGAGAAGCCTTGTGGCGCCGGAAATGGAGGTCTCCAGCAGGGGAGAGGAGATGACCTGCTTTGCTGCATCTGCTGCCTTGTCCTTGCCGGAGCCGTGGCCCACAGCCATATGAGCGTAGCCTGCGTTTTCCATGATGGTGCGTACATCCGCAAAGTCAAGGTTGATGTCGCCTTCAACGGTGATGAGCTCTGCAATGGACTTCACGCCTGTCATGAGAGTCCTGTCCGCCAGTATCATGGCCTGCTTTATGGTAAGCTGTTCCTCAACGGAATCAAGAAGTGCCTGGTTCGGTATAACTATAAGGGAGTCTACATACTGCTTGAGCTCGGCGATGCCGGCTTCTGCGGTCTTCATCTTTGCGTCACGCTCGAATGCGAAGGGCTTTGTGACGATACCCACAGTGAGTATGCCCATTTCCTTGGCGATGGAAGCCACAATGGGAGCCGCACCCGTTCCCGTGCCGCCGCCCATGCCTGCGGTGATGAATACCATGTCCGCACCCGCAAGGGCTGCCTTTATCTCGTCCCTGTTTTCCTCGGCGCTGTCCTTGCCCACATTGGGCCTTGCGCCTGCGCCCTTGCCACCGGTGAGCTTGACGCCTATCTGAACCTTGGTATCTGCCTTGGAGGAACCCAGAGCCCTGGCATCGGTGTTCACCGCTACATAGACTACGCCCTTTATGCCCTCTTCAAGCATTCTGTTGACGGCATTTCCGCCGCCGCCGCCAACGCCGACTACCTTGATAACTTCGCTGAGTTCAGCGCCGCTGTTGTCTACCATTATCATTCCTGAATCCTCCCGGGTCAGTCATACTGACTTATTTTCATTCGTATATCTATGTGAAAACAAATTTGTACAATCATTCGTATACCATTGTATCACATCAAAATCAATAATGCAAGAGATTTTTAAAAAAATATCAGAAATCAGCATATTTGTTAAAAACCAAAGAAAAAAGGCAAAAATAATTTACACATCAAGTTAGCTAAAGCTAACAAGAAAATTAACTTTGTGTTCACATATATTTCATTTATACCGCAGGAATTATTTTTTATTTGTGATAAAATTATATAAACACAAGGGAATCTTCCCGAGATCAAGGAGGTCTTTTTTATGGCATATGTTATCAATGATGACTGCATCTCCTGCGGTGCTTGTGCAGACGAATGTCCTGTAGGAGCTATTTCCGAGGGCGACGGCAAGTATGTTATAGATGCAGAGGAGTGCATCAGCTGCGGCGCTTGTGCAGGTGTCTGTCCCGTAGGTGCTCCCAACGAGGAATAATACTGTACCCGGCGTGTGGCGGTCTGATATCCTGTACAAAGCTGTGGGCTTGTTTGGGAGCCCTGCATCCGCAGCAGATCGGCATAAGCAGTTTTAAATGTGATGAAAGGGCGGGAGATCCCGCCCTTTTGTTATTTTGACCCCTTTTCGGCGATATGGTGAGAGGGTTTTGGGAAAAATAACGATTTTCTCCATCCTCGTTGAAATCATCCGCAAAAAGTGTTATCATTTGGATATAAAAATAAAAGACAGGAAGGAAATATACAGTGAAAAGAACAGTGATCGCAGCTGTGGCAGCAGCTCTGCTTTTCTGCGGCTGCTCCGAGGTAAAGGAACATGATGTGCAGACTCTTCCCGCCATGACTTCGGGATCTCTGACAGACGAAAGCACAGAGACCTCCGCCGCCGAGGAGATAGTTACAGAAGAAAGCAGTGTGTCCTCCGAGGAGAGGACGGAGACTGTCACAGAGAGCGAAACAACGGTCATGGCAGAAAATGTGACCGAAGAAACACAGTCCGAGACCGAGGAGACGGCACAGGAAACTGAGCCTGCCGCCGCAGAGTCCGGGAGCGGCGTGTCCGCCTTTCTCGGCAACTGGTACGAGCCTATTGCGGGCAGGGGATACATGACCGTAACGGAGACCGAGGGCGGATGCCACTTGCAGGTGAACTGGGGTTCAAGCGCCTTTGAAATGGCTGCATGGGACATAGATGCCGTTTACGACGAGAGCACAGGCACCCTCAGCTACGACAGCGGCACATACAGGCTCCTCACCTTTGCGGAGGATGGTTCGGATACCGTAACGGAGGAGAGGACTGTACAGGGTACGCTGGAGATAGATGACAGGGGGATGCTGCTGTGGGCGGACAATGCCTACGAAAACGACGAACCCTACGAATTTGCACACGAATAATACAGAGCTGTCCTTTCAAGGGCTTGAAGCCTTCGGCATCAGGAAATGCAAACATCCGACCCGTAAAGAGCCGGATGACACGCTTTGGCGAAAGATGTCAGGAAACAGGAGCCATAAGGATCTTGCCTACGCCTCTGTACACATTCACCAGACCCTCTCCGGAAGCTGCGGAGCCTAAAAGGGTCTTTGTGGTGCGCTCTACGGTGAATTTCAGGGATTCGCTCCATGCGATAGCCATATTGCCGTCGATCTTCACGCAGTCTGTGGGCTCGGTGAGCTCCATAACGATAAGCTCATCTCTGGGGACGGGGCTTTCGAGGACGGCTATGCCCTTGCCCGTGAGGCAGGTATTGAAAAGACCCTCACCGCCCATAGCAGCGGATGAAAGAGTGCTCCTTGCCACGACCTTTGTATCTACCGTGTCTTCGCAGGCGTAGAAAAGGGAATCCTCTATGACCATGCCTCCCCAGTCGCCTATCTCTTCAAAGAGGATGTGCTTGTAGGTAGGCTCAAGAACTATGGTGCCAACGCCCGTGTAGCGGGGCTTTACTGCGCTTTCCTTGGTGGCTGCCGCACCTATCAGCTTTTTTGCCAGATCTCCCGCACCTTTTATATTGGTCGCAGCTTCCACATTGCCTGCCATCCACTGCATGGCGCCTGCCTGAACGACTATGCCGTTTCCTTTCAGCTCGGCTGCCACCTGTCTCTTACGTACTCCCATCTGGGAAGCGAAAAACTCATTCTGAGCGGTGAGGGCATTTACGGAAATGTCCCTGGAATATTCGATCAGGGAGAAGCAGCCTGCATGAGAAACTGTTTTGCGGCAGGATGTGTTGTTAAGTACATTGGTATTTACCATAATAACTCCTTTCGGGGTATGTGACGGATACTTTGTATCATCATACATTAGTTTGAGAAAAAAATCAAGGGATTTTGTAAAATTTCACGAAATTTTTAGCTGAAAGAGCGGTGGAACGATGAAGGTACTATTTATTTCCGAGGGAAAGATATTTTGTGCGGAGAATGGGAAAAAGTATGAGATACCCTGCGAAAGGATAAGCAAATACAAGGCAGCCATATCCGACATCAACCGCAGGAAGGAATGGAAGAACGGGGAGGGCGCACGCTTCACCGGGATGATGGAACGCCGTGTGGATGAGAACAGTGTATATGCAAAGGCGGTAGGTGTGACCCCCTACGGGGACGGGCTTATCTATGCGCTTATGCTGGACAGCTCTGTAAATATCTACAGCCGCAGCTACGATCCTTCGGACACCTCGGAAGGCCTTATCATCTCGTCCAATGATTTCGGGACGGAGAGCATAGCATACAACGGTGAAAAGCTGGCTTTTTCCCAGAATTTCGGGGAGGAATCCCACATATCCGTTCTTGAACCTCCTTCCGCTGCCTATGATGAGGTAACAGAGGGCGACTCGAAGGAAAGGAGCCTGCATTTTTCCAATTGCAGAAAGGATCGTCTCTACTTCTCCACTTCCGGCAACGGCAGGGATGAAAACGGCTTTCTCCGGGCGCAGGGGCCTCTTGGCGGCGCCTATGCGGACATAGATACGGGAAACATGGGGGAACTGCTGTCCGATGACAGATACGACTATATCTCCCTGCAGGATGATGAGCAGGGTAACCTTTACTACATAAGGCAGCCCTACGGCGGAGAACACCCCGACGACAGGGTCAGCGTGGGGGACATACTTCTGGCTCCCTTCAGGCTCCTGAAGGCGCTGGGAAATTATCTGAATTTTATGTCCGTCATGTGGGGAGGCCGTTCCCTTGACGGAAAGGATCCCGAAAAGATGCTGACGGAGAGGGCACGGAACATGGCACCCAAGGATATGATCATCGACGGGAATGTGATCAGTGCCAAAGAACTTGCAAAAAAAGATGATGAAGACGGCAGATCCATCATACCCTTATCGAGAGTGCTGATAAGAAAGACGGGGGATGAGGAGGAAGTGCTGGCAAAGGGTGTGCTGGATTTCCATATAAAAGGTGACACCCTTATATACTCCGACGGGCGCAGCATCTACACTCTTGAAAACGGCACAAAGGAAAAGGTGTGCAAGGCATTCCTTGCGGGGAGCCTGCATATAGTCTGATACAGATTCTTCCTCGATGTATAGACGATCTCCAAGCCGCAAATGCCATATATTCAAGCATTTGTGGCTTGTTTCTTGTCTATACATCGGTCAGAGATCAGTATGAGAAATAAGCTGCCCTTTTCGGGCGGCTTGTTCATTTTACGGGCGGCAGCGACGGGGGCTTCTCCGCAGACCGTTATTTGTGTGGATATCGGTGCCGTCTATTATCGGTGTATTCTTAAATGTACTACAAAAACCGCTTAAAATATATATGAAAGCTGCTGCTTGTGCAAAATGTATATTATTTCTGCCTTGGTTTGTAGAAAATTCTACACGGCGCAAATAAAATATATCTTGCAATAGATAATTCTATGTGTTATAATTGATTTTGCGTTACTGCGATGATATGCGATGAAGCGGGAGGTTGCTTATACCTTTGGCGCTTGCGTTAAGCCGGAGGCACTAAGGGAATTTCCGCAGAGTATGTCCGATTTTAAACCGGGCGGATAGCGCAGCCTGTATGATGCTCTTTCCGGGTCAGTTCTGACTCGGCTGAAAATGAGAGCACGACACACACGGCGGCGTGGATAGTCCCCCAATACTTTTATGGAGGCGATCAAAATGGCAGACAGCGCAAAGATCAGGATAAGGATAAAGGGCTACGATCATGCGGTAGTCGATTCGGCTGCACAGAGGATCACCGAGGCTGCTAAGCGCAGCGGTGCAAAGGTTTCCGGACCTATCCCTCTCCCTACGGACAAGGAGATAATCACCATTCTCCGTGCTGTTCACAAGTATAAGGACAGCAGAGAGCAGTTCGAGCTTCGCACTCACAAGAGGCTCATAGATGTTCTCCGTCCCACACCGAAGACCACCGAAGCACTTCAGAATCTCGATCTTCCTGCAGGCGTTGATGTTGTGATGGAGATCAAGTAAGATCTTCACGGAACCTTTTCAAAAAAGGGTTCGGAAAAACATCCGGCTTGCGGTCTAATGTCGGGGAACCGACCAATTAAACGTAGGAGGAAATAACATGACAAAAGCAATCATCGGTAAGAAGATCGGCATGACGCAGATCTTTGACGAAACAGGCAAGGTCATCCCTGTTACCGTAGTTGAAGCAGGTCCCTGCGTAGTCGTTCAGAAGAAGACTGTTGAGAACGACGGCTACAGCGCAGTACAGTGCGGCTTCGGCGAGATAAGGGAAAAGCTTGTCAACAAGCCTATGAAGGGTCACTTCGCAAAGGCTGATGTGGCTCTCAAGAGAACTCTCAAGGAGTTCAGGCTCGACGACGCTGATAAGTACAATGTGGGCGATGTCTTCAAGGCAGATACCTTTGCAGTAGGCGACATAGTAGATGTGTCCGGTACTTCCAAGGGTAAGGGCTTCACAGGTACCATCAAGCGCAACAACAACCACAGACTCAAGGAAACTCACGGTTCGGGTCCTGTTGCAAGACAGGCGGGCTCCATGGGCGCCTGCTCCTCACCCTCCAGAATATTCAAGGGTAAGGCTCTCCCCGGTCAGATGGGTAACGAAAAGGTAACTGTTCAGAACCTTGAGATAGTTAAAGTAGATGCAGAGAACAACCTTATCGCAGTAAAGGGTGCGATCCCCGGTCCCAAGAACGGTATCGTTACCATAGTTGACTGCGTTAAGAAGGCTTGAGTAAAGGAGGAAATAATATGCCAAATATCAAGGTACTCGATATGGCAGGCAACGAGGTTTCCGGGATCGAGCTTTCTGAGGCTGTGTTCGGCATAGAGCCCAACACCGCAGCTATGCACACAATGGTAGTAAACTACCTGGCAAACCGCAGACAGGGCACACAGTCCACCCTTACCAGAACTGAGGTAAGAGGCGGTGGAAGAAAGCCCTGGAGACAGAAGGGCACCGGTCACGCAAGACAGGGTTCCATCCGTGCTCCCCAGTGGACACACGGCGGTATCGCTCTCGGCCCCAAGCCCAGAAGCTACCGCTTCACTGTGAACAAGAAGCTGAAGAGACTTGCTATGAAGTCTGCTCTGTCCACCAAGGTGATAGACAACAATATCATCGTTCTCGACAAGATCGCACTTGACGATTACAAGACCAAGGATATTGTAAAGATGCTCTCCGCAGTGGGTGCAGGCGATTCCAAGGCTCTTATCGTAATGCCTGAGGTAGATGCAAAGGTCATAAAGAGCGCTGCAAATATCCCCGGTGTCAAGACTGCTCTCGTGAACACCATAAATGTATATGACATCCTCAACTATGACAAGTTCATCGTTGTAAAGGATGCCGTTGCCAAGATCGAGGAGGTGTACGCATAATGCTCGCACAGGATATCATCATCAAGCCCATCATCACAGAGAAGAGCATGAGCCTTCAGGGCGAGGGCAAGTACACTTTCAGGGTCGCAAAGAATGCCAACAAGATCCAGATCAAGCAGGCTGTTGAAGAGCTGTTTGATGTGCAGGTAGCTTCCGTGAACACCATGAACGTTCGTGGCAGAGCCAAGAGAGTGGGCATGAACAGAGGCTTTACTCCCGCATGGAAGAAGGCTATCGTGACCCTTACGGAGGATTCCAAGACTATCGAATTCTTCGACGGTCTCATCTGATGGAGCATATCCGTCAGAACGTATATATGGGAATGTGATTTCCCGCAAAACGATAGGAGTGATTTAAGTGGCTATCAAGTCATATAAGCCTACTTCTCCTTCAAGACGCCAGATGACTGTTACGGATTACAGCGAGCTGAGCAAGGTAGCTCCCGAAAAGAGCCTTCTTGCTCCCCTCAACAAGAAGTCCGGCAGAAACAATACCGGTAAGATCACCGTTCGTCACAGAGGCGGCGCCAACAGGAGAAAGTACAGGATCATAGATTTCAAGAGAGACAAGCAGGGTATGAACGCTGTTGTCAAGACCATCGAGTACGATCCCAACAGAAGCTCCTTCATTGCTCTTGTAGAGTATGAGGACGGAGAGAAGAGATATATTCTCGCTCCCTACGGCCTGAAGGTAGGCGACGTTGTAAGATCCGGCTCTGATGCGGATATCAAGCCCGGCAATGCACTGGCTCTTTCCGATATCCCCGTTGGTACCTTTATCCATGCCATCGAGCTTTATCATGGCAAGGGCGCTCAGCTCGTAAGAGCTGCAGGCAACATGGCACAGCTCATGGGTAAGGAAAACGGCTACGCTCTCGTAAGGCTTCCTTCCGGTGAGATGAGAAACATCGCTCTCAACTGCATGGCTTCCATCGGTCAGGTCGGAAACATCGACCACGAGAATGTGAACCTCGGTAAGGCAGGACGTACTCGTCACAAGGGCTTCAGACCCACCGTAAGAGGTTCTGTCATGAACCCCAACGACCATCCTCACGGCGGTGGTGAAGGCAAGTCTCCCGTCGGCAGACCCGGCCCTGTTACACCTTGGGGCAAGCCTGCTCTCGGTCTCAAGACCAGAGACAACCATAAGGCTTCCGACAAGTTCATTGTCAAGAGAAGAAACGGTAAGTAATAAACTCATAGGGATCATAAAGGTATGCACCTGCCGTGACCGCATAGGGACAGCGGCTTGTGCATAGCCTCGATCGAATAAAACGGAGGAAGAAAACCCATGAGCAGAAGTATAAAGAAGGGCCCTTACGTGCAGGAAGCTCTCTACAAGAGAGTTCTGGCAATGAATGAGGCCGGGGAGAAGAAGGTGCTCAAGACATGGAGCAGAGCATCAACTATATTCCCTGATTTTGTAGGACACACCTTTGCCGTACACGACGGCAGAAAGCATGTGCCTGTATATGTGACCGAGGATATGGTAGGCCATAAGCTCGGCGAGTTCGCACCCACAAGAACTTACAAGGGTCATGCGGGTTCCAAGACATCCAACAATGGTAAGTAAGGAGAGAAAACCCAATGAAGGCAAGAGCAACACTTAAAAATGCTCGTATAGCCCCCAGGAAGGTCAAGATCGTCCTCGACCTTATCAGAGGCAAGGATGTTGAGACCGCAAGGGCTATACTGAAGTATACACCCAAGGCTGCCTGCGAGTATCTTATAAAGCTTCTTGACAGCGCAGTTGCAAACGCAGAGAACAATCTGGGTCTTAGCAAGGAGGAACTTACGGTTTCCGAGTGCTATGTAGGCCCCGGACCCATCCTCAAGAGGATCCAGCCCAGAGCACAGGGCAGAGCGTTCAGGATCAACAAGAGAACTTCCGTTATCACTCTTGTTGTTGCCGATGAGTAAGTCGAAAGGTAGGTAAATTATGGGCCAGAAAGTTAATCCTCACGGTCTTCGTGTAGGTGTTATCAAGGACTGGGATTCCCGTTGGTTTGCTAACAAGGCGACTTACGGTGACACTCTCGTGGAAGACTATAAGATCAGAAAGTTCATCAAGAACAGCCTCAAGGCTGCCGGTGTTCCCAAGATAGAGATAGAGCGCTATTCCGACAAGGTAAGGATCAATGTTCACTGCGCAAAGCCCGGTATCGTTATCGGTAAGGGCGGCGAGAACATCGAGAAGGTCCGCAAGGATGTTGAGCAGCTCATCGGCAAGAAGGTGTTCATCAACATAGTTGAAGTTCGCCAGCCCGATCTGGATGCACAGCTCGTTGCAGAGAACATCGCTGCTCAGCTCGAGAACAGAGCAAGCTACAGACGTGCTCTGAAGCAGGCTATCGGCAGAGCCATGAAGCTCGGCGCAAAGGGTATCAAGGTAAAGGCAGGCGGAAGACTTGCCGGTGCCGAGATCGCCAGAAGCGAAACATATCATGAGGGAACCATTCCCCTTCAGACCATCAGAGCTGACATAGACTACGGTTTTGCTGAGGCAAACACCACCTACGGAAAGCTCGGAATAAAGGTATGGATCTACAAGGGCGAGATCCTCAAGGGCGAGGCTTCGCAGGCTCGCACCGCAAGACCCGAGCGTCCCGAAAGAAGACGCCGTCAGGGCGGCGACAGAAGGCGTGAAGGTCAGAACGGCGGAAACCGCAGACCCCGTCAGAACAGAGAAGGAGGTAAGGCATAATGCTGCTTCCTAAGAGAGTAAAATACAGAAAGACCCAGAGAGGTCGTATGACCGGTAAGGCTACAAGAGGAAACAAGGTAGCATACGGTGATTTCGGTCTTCAGGCTTGCGAGCCCGCATGGATCACTTCCAACCAGATCGAAGCTGCCAGAATCGCCATGACCCGTTACATCAAGAGAGGTGGACAGGTCTGGATCAAGATATTCCCCGACAAGCCTGTTACCAAGAAGCCTGCCGAAGTCCGCATGGGTTCCGGTAAGGGTGCTACCGAGTACTGGGTAGCTGTGGTAAAGCCCGGAAGAGTTCTTTTCGAGATCGCTGGTGTTCCCGAGGAGACCGCAAGAGAGGCTATGCGTCTTGCTATGCATAAGCTTCCTATCAAGTGCAAGTTCATCACCAAGGAAAGCGAGGCGAGCAACTGATGAAAGCAAGTGAAGTCAGAGATCTGACTGTACAGGAGCTGGAAAACAAGCTCGTGGAGCTTAAGAAGGAGCTTTTTGCACTCAGGTTCCAGCACGCCATCAATCAGCTTGAAAGCCCTGCTCGTCTTAAAGCTGTGAAGAAGGACATCGCAAGAGTTCTTACTGTTCTTTCACAGAAGAAGAGCGCCGAATAATGAGGGAGGTTTTAACAAATGGCTGAAAGAAACTTGAGAAAGACAAGAGTCGGCAAGGTCAAGTCCAACAAGATGGACAAGACTATCGTAGTTGACATTCAGGATAATGTAAAGCACCCTCTTTACAAGAAGATCATCAAGAGAACTATCAGACTGAAGGCTCATGATGAGAACAATGAGTGCAATATCGGCGACAGAGTCGAGATCATGGAGACCCGTCCTCTTTCCAAGGACAAGAGATGGCGTCTTGTAAGGATCATAGAAAAGGCTAAGTAAGCTAATAAAAGGGGCGATGATTCGCCCCTTTAATGTCTTTGTCAATATGCTTAAAAGAACACCCGGCAGGGGGAGGCAAATTCTCTGTTTTGACGGCGTGATTTTTGTTGACAAAGACCGGATAAAATGGTAGAATAGTTTTGTTGCTGTGCGGACGAGTGTGTCCGTCCACGGCTTGAAGAATTAAAAAGTTGTCTGCGAAGAGATTTGCAGGCTGCTGAGATAAACCGGCAGAATGCCGAGTTTAAAGGAAGGAGTACAGGCGCATGATACAGATGCAGACTTATCTCAAGGCCGCCGATAACACAGGTGCCAAAGAGCTTATGTGTATAAGAGTTCTTGGCGGCACAAGAAAGAGATATGCCAACATCGGCGATGTTGTTGTTGCTTCGGTCAAAAAAGCAACACCGGGCGGCGTTGTTAAAAAAGGCGATATTGTAAAGGCAGTTATCGTTCGTTCCGCTAAGGGTCTCCGCAGAGAGGATGGTACCTATATTAGGTTCGATGAGAATGCTGCGGTCATCATCAGAGAGGACAAGAACCCCAGAGGTACCCGTATATTCGGGCCTGTTGCGAGAGAGCTCAGAGACAAGGATTTCGTAAAGATCCTTTCACTTGCTCCCGAGGTTCTTTGATAGGAGGTACCCGCAATGATAAAGAAGGTACACGTTAAGACCGGGGATACAGTTGTAGTTCTCTCCGGCAAGGACAAGGGCAAGCAGGGCAAGGTGCTGGCTGTTTCTCCCAAAGAGGGAAAGGTCATCGTTGAGGGCATCAACATAGCTACCAAGCACGTTAAGCCTGTTCAGATGGGTCAGTCCGGTTCTATTGCAAAGGTTGAGGCTGCTATGTACGCTTCCAAGGTACAGGCTGTATGCCCTCACTGCAACAGACCTACAAGGATCTCCCACAGGATCGAAGACGGTAAGAAGATAAGAGTGTGCAATCACAAGGATTGCGCAAAGGCATTTTGAGAAAGGAGTTACATATAATGGCAGCAAATCTTAAAGAATTATATGTCAGCACAGTGGCTCCTTCCCTTATGAAGAAGTTCGGCTACAAGTCCGTGATGCAGATCCCCAAGATAGACAAGGTCGTTATCAATGTGGGCGCAGGTGAGGCAAAGGACAATTCCAAGGCTATAGATGCCATCATGAATGACCTTTCTCTCATCACCGGTCAGAAGCCTGTTGTATGCCGTGCCAAGAAGTCCGTTGCGAACTTCAAGGTCAGAGAGGGTATGCCTATCGGCGTTAAGGTGACTCTCAGAGGCGAAAGGATGTATGAGTTCCTTGACAGGCTCTTCAATGTGGCATTCCCCAGAGTTCGTGACTTCAGAGGTATAAGCGCCAACTCCTTCGACGGCAGAGGCAACTACTCCACCGGTATCAAGGAGCAGCTCATATTCCCTGAGATAGAGTACGATAAGATCGACAAGGTAAGAGGTATGGATATCAACATCATCACTACCGCTAATACCGATGAAGAGGCAAGAGAGCTTCTCGATCTTATGGGTGCGCCTTTTGCAAAGTAAGGGGAGGTTAATCAAATGGCAAAGACTTCTATGAAGATAAAGCAGCAGAGAGAGCCTAAGTTTTCCACAAGAGCTTACAACCGCTGCAAGATCTGCGGCAGACCTCACGCTTACCTCAGAAAGTTCGGTATTTGCAGGATCTGTTTCAGAGAGTTAGCCCATAAGGGTCAGATCCCCGGCGTGAAGAAGGCAAGCTGGTAAGCTTTACCACGACAACTACAAGGAGGTTAAAGTATGCAGATCACCGATTCGATCGCAGATCTCCTCACAAGGATAAGAAATGCCAACTCCGCAAAGCATCCCACGGTGGATGTTCCTGCGTCCAACATAAAGAAGGCAATCGTTCAGATCCTTGTTGATGAGGGTTATATAAAGAACTATCAGATCATTGAAGACGGCAAACAGGGCGTCATCAGGATCAGCTTAAAGTACGGCGAGAACAAGTCCAAGGTCATCACCGGTCTCCGCCGTGTTTCCAAGCCCGGCCTTCGCATTTACTCCAGCTGTGAGGATATGCCCAAGGTAATGAAGGGTCTTGGCGTGGCTATCGTTTCCACTCCCAAGGGCGTTATGACCGACAGAAAGGCAAGAGAGCTCAATGTCGGCGGAGAAGTCCTTGCATTCGTATGGTAAGGAGGCTTTTTAAATGTCAAGAATAGGTAAAAAGCCCGTTGTAATCCCTGCAGGCGTGGATGTTAAGATAGACGGCAACATCGTTACCGTAAAGGGTCCCAAGGGAACTCTTACCAGATCCTTCCACAAGGATATGATAATCAAGCAGGAGGGTGCAGAGATAATCGTTGAGAGACCCTCCGAGGATAAGCTCCACAAGTCCCTCCACGGTCTTACAAGAACTCTGGTGGACAATATGGTAACAGGTGTTACTCAGGGCTATTCCAAATCTCTGGATATAGAGGGTATCGGTTACAGAGCTCAGAAGCAGGGCAAGAACCTTGTTATGAACCTGGGTTATTCTCATCAGGTCATCGTTCCCGAGATAGACGGCATCACCATTGATGTTCCTTCTCAGACCAAGATCATCGTCAACGGTATCGACAAGCAGGTAGTTGGTCAGTTTGCTGCTCAGATCAGGGAAAAGAGACCTCCCGAGCCTTATAAGGGCAAGGGTATCCGCTATACCGGCGAGCATATCATCCGCAAGGAAGGTAAGGCAGGCAAGGGCAAGAAGTAATGCTCTTCTGCTTTTTAAACGAAAGATAATGGGACAGTTGAAAAGGAGAACGCATTTTCTGCGATTCTTACACTACTATTATCCAGTTTGATAAGGAGTACTTGAAATGGTTAAGAAGATAAACAGAAAGGAAACAAGAGCCAGAAGGCAGAAGAGAGTACGCGGCAAGATAAGCGGTACCGCTGCCTGCCCCAGACTCAATGTTTTCCGTTCGGCAAAGCATATTTATGCACAGCTCATAGATGATGTTGCAGGTGTTACACTTGCAAGCGCATCCAGCCTCGAAAGCGGATTTGACCTTAACGGAGGAAACTGCGAGGGCGCAAAGAAGGTTGGCATGACTCTGGCTGCCAGAGCCAAGTACAAGGGTATCGACGAGGCGGTCTTTGACAGAGCCGGTTACCTCTATCACGGAAGAGTTGCTGCTCTTGCAGAAGGTGCAAGAGAGGGCGGACTGAGCTTCTGATCCCGGCAGTTTTCAAAAGGAGGTTTTAATTTTGGCTAAAATAGATGCATCAAATCTTGAGCTCATGGAGAGGGTAGTCGCCATCAACAGAGTTTCCAAGACTGTCAAGGGCGGACGTATCTACAAGTTTGCGGCACTGGTCGTAGTCGGCGACGGCAACGGCACCGTAGGCTTCGGTATCGGTAAATCCGGTGAAGTTCCCGATGCTATACGCAAGGGCATCGAGGATGCAAAGAAGAATCTTACCACTATCGCTCTCAGGGGCACTACCATCCCTCACGAGGTCGTTGGCGCTTACGGCGCAGGCAGAGTGCTCATGAAGCCTGCCGCACCCGGTACCGGTGTTATCGCCGGCGGTCCTGTGCGTGCTGTCATCGAGGTAGCAGGTATAAAGGATATCAGAACGAAGTCTCTTCGTTCCAACAACCCCTGCAATGTTGTAAGGGCTACACTTCAGGGTCTTACTTCTCTCCGCAGCGCTAAGCAGGTGGCTGCGATCAGAGGAAAGACTGTAAAGGAAATCTTAGGCTAAGGAGGGATCACAATGGCTGATGTTACCATCAAGCTCATAAAGAGCCTTAACGGGCGTGCTAAGGATCAGATCGCCACTGCGAATTCCTTAGGGCTCAGAAAAATCGGAGACACTACCACTCAGCAGGATAGCGCTGCTGTACAGGGCAAGATCAGAAAGATCTCACACCTCGTTAGTGTTGATACAGCTGAATAATCGGAGGTGTGAGTAATGAAACTTCATGAACTTTCTCCTGCTCCCGGTTCCAACAGAGATGTAAAGAGGATCGGCAGAGGTCACGGATCCGGTAACGGCAAGACTGCCGGCAAGGGTCACAAGGGTCAGAATGCCCGTTCCGGCGGCGGTGTGCGTCCCGGCTTTGAGGGCGGTCAGATGCCTATGACCAGAAGAATACCCAAGAGAGGCTTCAACAACATTTTTGCTGAGAAGCCCGAAACAGTAAATGTTTCTGCTCTTGAGATCTTCAACGACGGAACTACGGTTGACATAGACCTTCTCAGAGCTTCCGGTCTCATCAAGAAGACTGCGAACGGCGTGAAGATCCTGGGCGACGGTGAGCTTTCCAAGAATCTTACAGTAAAGGCTGATGCTTTTTCCGCATCCGCTAAGGAAAAAATAGAAAAGGCAGGCGGGAAGGCAGAGGTGATGTAATGTGTTAAAAACCATGCTCAACGCTTGGAAAAATCCGGATCTGAGAAAAAAGATCCTTTACACATTACTTATCATCGTGATATTCCGCTTCGGATGCGCACTGCCTGTTCCTTTCCTTGATCCTGACGCATTGTCGGGCATGGTACAGGACGGAAACATCTTCGGTTACCTGAATGTACTTTCGGGCGGCGCCCTTGAAAAGGGTACGGTATTTGCCCTGTCCATTCAGCCCTATATCAATGCACAGATCATAATCCAGCTGCTTACCTATGCGCTGCCTCCTCTGGAGAACCTTGCAAAAGAGGGAGAAGAGGGGCGCAAGAAGATCGCCAAGATCACAGGCTTTGTGGCTCTCGGCATCTCTCTTGTGATGAGTTACGCCTATTACCTCACCATGTCCAAGAACGGGGCTGTGGTAAATGTGGGCGACGGCTTTGCAAAGGTGTTTGTGGCAATAGTTATCATAGCCACCTTTACGGCGGGTGCCAACCTTATCGTTTTCCTTGGCAACCTTGTCAATGAGAACGGTATAGGAAACGGTATCTCCATCATACTCTTTGCAGGTATCATCGCAAGAGTCCCCGTAGATCTTCAGGCAATGATACAGACCATAGCAGTGGATCCGAACAATGTTTTCCAGGTGATAATCCTTCTGCTGATATATGTCGTAATGATAGGCTTTATCGTTATGATGAACGAGGCGGAAAGACGAATTCCCGTGACTTATGCGAGAAGAGTGGTGGGAAGGAAGCAGTATGGCGGACAGTCCAGCTATATTCCCATCAAGATAGCCATGTCAGGCGTTATGCCCATAATCTTTGCCATGGCATTCATGTCCATCCCCGCTACCATAGAGATGTTCATCCCCGACCCTTCAAAGAATCAGACGCTGCTTGAACAGGGTCTTTCAACGGGACAGAAGATCTATGCGGGAATACTCCACTTTTTCTCCTATCAGAGCGGTTGGTATGCACTTATCTACTTTGTGCTCATCATCGCATTCAACTACTTCTATGTTTCAATGATCTACAATCCCATAGAGATCGCAAACCAGCTCAGACAGTCCAACGGCGGCATCCCCGGCATCAGACCCGGCAAGCCTACTTCGGACTTCATTCAGAGAGTTCTTTCCAAGATCACTCTTATCGGTGCGGTTTGCCTTGGACTTATAGCGGTATTCCCTATAATCTACCATCTCATCCGTCCGGAAATGGCGATCTCAATGGCAGGTACATCTATCCTCATTATCGTAAGCGTTGCACTTGAAACGCTGAGAACTCTGGAATCCCAGATGATGATGCGTCATCACAAAGGCTTCCTTGAATAATACAGAAAGGGGTACACCATGAATCTGATACTTCTTGGCGCTCCGGGCGCGGGAAAAGGAACTCAGGCTGAAAAGATCAGCGAAGAGAAGCACATCCCTCAGATATCCACGGGAAACATCCTCAGGGCAGCGGTGAAGAACGGCACAGAGTGCGGCCTTCAGGCAAAGTCCTACATGGACAGGGGCGACCTTGTTCCGGATGAAGTGGTCATCGGTATCCTGAAGGACAGGATAGCTGAGGAAGACTGCAGGAATGGCTACATACTTGACGGCTTCCCCAGAACAGTACCCCAGGCAGAGGCTCTCGAAAACATGGGAGTACAGATAGACAAAGTGCTTGAGATCTCCGTTGATGACGAGATCATAAAGACAAGACTTTCCGGCAGAAGAGTCTGCGAGAGCTGCGGAGCTTCCTATCATGTGGAGTTCAACCCCACAAAGGAAGAGGGCAAGTGTGACAAGTGCGGCGGCAATGTCGTACAGCGCAAGGACGATGCCCCCGAAACAGTTATCGAAAGGCTTTCTACTTACCACAAGGCAACTGCTCCCCTCATAGACTTCTACAAGTCAAGAGGAAAGCTCAGCACCGTAGTGGGACAGGAAAATGTAGCCGGCACCTACAAGCTGGTGCTTGAGGCTCTTGAGGCTTAGAACAGGATCGTCGGATGATACACATCAAATCAGAGTCCGAGCTTGAAAAGATGAGAACAGCGGGGAGGATCTCCGCAAATGCTCTCCATTACGGCGGACAGTGCCTTAAAGACGGTATGAGCACATATGAGCTGGACAAGCTCATCCATGATTATATCGTCAAAAACGGCGCAAAGCCTTCTTTTCTGGGGCTTTACGGCTTCAAGGGCTCGGCTTGCATCTCAATAAACGACAAGGTGATCCACGGTATCCCTTCCAAGAAGGAATATATCAAGGAAGGCGACATTGTGAGCATTGATACGGGAGCCTTCATAGACGGCTTCCACGGCGACAACGCATATACGTTCCCCGTGGGGAAGATAAGCGATGATGCCAGGAAATTGCTGGAGGTCACCAACAGATCCCTTTATCTGGGGATAGAACAGGCTGTGGCAGGAAACAGGGTAGGGGATATCTCCCACGCTGTGGAAGCCTACTGCCGTTCCTTCGGTTATGGCGTAGTGAAGAACTATACCGGTCACGGTGTGGGCCGGCAAATGCACGAAGCCCCGGAGGTGCCCAATTTCGGTGAACCCCACAAGGGCGTAAGGCTCATCAACGGGATGGTCATTGCCATAGAGCCGATGATAAACGCTTCGGGCGACGAAGTGTTCACTCAGCCGGACGGCTGGGGAGTGCTGACTAAGACCGGCTCCCTTTCGGCTCATTTTGAACATACCGTAGCCATTACCCCGAATGGACCCGAGATACTCACCAAGCCCGATATAGTATAAGATTATGGAAGGCTTCGGAGTTGATACCGGTACCGTAGTGCTCTGCAAAGCGGGACGGGAAAAAGGCAGGTTTCTTGTCGTTGTCTCCCGTGAGAACGGCTTTGTATACCTTGCAGACGGGGATGAACGCAGAATAGCGGATCCCAAGCGCAAGAACGTAAAGCATATACAGCTTACCAATACAAAGCTGGACATGGAGAAAATGACAGATAAAAGTCTGAAAAGATCTTTGGCAGATTTTAATACAGGAGGCGTCAGCGCTTGTCAAAAGAAGATGTGATCGAAGTTCAGGGCGTGGTTGTGGAAGCCCTGCCAAATGCCAATTTTCAGGTAGAGCTTGAAAACAAGCACCGGGTACTGGCTCATGTGTCCGGTAAGCTCAGAATGAACTACATCAAGATAGTTCCCGGCGACAGGGTGACGCTTGAGATGTCCCCTTATGACCTGACAAAGGGCAGAATTACCTGGAGAGCTAAGTAAAGATACGGCGGCGGCTGCCGCTGTGTGATTTACGATGAATTCTCTCTTTAACCGAAGGAGGAATCAACATGAAAGTCAGACCTTCTGTCAAGCCTATGTGCGATAAGTGCAAGGTCATCAAGAGAAAAGGCAGGATCATGATAATTTGCGAAAATCCCAAGCATAAGCAGCGTCAGGGCTGATTGCTGTCGGGGCTCTGCCCCGTGAAACAGGGATGATATATATTCTGTGTCCCCAGCGGGATGCAGGCGATTTTTGAAAGGTGGTTTCAGTAATGGCTCGTATTGCCGGCGTTGACCTTCCCAGAAACAAGAGAGTCGAGATCGGACTCACTTACATCTACGGGATAGGCCGCAAAAGTGCACAGACCATCCTCGAAAGCACAGGCGTAAACCCTGATACAAGAGTAAAGGATCTTTCGGAAGACGATGTTTCAAAGCTTCGTGAGTACATAGATCACAATCTCGTTGTAGAGGGCGACCTGAGGAGAAATGTTGCACTCAATATCAAGAGACTTGTGGAGATCGGTTGCTACAGGGGTATCAGACACCGCAAGGGTCTTCCTGTAAGAGGTCAGAGGACCAAGACCAACGCAAGAACACGCAAGGGTCCCGTTAAGACTATTGCGAACAAGAAGAAGTAAGGAGGGATTTGTATGGCACAGGTAAAAGGTAAGAAGGCTGTAAGACGCCGCCGTGACCGTAAGGTTGTTGAAAACGGAGCCGTGCACATTCAGTCCACCTTCAACAACACTATAGTTACTATCACAGACGCACAGGGCAATGCACTTTCTTGGGCATCTGCCGGTGAGCTGGGATTCAAGGGCTCCAAGAAGTCCACTCCCTTTGCCGCTCAGACTGCAGCAGAGACCGCAGCAAAGGCTGCTATGGAGTATGGTCTCAAGAATGTTGAAGTATTCGTAAAGGGACCCGGCGCAGGAAGAGAAGCAGCTATCAGAGCTCTTCAGGGCGTAGGCCTTGAGGTAAAGCTCATAAAGGATGTTACTCCCATTCCTCACAATGGATGCCGTCCTCCCAAGAGACGTCGTGTCTGATCGGAAGAGAGGTGTATTGACATGGCTATAAGCAGAGAACCTATACTCAAAAGGTGCAGGTATTTAGGTATAAGCCCCATGGTTATGGGTGTGAGCAAGGAGTCCAAGAAGAACCCCAATGCTAATTCAAGGAGAAAGGTCTCCGAGTACGGCATGCAGCTCAAGGAAAAGCAGAAGCTCAAGTTCATCTACGGTGTTCTTGAAAAGCCCTTCCGCCACTATTTCCAGCTTGCCGAAAAGATGGAGGGCAAGGCCGGTGACAATCTTGTTACACTTTGCGAATCCAGACTTGACAATGTAGTTTACAGAATGGGATATGCTCTCACAAGAAGAGAGGCAAGACAGCTGGTTTCCCACAGACATTTCACTGTAAACGGCAACAGAGTTAATATCCCCTCCTACCGTGTTAAGGTGGGCGACGTTATCGAGCTTCATGAGAAGAGCCGCAGCAGTGCGAAGTTCAAGGATGTTCTTGAGCAGACCACAGGCAGACTCGTTCCCCTCTGGCTTGAATCCGACAAGGATAACTTCAAGGCGAAGGTAGTTCGTCTTCCCGAAGTGGGAGATCTTGACTACGATACACAGACACACCTTATCGTCGAGCTCTACTCGAAGTAATAAGTACATTCACAGCGCAGGGCAGGAGCTTCCCTTTAATGTGCGGGGATCCTGTTTCTGCACTTTAATGTGTGTACTAAGTAACTGCGACTATAGGAGGGTATATAAATGCTTGAAAAAATCGAAAAGCCCGAGATTGAGACAGAAGAGCTTTCCGCAGACGAGACCTACGGCAGGTTCGTGCTTTCTCCTCTCGAGCGTGGTTACGGTACCACTTTGGGCAACAGCCTGAGGCGTGTACTCCTCTCCTCATTGCCGGGTGTCGCTGTTATATCTGTGAAGATCGACGGCGTACATCACGAGATGTCGGTTATTGAAGGTGTCAAGGAGGATGTGACCGAGATCATCCTCAACCTCAAGGGACTGACTGCTAAGCTGCTTTACAGCGAAGGTCCCAAGACTGTAACAATTGAAGCAGAAGATGAATGTGTAGTTACCGCAGGAAATATTAGAGCTTCCAGCGAAGTGGAGATCCTCAATCCCGACCTTCATATCGCCACCCTTGAAAAGGGCGCAAAGCTCTATATGGAGATACAGCTTGACAGGGGCAGGGGCTATGTTCCCGCAGAGAAGAACAAACAGCTCTTCTCCTTCCCTATCGACACTATCGCTGTGGACTCCATCTACACACCCGTGCTGAAGGTGAATTTCCAGGTCGAGGATACAAGACTTGGCCAGGTCACCGATTACGACAAGCTTCGTCTGGAAGTTTGGACAGACGGTACCATTTCCGCAAAGGAAGCCGTATCGCAGGCAGCCAATCTCCTCATTGAGCATTTGAAATCGTTCAGCAACCTTTCCGATGAATCTACTATCACAGAGATCATGGTGGAAAAGGACGACAAGGACAACAAGAAGGTCCTTGAAATGACCATTGAGGAACTTGACTTATCAGTGCGTTCCTTCAACTGCCTCAAGCGTGCGGGTATCAATACAGTTGAGGATTTGATCAACAAGTCCGAAGAAGAAATGATGAAGGTGCGTAATCTCGGAAAGAAGTCCTTCGATGAAGTGAAGGAAAAGCTGGAATCTCTCGGCTTTACCCTGAACAGAGAAGAGGAGACCACCTGAGATAGTTCCCTTTGATAAGGAGTTGAAATAAAATGGCAGGATCAAGAAAGTTAGGCAGAACCACAGACCACAGGATCGCAATGCTCCGTGCTATGGTCACCTACCTCCTTGAGAACGGCAGTATCAAGACAACTGTCACCAGAGCCAAGGAAGTTCGTTCCATGGCAGAAAAGATGATCACCACCGCTAAGACCAATGACCTTAGCTCAAAGCGTAAGGTGCTGGCTTATGTGACCAAAGAGGATGTAGTCAAGAAGCTCTTTGACGAAATCGCTCCCAAGTATGCCGACAGAAACGGCGGTTACACCAGGATCATCAAGACCGGTCCCAGAAGAGGCGACGCAGCCGAGATGGCTATTATCGAGCTTGTCTGATAATAAAGTGCAATGAATACGGCGCACCCGAAAGGGTGCGCTTTATTTTTTTTGGAATCTGTTTTAATAATTTGAGATTATGCACAAAAACGACAGCAAATTGATGGTTAAGTATACGAATTTTATAAAAAACAAAAAATTAACATAATAATCAATTTGCTGTCGTTTTTGT
>JAGAWT010000033.1 GCA_018110985.1 Oscillospiraceae bacterium
GACTCGAACCCACGACCTCCGCCGTGACAGGGCGGCGTTCTAACCAGCTGAACTACCGGGCCGTATGGTGGAAGTTATAGGGCTCGAACCTATGACCCTCTGCTTGTAAGGCAGATGCTCTCCCAGCTGAGCTAAACTTCCTCTCATACGTTGATGGCGTAGCCATCAAGCAACTATGTTATTATACTATATTTTTTTTTGTTTGTCAAGAGTTTTTTGAAAAAAATTATAAAAATTTGAGTTTAAAGAAAAGCGCATATCTTATGCGTTTATTCTTCTGTTTCCGGTTGTTCCGGTGTTTCGGAATGACCCAGGTGCTCTTTAAGCTCTTTTACCATTTTTTCGTATTCCATCGTGTCGATCTTGTAGGCATCGCTCAACATAGTATTCTTTGCGGCTTTAAGCGCTTTGTCGGTGTATTTCCTGTCAAGGCGCTTGTCCCATTTCTTTTCGAGCTCCTTCTCTTTCTTTTCACGCTCTTTCAAAAGAGAAAGAAGATCATTGCTGTTATTCTTCCTGAATAGTGCCATTGCCGCCCTCCGCATTTACAGTTCCGATTTTTTTGAATCCGTTCATATCCTTTGTTTTGTAATATACAGTATAGCTTTTGCAGCCTTCTCCAAAGGACATATCAATGATCTCCTTCATATTCGTGCCGCTTATCAGCTCATGCACCGCTACCTGTCCCCTGTACTGCCTGGTGTTGTTCTCATCATAGACCTGATACTCTATGTCATCGGATATAACAGAGCCGGAGTTGTTTTTTATGTTCAGGTACAGGCAGTTTATATTGAAATATGAGCCTTCATCATAGCTGTAGTCATATTCAAGAGAAAGGGTCAGACCGGAGGGAGTTATCTTTGTATTGAGCAGCTCAGATAATGCCCGGGGAACTGTCAACCCAAATCGGGCGACGTACACCCCCCCCGCTATCAACAGTGTAACCAACAGGATGGGGAAGAAATGGAAGGGTCTCTTTGCATGGCAGTACGGACACTCTCTGTGTTTGCTGTCATAAGTCAGCTTACATTTGGGGCATTTAATACTATGACTCATTGCTTTACTCCTTATTGTCGCTTGCTTTTCGTGAGACCAACAGTATCCTTACAAGGCTGATACCCAGCATCAGGCAGCCGATACTTATGCAGACGAGCCACATTATTGCGCTCATTGCGGCTGCGGGGTAAAGCATCGTGTGTATCACGGAGTAGCAGGCTATGATGAAAACCGCCATCAAAAGGCTTGCAGGCTCTCCTGCAAAGCGGGTGCCGAAGGTGCTGTCATCATAGAGCATGGAGGAAATGAACTGCACCATTACGAAAAGTGCGGTTATGACAAAAAGACCTGTAAAAAGGGTAAGACCGGTATCATCCGAAGGCGGCACGGAGAAGACAGGCACCTTTTCGGAGACATTATCATGATATCCGAAATCATGGCGCATGACATAGTTGGTATAAACGCTTCGGAATGGGAAAGAGTAAAGGAAGAAAAAGACGATGCACAGAAACATTATCATGTTTGTGGCAATGAATGAGCCTGTTTTCTTTGTAAAAAGTGCAAGTTTCTCATCCGTTTTCTCAGGCTCCCTGAGCTTTGGAGCAGATATGGACAGGATGCACATGAGGGCGTAGATCACTGCCAGACCGGAGGTCTTGTATGGGAGGTTCACCGAGGTGAGGGAACACATAAGACATACAAGTGAGAGGCTGAGCCCTACCACCGTATGGATCGCAAAGCTTCTCCTGAATGCACCAAGCAGTGCGGGGTAATGAGATACCCTTGCGGATATGTTCAGTGCCTTTTGTCCCTTTTCTCCCGCAAGGGATGCACACTGCACCGAAAGCAGAGAGAACATAAGCTCCGGAGAGGTCATGGCAGCTATGACGGAAAACACCGAAACAGCCCTTGAAGCGGAGCAGAGAAGGTATATGTAGAAATACTCATTGTCGAAAAGCTCTCCGCCGCCGCTTATAAAAAGCTCCGAAAGGGTGGGGAGAACTGCGGCGACTGCTGCCAGCAGAACGCCTATGCCGCCTATGTCACGCACGGGTGATGTTATTTTGGGGTCAAAGGATACCGAGCCTTTGACGCAGGCAGTCCTGTCAAGCTCCTTTCGGTACAGCGAAACATTTATCGCAGCCGTGGCAGCTATGAGTATGAGCTCCGCTGTCACGGACTGACAAAATACCTCTATAACATCGTTTACCGTTTCCGGATGAGGGGTGCCAAGCATGAACCCGATGATCGCCAGTACCACCGAAAAGAGGTTTACCAGCACATATTTATCTGTCACAGTCTGAGAAACGGGGGACAAAGCCCTGTTTTCCTTTTTGTTGTCTGTGTTAGGCTTGTTTTCCGGCATGATAATACCTCTGTTCGATGTGTACGGGATCAACCGAGAACTATGTTCTTTGCCACCTCATCAAGGAATTCCTCGGTATTTACCTTTCTTTTGTTTTCTATGGAAGAGAGGGCAGCAAGGTCACCTGTCATAACGCCGCCTTCGATGGTATCTATAACTGCCTTTTCCAAAGCATCGGCAAAAGCGGAAAGCTCCTTGTTCCCGTCAAGCTCTCCCCTCTTGCGGAGTGCGCCTGTCCATGCAAAGATGGTGGCAACGGAGTTTGTGGAGGTCTCCTCGCCTTTAAGGTGCTTGTAATAGTGTCTCTGTACTGTGCCGTGAGCAGCCTCATATTCATAGATGCCGTCGGGAGAAACAAGAACGGAGGTCATCATGGCAAGGCTGCCGTAGGCGGTAGCTACCATATCGGACATAACGTCACCGTCGTAATTCTTGCAGGCCCAGATATATCCGCCGTTTGAGCGTATCACTCTTGCGACTGCGTCATCTATGAGGGTGTAGAAGTACTCTATGCCCGCAGAATCAAACTTTGCTTTGTATTCATTCTCGAATATCTCCGCAAAAATGTCCTTGAAGCGGTGGTCGTACTTCTTGGATATGGTGTCCTTTGTGGCGAACCATACAGACTGCTTAGTATCCAGTGCATAGTTGAAGCAGGCTCTTGCAAAGGAGGCTATGGACTTGTCCTTATTGTGTACGCCCTGGATGATGCCGTCGCTGTCGGCAAAATCATATATGCTCTGACGGGTCTCATTGCCCTTTTCGTCCGTGACCACAAGCTCTGCCTTTGAGCCCTTGGGAACGGTCATCTCCGAATTTTTGTAAACATCGCCGTAAGCATGACGGGCAATGGTGATTGGCTTTGTCCAGGTGGGTATATAGGGAGTTATCCCCTTTACCAGTATGGGAGCACGGAAAACAGTACCGTCAAGTATAGCCCTTATGGTGCCGTTGGGGGACTTCCACATTTCTTTCAGGTCGTATTCGTCCATTCTTGCGGCGTTGGGGGTGATGGTAGCACACTTGACCGCTACACCGTACTTCTTGGTAGCCTCGGCGGAGTCTATGGTCACCTGATCGTTTGTTTCATTGCGGTGTACAAGACCCAAGTCGTAGTATTCGGTCTTGAGGTCTACATAAGGGGTGATGAGCTTGTCTTTTATCATCTGCCAGATGACTCTTGTCATCTCGTCTCCGTCCATCTCCACCAGGGGGGTGGACATTGCTATCTTGGACATGGTTATCTTCCTTTCTTTTCTCGGGTCATTGGGGCACTGGAAAATATCAGCCTCTTGCAGATACGGCAGTAATGATATTTATAGCCACCACAGCGGCAAAGAACAGAAAAGCTACTATCTTGGTCAGCTTTTCAAGAGCCTTTTCACGGGTATTCTGGGCGTTCTTGTTGTAGAAGCTGTCGTTGTTGGAGCCCTGAACGGCAGAAGTCATGCCCTGCTGCTTCTGGGACTGCATAAGGGTGATGACAACAAGGAATACACAGCAGAGTATAAGAAGCACTCCGCCTACGATCTCTATCGCACTCATTTAAATGATCTCCTTTGTATTAAAAAATTTTTCCTTACCTGATCAATGTGTGTGTCTCGAAAGAAGCTCAAGGCACATCCTTCCGTTGTGGTAGGGGCATTTCCACTCGTTTACTATCGTAACACCGGGGATGAGCTTCCCGTTCTCGTCTACTTCCGCAAACCACTCGCCGCAGCGCTTGTCGGTCTGGTATTCTTCTATCCACGCAAGTATTTTTTCTGCGGCCAAAAGGTGATCCGGGTCAAAGTCGTGCATGAAGGCATTCACAAGACCTACCACAGCCTCTGCCTGCACCCACCATATGCGTTTGGTGTTTATCTTGTCACCGTCACGCTCATTTTTGAGGGATGCCGTACCGTCGCCCTCTTCATAGGCTACCTTCATGATATTGTCAACTATATCAAGGTCAAGATCTTCCCACTTTGCACGGAGCTTTTCATCCCCAAGCACATCGCAGGCACGGTCTATGAGCCAAGAGGCCTCGATATCGTGACCGTAGGAGTGTATATCTCCTATGACATTCAGCTCCCTGTCAAAGAATACGAGCAGCTTTTTGTTTTCGTGGTCGTATATCTTCCTGTCGGTGATGTCAAGAAGGAAGCGCAGCCTGTCGGCGACTTTCTTCTCTCCGCTCGCCTTGTAAAGAACGGTATATGCCTCGATCAGGTGCAAAACAGTATTCATTGTCTTGTCCGCCATGAGGCCGTTTTCGCTGAGAGCATCATTTTCAATGAGCTGCCAGTTCCTGTCAAAAGCCTCCATATAGGCAATGTCATCGGTACACTTGCTCTCTACCGTATCAAACAGCTCAAAAGCCGTATCAAGCGCAGCTTTTTCGCCGCCTGCAAGGTAATAAGTAGACAAAGCATATATGGCAAATGCCTGATTGTAGGTATGCTTCATGCTGTCGTTTACGGAGCCGTCGTAGTTCATCATCCAGTAAACTCCGCCCTGCTCCCTGTCAAGACAATGCTCCATAAGGAATCTGTAGGCGTGCTCAGCCTGATCCAGAGCGTGCTTTGCCAGCTTGCCGCTGTTGCCGTCAAGCTCTTCCTCATATATCTTTTTCAGGACTATGGCACTCTGTGAATAGAACCACAGGATACGGGAATTGAGGATGACACCTTTTGTGCCTTTTTTGTCAAGTACCAGGTCGTTATCCATCTGACCGTAGAAGCCGCCGAACTCATCATCACGGAGCTTGTCCCAGAAGGGCATTATGTTTTCCGTCAGTATCTGATATGCTTTTTCGTCAAACATCCGCTTTCTCCTTATTTAAGGTCTCTGCCGTGGCAGTTCTTGTATTTCTTTCCGCTGCCGCAGGGACAGGGATCGTTCCTGCCTACCTTCATTACACGCCTGGGCTCATTTGAAAAGCTGCCGTCGGATGCAGTCTCCATGGGATCTGCCACACGCTCACGCTTGGGAGCTTCCTCGTTGTTCTCGAGCTGTATGGTGAACAGGAGTCTGACAGTATCCTCTCTTATGGATTCTATCATCGCATCGAACATCTCAAAGCCTTCATAACGGTACTCTACAACGGGGTTCTTCTGACCCATCGCTCTGAGGCCTATGCCCTTTCTGAGCTCGTCCATGTCGTCGATGTGATCCATCCACTTCATGTCTACGACCTTCAGGAGTATAACTCTTTCAAGCTCTCTGAGCACATCGTCGCCGATGTCTGCTTCACGCTTGTCGTAGTAATCAAGAGCACGCTTTTCCAGCTCTGCGGTTATGCCTTCCTTGGTGGCTGCTGCCAGCTCCTCGGTAGTGTAGCTGAAGTCGGAATCCGTTGTGAGAAGTCCCGCAAAATGCTCTCTGAGACCTGCAAGGTTCCAGTCATCGTGAGTGGTGCCGTCAACTATATACAGGTTCACGCCGTCCGCTACCCAATCCTTTATCATCTTCAGGATGTAGTCGTGGATATCGTCGCCGTCAAGCACCTTTGCACGCTGACCGTAGATGATCTCACGCTGTGTGCTCATAACATCGTCATAGTTGAGGACGTTCTTTCTTATGCCGAAGTTGCGTCCCTCCACCTTCTTCTGGGAGGACTCTATAACGGAGGTGAGCATCTTGGACTCGATAGGCATATCTTCCTCTATCTTCATGTTGTCCATCATGATCTGGAGCCTGTCTCCGCCGAAGAGCCTCATAAGGTCATCTTCAAGGGAGAGGAAGAAGCGGCTCTCTCCAGGGTCGCCCTGACGGCCTGCGCGGCCTCTCAGCTGGTTGTCTATACGCCTTGATTCGTGGCGCTCCGTACCTAAAATGAACAGACCTCCGACTTCCTTGACCTTTTCGGCCTGGTCGCCTATCTCCGCATTGCGTTTTTCAAGGAGCTCCCTGTAACGCTTTCTGGCTTCGAGTATAGTCTCATCCTCGGTATCCACATAGGAGATGGCATCGTTTATTATCTCATCGGGGATGCCTTCCTTTTTCATATCGGATACGGCAAGGACTTCTGCGTTACCGCCAAGGAGTATGTCCGTACCGCGCCCTGCCATGTTGGTGGCAATGGTAACTGCGCCGAAACGTCCCGCCTGGGCAACGATCTCTGCTTCCTTGGCGTGCTGCTTTGCGTTGAGCACATTGTGCTTTATGCCTTCCTTCTGCAGCATCTTTGAAAGCACTTCGGACTTGTCTATGGAAATAGTGCCCACCAGAACAGGCTGACCCTTTTCGTGACATTCCTTTATCTGCTCTATGGCAGCCTTGAACTTTCCTCTTTCGGTCTTGTAGACCACATCGGGGTGATCTATCCTGATGACCGGCTTGTTGGTGGGGATCTCTATTACATCCAGCTTGTAGATCTCTCTGAATTCGTCTTCTTCCGTCATAGCTGTACCGGTCATACCGGAGAGCTTGTGGTAAAGGCGGAAGAAATTCTGGAAGGTGATGGATGCAAGGGTCTTGGACTCATGAGCTACCTTTACGCCTTCCTTGGCTTCTATCGCCTGGTGAAGACCGTCGTTGTAGCGGCGTCCCTGCATGAGGCGGCCGGTGAATTCATCTACTATGACGATCTCGCCGTCGTTTATAACATAGTCTATATCCTTCTTCATGACGCCGTTTGCCTTGAGAGCCTGGTTCACATGATGAAGAAGGGTGGTGTTGTTTGCATCGTAGAGGTTTATGACGTTGAAGAACTTTTCTGCTTTCTTTACGCCCTTTCTGGTGATGGTGGCTGTCTTTGCCTTTTCGTCTATGATATAGTCGTAGTCCTGTGCCAGCTCTTCCTGATCGGTCTTGGTATCCATTTCGGCTACGATATAGGGCTTACAGGTCTTGGCAAAACGGTCTGCGTGGGTGTAGAGCTCCGTGGACTTGTCTCCCCTGCCGGAGATGATAAGAGGAGTTCTGGCTTCATCTATGAGGATGGAGTCCACCTCATCCACGATGGCAAAGTTGAATTCTCTCTGTACCTTCTCCGTCTTGTAGATGACCATGTTGTCACGGAGATAGTCAAAACCGAACTCATTGTTGGTACCGTAGGTGATGTCGCAGTTGTACTGCTCTCTTCTCTCATCGTTGTTGAGATCGTGAAGTATGCAGCCTATGGAAAGCCCCAGATAACGGTATACCTTTCCCATTTCCTCGGACTGGGTCTTGGCAAGGTAGTCGTTTACGGTAACAACATGAACGCCCTTGCTGTCAAGCGCATTTACATAACTGGCGCAGCACGCTACAAGGGTCTTACCTTCACCGGTCCTCATCTCTGCGATACGGCCCTGATGAAGGACGATGGCACCGATTATCTGTACCTCGTAGGGCTTTTTGCCCAGTACTCTCCATGCAGCCTCTCTTACCGTGGCAAGAGCCTCGGGGAGGATATCGTCAAGTGTCTCGCCGTTTTCGAGCCTCTCTCTGAATTCGGGAGTTTTGGCTTTCAGTTCCTTTTCGCTGAGCTTCTGATATTCCTCATCAAGGGCAAGCACCTTGTTCTTGATAGGCTCTATCTTCTTTAACTCTCTTTTGCTGTAGTTTCCGAACAATCCGTCAAGTATACCCATTTATATACACCTTTTTAACCTTTCGGCAAAATTTACACACACTATCAATTATAATACATAAAGGAGATTTTGTCAATACCAAATAAAACGAAAAACCGTCCTTTTGCAGACGGTCTTTTAATTATAATATATATATCTGCGGTCCGGTGCTGAGCGGCTCTATTTTTTTCTTGCGCTCAAAGCCCGTACATGGCCGCAGCTCATCACCGTATTTATGTCCTCAAAGCCCGATGCTTCCAGTATTTTTACCATTTCGGAGGCAAGGTTATCGCAAGCCTCAAAGACTATGGCTCCTCCTTTGTTCAGGATAGAGCCCCACAGGGCTGATATGACCCTGTAGAACTTGAGACCGTCGCTTCCGCCGTAAAGGGCGGTATCCGGCTCAAAGGTTATCTCCTTCTGCAGATCGTTCATTTCCTCATCCGTCAGATAAGGCGGGTTAGAAACTATAAGGTCTATGCCTGTTTCCTCGCCGTCGTCGTCCACGAAGTTGTCAAGGAGCCGCCCGTTTGAAACATCCCCTCTTATCATGGTCACATCCGCAGAATGTCTGCCTATGTTGTCCACCAGGTAGGGAAAGGCATCTCCGGAATATTCCACCGCAAAGGTCTTTACCTTGTCACGGCGGTTCCCGGCTATGCTGATGGCTATGCAGCCCGTCCCCGCACAAAGATCCGCTACTATCAGCTTTCGGTCACGGTATATCTCATCTATCAGCCTTATAGCCTCGTCCACCACAAATTCCGTTTCCGGACGGGGTATGAGCACGCCCTCTCCCACCTTGAAGCTCAGTCCGTAAAACTCCCACTCTCCAAGTATATACTGGAGAGGATAGCCCTCGCTTCGCCTGTGTGCGGCATTTACAGCCATTTGAAGAGCATTTTCGGGGCAGATGCTGTCCGGATGAGTGTACAGTTCTTCCTTGGGGGCTATAAACTGTTCAAAGATACACACACAGTCAAATTTCCTGTCCGGAACATTTTCAAGCAGGGAATATATCCTGTCATATGCACCTTTGAAGGTCATATTATCTGTTATCAAACCGCTGCCCCGCCTTCCGCAGACTCCTTCATTGCCTGTCTTGCAGTGGAAAGCATGAGCTTTATCCTGTTTTCCTGATTTACTCTTGTAGCACCCGGGTCATAGTCGATGGGTACTATGTTTGACTGGGGGAACTCCTCTCTCAGTCTTCTTACCATTCCCTTTCCTATGATGTGGTTGGGGAGGCAGCCAAATGGCTGGGCGCAGACTATGTTGTTTATGCCCATATGTATCATATCCACCATTTCGGCAGTGAGGAGCCAGCCCTCTCCCATTTTGTTGGCGGGGGAAATGTAAGCCTCCACATCCTTTTTGGCGTGCTCAAAAGGCGTAGGGCCAAAGAAGCGTGTCCCCTTTACCGCCTTTATGATCTTGTTCTGCATCATCTTGAAAAAGCCCTTTACGCCCAGGGATGCAAAGTATTTTTTGTACTTTACATGATACAGCTCCGTTTCCACCACATGGTGATCTCCCATAAATATGAGGAAATCTATAAGTCCGGGGCAGTAGACCTCACACCCCTCGGATTCCAGGAACTTCTGCAGCTCGTTGTTTCCGAGAGGAGAGTATTTGATGAATATCTCCCCTACTATGCCCACTCTTACTATGCTTGGGTCGGGTCTGTACGGTATGGCTTCAAAATCCTTGATTATCTCCGCAGTCGTCCTGTCGAAGGTGGCAAAGCTGAAATGCTTGTCCTCCAGCTTTTTCATCCATTTGTCGATAAGTCTGTCGCAGTCGCCCTTGTTGGTCTCATAAGGGCGCACCTGATTAGACAGGAGCATGAGCACATCGGCGTAGCAGACGGCGGTTATCATCTGGGAAAGCATGGGAGCGGATACTGAAAAGCCGGGATTTTTTTCTATGGGAGGAAGCGCCAGGGATATAACGGGTACATATTCCATATTGCACTTTATAAGTGCTTTTCTTATGAGGTGTATGTAGTTCGAGGCTCTGCATCCGCCACCGGTCTGTACCATGATGAGAGCAGTCTTGTGAGGGTCTGTGTCTTCGCTTTTAAGGGCATCTATCATCTGACCTATGCAGAGCAGAGCCGGGTAGCAGGTGTCGTTGTGGGTATATTTCAGCCCCTCGTTGATTATCCTGCGGCCTGTGGTGGTCAGAAGCTTTGCGTGATAGCCGTTGTTGTTGAATATGATCTCAAGCAGCCTGAAGTGGAGGGGGAGCATATTGGGGAGAAGTATGGTATACTCCTTCTTCATCTCCTCTGTGAACAGAAGCCTGCCGTTTTCATCGTATTGGAGCTGTGCCATTCTAAAACCTCTTCTCAGTTTATGTAATTTGCGAAAAGTGAATCATTGTCGGGGATGTATTCTCTTATAGTTTTTATCGTAAGCTCTTTCGTTTTGTCATCGGACCTTTCTGCGAGCCGCTGTGCAAGCTCTCTTGTGGGAGCGTAAAGGATAAGAGAAAAGCCTTCCCTTTCGATAACGGATTCAAAGCCGTCCTCCGTTTTGCTTACGATCCCCGCAGCAAAGGGGCTTTTATCCACGGAGGAGATCATTGCGGTCATGCAGTTGTAAAGACCCACAGGGTCGGGGGATATGTGTTCAGACAGGAGCCTGACATCATTTTCGTCTTTGAGTGTAATATCAAGGGAAATGAGCCTTATGCCCTCCCCTGATTCTTTCAGAAAGAAGCTGAGTTTGTTTCCGTGTGTTTTCAGACCGCAGCATCCGGGATCCTCTGCGTTCAGACCCTCTGCGCTCCTGTAAAAAAGCAGGGCTGTGCGCATTGCTCTGTTTCTGAACACCGCGGGAACATCCCTTGAAAGGACTGACGACTTATAGCCCTTGCTGCTCAGTGCCGCTGTGTCGTCAAAGACCTTTACGGCGCCTGTTTTTTTTAGATCCTCCAGGGCGTCCGTGAACTGAAAGTAGTCCACGCTGACACTTTCAAGGAAAAATGACAGCTGAGACAACGCAACAGGCCGCCCCAGCTTATCTATAAGATAACAGATGAGTATTTTTATATGAGTTTTGTCACTGAGTACAGGTATCATATCAACACCATCAGAAATTAGGGTAGTCGATCATGTAGGATAAAACAGCTATATTGATGGCTGCCTCTATGGCGGGAACATAGGACGGTACCACGCAGCTGACAGCGCTGTTGTTCTCCCCCGTCACTATGTTTTCAAGGGTGGAGCAATCCACTGCATTCACGCTTCTTCCCATATCAGGGCTGGGTCTCAGAGCCACACGCACTACAAGTGGCATACCGCTGGTGATACCGCCCAGTACGCCGCCGTGATTGTTGGTCCTTGTTTTAAGATGACCGTGATCGTCCGCATAGAACTCATCGTTGAACTGGCTGCCAAGCATTTTCGCCGCAGTAAAGCCGGCACCGAACTCGATTCCGCTCACAAGGGGTATGCCGAAAATGAGCCTTGATATCACATTTTCCACGCCGTCAAACATGGGAGAGCCGATGCCTGCGGGCAGATTCACCACAGCTGCCTCTATCACACCGCCCAGAGAATCTCCCGCATTTGCGGCGGTCTCTATGTCGTTTTGCATTCTGAGCCCCTTTTTGTCGTTAATGACCGGAAAGGGCTTTTTTCTTATCTTTACAAGGTCGTCCCTTGTGATATTTATACCGTCAAAGGGGGTGTCCTTTATGTTGTGCAGCGAATAGATGTGAGCTCCCGTATAAATGCTCCTGCGTTCAAGGATCTGACCGCAGACGGCTCCCGCAAAAATAAGGGGCGCCAGCAGCTTTCTTGAAAGATGCCCGTCATGGCGGACATCGTTGAAGCCCTTGTAACGCATGGTGCCTGTGTAGTCTGCATTTCCGGGTCTTGCAAGGCGTGGGACATTCCTGCCCTCATCGGGGATATGCTCATTGTTTCGTATAAGTGCCATCAGAGGAGCACCGGTAGTCCTAGAACCTCTGACACCCGACAGGATGGAGGGCTGCTCCCCTCCCCGGCTTATGTTAAGGTCATCGCCTATGAGCCTGCGGCTCATAAACTCTCTGAGAGCATCCGTATCCACATATTCACCGGGAGGAAGATCATCCACGGTAACACCTATAGCGGGACCGTCTGCCTCTCCGAAAACCGAAAACTGTATCCTTCCGTTCCAGAAAGATGCCATGCCCTCACCTCTATCCTATGGGTTCTGTTTTTGCTCCGAGCTTTGCAAGATCTTCAAAAAAGTTCGGATAGCTCTTCCTTACAGCCTCGGCGCCCTTTATAATAACGGGTGCGCTGCTGTATACAGCGGCTACCGCAGCCGCCATGACTATCCTGTGGTCGTTGCAGGCATCCACCGTGCCGCCCTTAAAGCTGTCAATATGCTCAATTGTGATACTGTCCTCTGAGGTGCTTGCTTTTCCGCCCAGAGATCTTATCATGGCGGCTGTGCTCTCTATCCTGTCGCTTTCCTTGATGCGCAGCCTTTCTGCATTCACTATACGGCTTTTTCCCTCGAAGATGCTTCCCAGCACCGCCAGTGCGGGCACCAGATCTGGAATGTCCGAAACATCGACTGTGAAGCCCTTTCTGCACGGGTCTGAGGCAATATCCGCAAATACCTTGTCACCCTGGGCTGAATCGGGATCGAGACCGGCTATGCTTATGTCGCTGCCGGCAGCATTTGCAGCTATGAAGAAGGCTGCCTGTGAATAGTCCCCTTCCGTGCCGGAATCAAAGGGAGCATAGCTCTGTACGCCCTTTACAAAAAAGCCTTTTTCGGTCTTTTGTACGCATATGCCTGCCTTTTTCAGGGTATTCAGGGTCAGCTCCGCATAGGGAGCGGACTGTAAGGGGGAGAGCATATGTATCTCACTGTCCCCGTCAAGCAGCGGCAGCGCAAAAAGCAGTCCTGTTATAAACTGAGAGGAGATATCCCCCTCAAGCTCAAATATGCCGTTTTGCAGCTTTCCTGTCATCCTTATGGGCAGACCGCCTCTTTTGTCAAAGAGGATGCCCTTTTTTTCAAATTCCCTGATGTAAGGAGTGATAGGCCTTTCGGGCAGCTTTCCGTGTCCGTCAAAGACAGTATCTATGCCCAGCGCAGCTGCAACAGGTATGATAAAACGCAGTGTGGAGCCGCTTTCGCCGCAGTCGCAGAAAGCGGTCACGGGTATCCTTTTTTCATTGAAGATGCCCTTTACGGTAAAAACATCATCTTTACGGGAAATATCCGCACCGAAGCTCCTCATAGCCTCGCTTGTGACTTCTATATCCTTTGAAAGGCTGATGCCCGATATACGGGAAATCCCGCCCGACAAAGCAGCAGCTATTATATTCCTATGGGAAACACTTTTGGAGGAGGGTATCCTGACTGTTCCGGAAAGCCTTCCGGGGTATATCTTTATGTCCATCTCAGTCCTCGAGCCATGACAGGAATTCATCCACAGGCATCTTTCGGGTGCAGGACACGCCTACATCCTCGCAAATGACGATATCTATATCCCCGCCCCTGCGCTTTTTGTCGTTGAGGACGGCTTCCTTTAGGTCTCCAAGACCCGGTTTCACTTCTATCTTCAGTTCATATCTTGCAAGGCAGTCCGAAAGCCTGCTCCCAAGTTCTTCGCTGCAAAGACCTTTCTTTGCGGCAAGGCTCGTTATAAGCTCCATGCCCTTTGCTACCGCTCTTCCGTGAGATATGCCGGTATAGTTGTAGTACTGTTCTATGGAGTGTCCGAGGGTGTGACCGAAGTTCAGGAGCTCACGCTCTCCCTTGTCGAATTCATCCTTTTCCACCACATCACGCTTTATGGAAACGCACTGTGTGATGATATCCTCTATTTCTCCGCTGATGGTATCTATATCCAGTCTGCAAAGCTGTTCAAAAAGCGGCTTTGACTTTATCATGCCGTACTTTACAACTTCCCCCATACCGTCTATGAGGAAATCACGGGGAAGAGTACTCAGAACGTCTGTATCTATCAGTACAAGAGCGGGCTGCTTGAATGCGCCCACAAGGTTTTTTCCCTCCGGGATGTCAACGGCTGTCTTTCCGCCTACCGAAGAATCAACCTGTGCAAGAAGTGAAGTGGGTATCTGTATGAACTCCATCCCTCTCAGGTAAGTGGCTGCGGCATAGCCCGCCATATCTCCCGTAACACCGCCGCCAAGAGCGACGACGGCATCCATGCGTGTGAAATGCTCTCTTGCAAGGAAGGAATAGATCTCATTCAGTGTGGAGGGGCTTTTTGATGCCTCTCCTGCCCTGAACACGAATGAGAAACAGGAAAAGCCTTCTTTTTCAAGGAGAGACAGTACTCTTTCAAGATAGATGTTCCCTACGTTTTCATCGGCAATGACTGCAAACCTTTCGGACTTCACGGACTTTTTTACAAGCTGTCCCAGATCCTTCAGTATGCCCTTTCCGATAACGATGTCATATTTTTTGGAGGCATTAACGGGAACTATCTTCATACTCTCACCTTTTATGTCATATCTTTGACCGATAACAAGCGCATATCCGCATAATCAGCCAAATTATATTCTACCATTTCTTTGTTGAATTGTCAATATATTTATGTGTCTCTGTTGTTAATTTTTTGGCTTTATGGTGTGCCCTGCAAAAAAGCCGCCTTGCGGCGGCTTTTAGACTCAACCGACTTCCACCTTGCGAACACTGGAGCCGGGAACATTTTTCTTGACTATATCCGCACCGAGGGAACGGAGCTTCTCTTCGATGTTTTCATATCCTCTTTCGATATGGTAGATGTCATCTATCTCCGTAACACCGCTTGCAGCAAGGCCTGCGATCACCAGAGCCGCTCCCGCACGAAGGTCGGGGGCTGTAACGGGGGCTCCCATCAGCTTTCCTACGCCCTCTATGACTGCTACCTTTCCTTCCACGGAAATATCCGCACCCATGCGCCTGAGCTCATCCACATAACGGAAACGGTTGTTGAATATCTCCTCCGTAACGATGGATGTACCCTCTGCAAGGCAGAGAAGCGTAGATATCTGGGGCTGCATATCCGTAGGGAAGCCGGGGTGAGGCATGGTCTTCACACTGGTCTTTACAAGAGGACCGTCAGCATATATCCTGATGCTTTCGTCAAATTCCTCTACGCCCACACCTATTTTTGCCAGTTTCTGTGTAATGGATTCAAGGTGCTTGGGGATAACGTTCTTTATAAGGACATCGCCCTTTGTGGCGGCAGCGGCTACCATATAGGTCCCTGCCTCTATCTGATCGGGGATGACCGCATACTGGGCACCCTTCAGGTGCTTTACTCCTCTTATCTTTATAACATCCGTACCGGCGCCCATTATATCTGCACCCATGGAGTTGAGGAAGTTTGCAAGGTCTACTATATGGGGCTCCTTGGCAGCGTTTTCGATCACGGTAAGACCTGTTGCACGACAGGCTGCCAGCATGGCGTTTATGGTGCCGCCCACGGTTATCTTGTCAAAATATATCTGGTTCCCTATAAGCATACCGGCATTGATGTCTATCATGCCGTTTTCCAGGGAGCAGTCCGCACCCAGTGCGGAAAAAGCTCTGAGATGCTGATCTATGGGTCTGTCACCCAGATAGCAGCCGCCGGGCATTGCCACTCTTGCCTTGTGGAATTTCCCCAGCAGGGTGCCCAGGAAATAGTAGGATGCTCTCATGCGCCGTGCCAGTTCGTAAGGCACAACGGGAACTGTTATCTTTGAGGCGTCTATCCTGTAGGTGCCGCTGCCCAGGTTCCTGACATCCGCTCCCATTTCGTAGAGTATCCTAAGAGAAATGGATACATCGCTTATGTCGGGGATATTTTCAAGTACGCAGGGACCGTCGGCAAGGATAACTGCGGGGATTATAGCCACTACCGCATTCTTTGCGCCGCTTATGTTTACCTCGCCCTTTAAGGGTTTTCCGCCTTTTATAATGAACTTATCCAATTTAACTCTCCTTTTAGCAACACGCATAAAGCTGTCGCTTTTAATGAGCAAATAACATTATATCACATCTTACGGAAAAATTAAAGAGCTAATCCCTCTGCGATTTACACGGATTTTGGCTGTTACAGTCCTGAATATAGTTAAATTTGCACAAATTTCGGGAGAAATAACAGCAAAGATTACAATTTGGTTACAGAAATCTTGTAAATTATGTCGTGAAGTAACCGTTCCGTGACAAAGAAGAGATCCTGTACCATTCGGCAGACCGGCATAAAAAAGTACCCGCTGTTTTGAGCGGGTACGGCTGTCTGCGTTTTTATCAGAAGAGGCCGGGGAAGCTCACACCGCCTGTGATGGCGCCCATTCTGTCCTCGGTGGATGTGTTGATGTTCTTTACACATTCATTTACCGCACTGATGACCAGATCCTCAATTACAGAAGGATCGTTGGAATCAGCGGCGTCCTTTATAACATCCGCACTGATCTTAAGAGAGGTTATCTCTTTTCTGCCTGTCATGGTGATCTCAACGGCACCGCCGCCGGAGGTGGTGGAAAAGCTCTCCTGCTCTATCTTCTCCTGTACCTCTGTGATCTCGGACTGCATCTTCTGAGCCTGCTTTATCATGCTCTGCATGCTCTGCTGACCGCCCATGCCCTGTGGTAATCTTGCTCTCATAACAAATACTCCTTTTTACTTTTTGATTTATTCTTCTGTTTCAAATAAACAGTTATCAGCTTTCAACTACTTCGACTCCGCCGCTTTTGGCTCTTTCCATGATATCCTCCAGCATGGAGCCTTCCTTCTCCTCCGCAGGAGCAGCACCCTGTCCGGATCTGTCAAGCTCTGCCTTGTAGCCCACAAGAACTCTTTCCAGCTTAAAGCCTGTGTTAGTACTTACTGTGTCAAGCACCGTCTTTAAGTGATCTTGCTTTCCTATAAGCCCTTTCAGCACGATGTTCCTTGAATTTATAAGCAGTCCGGTCCCCTTGGTGTATCCCCATGAGCCTGCCAGATGAGGTCTCAGCGGAGGGCTTGCTCTCCCTATCTCCTCTGCCACGGTGTTCCAGTTTTTTATCTCTTTGATGTCCGTGGGAGCAGTTTTGAGTATCATCCCCTGCTCAGCCGGTGTAAGTACCTGGGGCACTGCGCCAGCCAGCTTTTTCTCTATGGCGGTGAGCCTGCTCTCAAGTCCGGGAGGTACCGAAGCTGTGACAGCCGGTGTCGCTGCCGCTGAGCCGGCATTTTCTCTGATCCCTGTGCATAGCTTTATGATGCAGACTTCAAGCTCTATCCTTTTGGACATCGCCCGTCTCATCCTCTCCATGCACCTGCCAAGAGAGTCTATTATATCAAGCACTCTTGCGGCGCTCAGCTTGGCTGCTGTTTCCTCAAGGATCTGCATCTCACTGGGGAGACACAGTATGATATCCCTGTTGTGGGGCGAGGAAATGAGTATGAGCAGGTTCCTGAACTGCACGGTAAGCTCCTCGCACAGCCTCTGCATATCCTTTGAGCGGTCGTAGAGCCTGCTTATGACTTCAAGCGCCCCGGAGGGATCTTCATCCGCCACGCTGCGGACTATGTCAAAGACATATTCTCTGCCCGCGATACCGGTGGCTTCCGAAACTACGTTCACATCAATGCTCCCGCCGAAGGCTATGCACCTGTCAAGGATGGAGAGAGCATCTCTCATGCCGCCGTCGGCAGCCTTTGCAATGAGCTGTGCGGAGTCATCATCTATGGAAAGGTTTTCATTTCCCGCCACATACTTTATCCTGTCGGCTATGTCCTCTGTCCTTATGCGCATGAAGTCAAAGCGCTGACATCTTGAAAGTATGGTGGGGAGCACCTTATGGAGCTCTGTGGTAGCCATGATGAACTTTACGTGCTCCGGAGGCTCCTCTATTATTTTCAGAAGTGCATTGAACGCATCCTTGGAGAGCATATGCACCTCGTCTATGATATAGACCTTGTACCTGCACCTTTCAGGACTGTAGGCTGCTGCCTCTCTCAGTTCTCTTGCATCGTCCACGCTTCCGTTGGAGGCTGCATCTATCTCGATTATGTCCGTAAGAGCAAATTCATCTGCGGCCTTGCATATCTCACATTCGTTGCAGGGATCTCCGTCTACCGGAGAAAGGCAGTTGAGAGCCTTGGCAAAGATCCTTGCGCAGGTGGTCTTGCCCGTTCCTCTCGAGCCTGTAAATAGGTAGGCGTGAGCCGTCTTGCCTGACATTATCTGACTTCTGAGAGTTCCGGTTATATGATCCTGTGATATCACATCCGTGAAGGTCACAGGCCGGTATTTTCGGTATAATGCCTGATACATAACTACTCCATGGTATTTGTACTTACAGTCTGCTCCTCAAACAAAACATCCGGCGAAAGCCCCTGTGCCCTGCAAAGCTTTTCGCACCTGAGCACGAAGCCGTCGTAATCCGGTATATTGTTCAGAAGTGCAGCCCTGAACCAGTCTCTTGCACCGGGGATGTCCTTTTTGAGAATGGAACACAGGGCAAGGAGCCCATAACATTCCGTCCTGCAAAGCCCCTCCGCCAGAGAGAGCTCGCAGAGCTTTACGGCTTCATCCGGTTTGTTGTCGAATATATATACATCAGCCGCTTCCTTGAAGGAGAAAGGAAAGATGTAGTTCCTGCGGGAGTATTCGCACACCCGTTCGTAACATTCCTCCGCTTCCTCATAGCTCTGAGCCACGGCATATGACCTTGCAGCCAGCAGCAGCGCTTCGGGACGGTGCTTTCCGAGACCCTCATCTGCCGCCTCACGGGCAAATCTCCCGCTGTGGGACGGATAGCCCATACGGGCATAGCAGACCGATATAAAGAATTTCAGTACACAGCGCTCATGGTCGCTGACATTTCTCTCCAGAAGAGACTGGAAGTCTTTGAGTGCCGATCCGGGATCGTTTCCCTGAAGAAGGGAGCGCATCCCGGTGTAAAAGACCTTCTTCTTGCTGCCGTATTTAAAGGCGTCTCCTATCAGCTCCCTGTCGTGTTCATCAAGAAAAGCATATTTCTTTTCTGAAGTCTTTTTGAACATGACCTCAGCTGCCAGAGAGAACTGCAAAAAAACCAGTGCAGCCATGATAATGCCCAGTGCCAGCTTGGTGTCATCGGAGGGCTGAGGCGTTATAAGGAACACCGCCGCAATTCCGTAGAAGATCGCAAGAGCAGCGGCGGCACCGTGCTTGAAGCCTTCGCAGACTTTAAGCGCAAAGCTCTTGATGATATCTATCATATATTCCATATTCTCACAAAAAAGATCCGGTACATAGGTGTGCAGGCTCGCTGCGGCACACGAAACTGACCGCTTAATGCTGCTCGGTTCCCCGCCTGACATGGTTCACGGTGTTTTGTTGCACAGGGCCCGCACACCTATATATCGGATCGTCTGCTGCCTCGTCTGTCTGCTGCCCACAAAAAGCTGCAAAGCCAAACCACGGCAGATCCTTAGGTATCTGACAAAGAACAGTATAACATATTAAAAAAGAAAAATCAAGGGTTTTTGAAAAAAATTTTTCAGTGGCAGAAAAAAGCAGCGCATGACTCCTTTGGGGAGCCATGCGCTGCTTTTTATTTCGTTTTTTTTGCAGCCTTGGAAGCCTTCCTCTTCTTTGCCTGCCTTATGACGATGATAAGTATGAGCACAAAGCACAGTGCCGTTCCAGCACCGACTGCGATGTAGACATAGGAATATATGGAGGTGTCCTCCATCTCGATGAGAGAGAACTCACTGCCGCTCTGGTCGAATACCAGGTAGCTTCCGTCGGGAACCGCATTGACTCGTTCTCCGTTCACTATGAGGTATGAATGTTTATAGTTTTTCAGGTAGTGTATCCTGTGTTCGCCGTCATTCGAGAGCGTAACATTTATTTCCTGTCCGGTGTGGTCTGCGGTTATGGTGTCATATTCGCTGAAAGTCCCCTCTGCAAGTATCTCTGAGCGCCCGTCTCTTGTGAGCTCGGTGCCTATGGTGGAGAGGAGCTTGCTGTATTCTGCTATCACCCGCCCGGAAAAGCGTATATCCTTTTGCGGGAAGCTCTCCCACCTGCCGAAATAGCCATCTTTGGCGGGTACTGCGGGTATATCCTTTTCGGAAATGTCACCGCCGTAATAGGTAGAGTAACTGCCTACCTCAGTAAGCACGCCATCCTCATCCTCTGTGCAGAAGCTGAGGGTTATCACCTTGAATTCATCCGGGTTCCCTTCGAGAGCGGAAAACTCACTGTAGCTCATGGGAGCGGCTTTGCCTTCGTAGCTTATGCCGTCTATCCCGCCGATGTCATTTTCGGAAAAATAGTTTTCCGAAACGGTGCCGTCCGCATTTCCTGCCACAGAGCCTTTGTACTCTGCCGAAGAAAACACCTGTGAAAAGGCTCTGCAGCGCAGTATATCATGACCTTTTCCCGTGATGCCGCCCACATAATATGTGCCCTCAACACGGCAGTTTGCATAGGAGCCGTTGACAACTGCCATGGAGTTTCCTGCAATTCCTCCCACATAGCCGCCGTCGGTGGACTTTACCTCACACACGCTGACACAGCCGGTGACGCAGCCCGTTTCCATATTGCCCACTATGCCGCCCGCATTATCTCTTTTGGAGACTACATCGGAGCAGTTTTTGCAGTCTCTTACCACTGTTCTTGTCTTGTATATGAAGTCGGTGGATATACTGTCCGGGATCTGCAGGTCTCCCTCAGGGTCGAGAGGATTGTCCACACCCATGGTACCTGTGATACCGCCGATATTGAGATCTCCCAGTATCCTGCCGTAATTTACGGAGGAGGCTATCTTTCCTTCCGACTGTCCCGCAGTGTCGGTCATAGATATATCCTGCGTGTAGTCGCTGATATCCGTGGAAGTGGAACGCACCTCCTCCACCATGTCTATGATTATGTTGCTGATAACATCCAGCTTTGCATTCACTCTGGAAAAGTCGCCGGAAAGTACATCAAGACCCTTTCCGCCCACATCTCCCAGAGAGTCAACAGAAGTCAGCAGAGAGCCTGTCAGCTCCTTGATATTGTCCCTTGCCGCCACGATATTCCCGTCTGCACCGGTGAATACCAGTTCTGCCTGCTGTCCGAAATAATCGTTTATGTCGGAGACGATACTGAAGGCGTCCTTCAGTATGGATGTGCCCTCATGGGTCTTGTCGGAAGCGTCCGTGGCAAGGTAAATTGCTGCCACAAGCTGTGCCTGACCGTCATCGAGAAAATCCCATGCGCTTTTTATCCTGTCTATTATGTCATTTGCGGGGTTACCCGTTTTCTGCGCCTCTTCAAGGGCGTAGTTCAGATAATCCACCATTTTGTAAACGGAATCAATTGTATCGTCAATACTGCTTTCAAGGGCAGCTCTTCTTGCGGCGAGCACAGAAGGGCTAAGGGATGCCTTGTAGGTGATATCCGAAAGGCTCGATGTGATACGGGACAGCACATCGGCTGTTTCGTTCAGGTCGTTGAGGAGCTTTACGGACTCTTCGTCTATGTAAAGGGTCAGGGCATCGGTGATATCCGAAAAAGCAAGGGTAAGACCCGTAAGTGAGGCGGTGTCAAAGTCGAAAAGAGAAGCCAGCAGATCGTTATAGTGCTGCCAGTCTATTTCTTCGGAGCTTCCCGAATTTTTCAGGTCATTTATTATGGTGTTTATCGCTGCCCTTTTCCGTGCCAGTTCATCGGACAGCTTTTGGGCATTTTCCGAAATGCTTGCAAGATCCGTTTTTATCCTGTAAAGCTGCGGGTCGCTGTTGGGGTCGAAGGAAAAGCTGTCGAAAGAAAGGCTTTGGATCTTTGAGGAAAGGTCGCTCAGATCGTAGCCGATATCGTTAAGTGAATCTCCGAGATCGTGGAGTGCCGCTTTTACATCCTCCGCATCCCCCATGGCGTTTCTCAGCTCTTTCAGGGCATTCGCAAGCTGATCGCTGCTGTCCTTTATGTGATCCGATATGAGGGTCATGTCATCAAGGGCGGGGCGAAGGGTCTGCAGTGCTTCATTTGCATCCCCAGCCTCATCCGTCAGTATGGATACGGCTCTCTTTATCTCTCCGAATGCCTTGGAGTATTGCTCTGCTGCCTTTGTCAGCTTTTCTGAAACGGGCTCAAAGCGGGTAACAAGATCGGAGACCCTTGTGCTCAGCTCATTTATCGTTTTGATATTGTCGTTTATTATGGCATCTGCTTCGTTTGCGTAGGTGTGCCCTGCTTCCTTCAGCCTGTCAAGGTCGGAAAGCACATTGTCCGCCTCTGCGCCTATAAGATCCTTGTTCTCCTCCACATCCTTTATGGTCTCGTCTATGATAACAGTCAGTTCATCCAGTTCCTTGCGCAGCTCATTTGCCGAGCGTTTTGAGACAAAGAGGGATGTGAACGGTTCGGACTGTCCCACTATACCGCCTATGTCTTTTCTGCCGTTTATGGTCCCGTAGTTCTTGCAGCCGCTTATATATCCCGACTGTCTGCCTGCGATGCCGCCCGTGTTGTAGCCCGAATGGGCATAGCCCACAGAGCCTCTGTTGGTGCAGATGAGTATGGTCCCATCAGATACGCCCGCAATGCCTCCGGTATCCGTCGAGGAGGTGAGCTTTTCGGGAGCGGTCAGATAGTTTATGGAAAAATCGCTGAGGGCCTCAGGCCCCAGAGAGATGTCGTCTGCTTCCGTGTTGACCGATGCAGTGTTCTCACAGCGGATAATGCGCCCTGTGTTCTCTCCGGCTATACCGCCGGTGATGTGGTCGGATTCTATGTGGCCGCTCACAGATGAGCCTATGATCTGACCCTCGTTCACTCCGGCAATACCACCGGTCTTTTCGTTTGCCTTTATAGTGCCCTCAAATGTGCAGGAGTTTATAGTGCCCTTATTTGTGCCTGCTATCCCTCCTATGACTGATGCACTGCCCGATGGGGCTACCCTTGCGGAGATATTCAGATCCTTTACTATGCCGCCCTCTTCTATGCACCTGAAAACTCCGAAGCCGGACATACTGCCGGAGATGTTCACCCCGCTTATGCTGTGGCCGCCGCCGTCAAAGACGCCCCCGAAGGACGGTACGCTCTCAAAGGTGTCGCTTGTGAAGATAAGATCCCTGCGCAGTATGAATGTTTTGCCCTTTGAGTAGGAATCAAGGGTGCAGTTTTTGGCAAATTCGAGAAAATCCGCATTTCCCGAAATGTAGACCGTGTTTTCGTCATTATCCTCTGCCGATGCGATAAAACTGATATGAGGAAGAAGTACAAAGAAACTCATCGCCGTGGCAGTGAGAAGTGAAAGGCAGTGCGTAAAACAGTGTTTCATGCTTTTCATTCCTCATCGCCCCTTTCTGTATCTTCATTCTGTGATTCGTTTTCTTCTTCATCTATGCCCTTTTTATCTATCCTTATGTCCACATCACCGGTGATGACACCGTTGAGTATACCGTCCACACGGCCGTTTATAAAGCCGTGGACCATTCCCGATACCGCAAGCCTTCCGCTGGATACCACCGTTCGCTCACGCCTCTGTATGGTGAAGGATGTGCGGTCGATGATCGAGCTGCCCAGCAGCAGTATCTGCGGCAGTACGCCCATTACCAGTACGATGGATATGATAGTTCCTCTTCCAAGACAAACACCTATGGAGGAGATGACTCCGTTGGTCGAAAGCTGACCTATGAGCACGCCCGCAGCGGCGAGTATGGTGCCCGATGTGATTATGGTGGGGAATGCCTGGTTAAGGGTGTCTATGATGACCTTTTTGCGGCTGTCCTTCCCCTCCTTGAGATCCATATAGCGGCTGGAAATAACTATGGCATAGTCTATGTTGGCGCCCATCTGAATGGAGTTGATGATAAGGTATGCAAGGAAGTACAGGGGCTGATCCTGCAGGTAAGGGAATGAGAAGTTTATCCAGATACTTCCCTGTATAACGGCTATCAGCAGTACGGGAAGACCAGCGGATTTGAATGTGAACAGGAGTATTATCACCACAAAGAGAGCCGACAGGATACTGATAAGAAGATTGTCGTTAGCAAAGGAAGATGAAAGATCCCTGTCGCTGGTGGAGTTGCCCACGCAGTATATCTCATCCGCCGGATAGTACTTTTCCGCTTCCCTATGGATGGTATCAAGGAAAGCAAAGGTAGCTTCTCCTTCCTCCGGAAGGTCAAGGTATATGAGTATCCTTGTGTAGTCCTCGCTCTTTAGCTGCAAAATGGCTCTGTCGAGGGTGGAGCGGATATCATGCAGCTTGTCGAGTATATCCTCATCGAGATTTACATAACCCTTGTCCACTTCATCGCAGGCAAAGAGCAGCATATCCATAAGAGGAACGCTGTATTGTGAAAGGCCGTTCACCACTTCCCCGTAGTTTTCATCATTTATGGCGTATGCCGCATATAAAAGTTCCGCAACCGAATGGTCTATGTTTGCAAGCTCGGAAAACTGTCTCGGATTCAGTTTCTGTGTGAGAGTGTAGCCGTCAAGGGCTTCCTGATTTGCAAGACCCGTTATTGAACGGACTTCCGAATGGCGCTCAAGATCCTTTATCAGCTTTTCCTCGGAGGCATAGTCTCCGGAGGGGATGACAAGTGCCAGGAGATTATCCTTTCCGAAGGTGTCGTTTATCTTGTTGATGGCCGCCTGAGACTCACTCACTCTCGGAGTGGGTATCTCGGTAGCACCGAAAAGGTAGGGACATTTGTTCGAGTATATGCACCCTGCCGCTGCAACTATAAGGAACAGAAAAGGTACCACAAATCTGGTGGAGTAGGCAAATTTACCCACGGCCTTTATCTGGGGAACGAAGTTTTTGTGACCGGTCTTGTCTATCAGCTTTGAAAAGAGCATTATGAGCCCCGGCATGAGAGTGAACACCGACAGGAGGCTCAGCATTATCGCCTTTACAAGGACGGTGGCAAGGTCCTGTCCTATCTTAAAGCGCATGAAGGCAAGAGCCACAAGACCGGAAATAGTTGTCAGGGAGGAAGAAAAGATCTCCGGTATGGCTTTTGAAAGGGCTGTGATGCACGCCTCTCTTGAATCCAGATGTTCGTGTTCTTCAGTGTAGCGGTGTACAAGTATTATGGCGTAGTCGATGGCTAGGGCAAGCTGAAGGATGATCGTAACGGAATCGGATATAAAGGAAATGGTGCCCAGCAGGAAGTTTGTTCCCATGTTCAGAAGTGCCGCAGTACAGAAGGTGATGAGCAGCACCGGGACCTCCGCAAAGGTCTTTGATGTGAATGTGAGTACAGCAATGATTATAATTGCGGAAATGACGGTGACCACACCCATTTCCTTGTCAAGCTGTTCCTGTTCCGAAACGCCCACATCTCCGGAAACATAGAAGTCATGACCGGAAAGCTCTTTTTTTATTTCCTCCATGGCATCCTTTGAAAGCTGGCTGTCAGCAGTTTCTTCAAAGGTGATGGAAAACAGGGCGCTTGAATTCTTGTAGTGATCCTCACTGTCGTCAAAGTCTATGCTGTTCACGCCCTCAATGGTGAGGAGCCTTTCTTTTAGTTCTTCTGCCTGTGAAAAGGTGATGTTTGATACCATTACGGATGTGGAGCCGAATGTAACGAACTCGTTCTCCATCACATCCAGTCCACGCCTTGTTTCGGTGGTCTCCGGCAGGTATTTGGTAATGTCGTTTTCCACCTTCACCCAGTTGCGGGAGAAAAGACAGAATATCCCCAGCAGTATGAATACAAAGAAGAACAGGTTTCTCTTGTCAACTATAAACGATGCCACCTTATACATAAAGGTGGAGTCATCCTTTGTTTTTTCCATTCTTATACCGGCTTTCCTTCAGGATAAGGCATAAAACAAGCTGCATATGCAGTCTGTTTTCGATAACTGTATTATGTAAATATCATACATAAAAGTTTACTCCGATTTAGCTAATTTGTCAACAGAAAAGATAAGAAAAGTGTAAACGAAATGTAAATAATAATAAATACATTAAGTGTTTCTCTGACAACTGGAAACGAGCAAAAAAACATAAGATATTATAGACAACTATACCTAATCAAAATAAATACTGTTTGTGCAAAATATAAAATTTCAAAATTAGCCTTGACAATATCAAGATAATGTGGTATCATATCATAGTCGCTTGGATGTTTGGGTTCACGGTGACATTTTGGCGGCATAGCTCAGTGGCTAGAGCAACCGGTTCATACCCGGTAGGTCATAAGTTCAAATCTCATTGCCGCCACCACAACGGCCCGTTGGTCAAGAGGTTAAGACGACGCCCTTTCACGGCGTAATCATGGGTTCAATTCCCGTACGGGTCACCAATATGGAGAAGTCGCCTAGCCCGGTTTATGGCGCACGACTGGAACTCGTGTATGCGTTAATAGCGCATCGAGGGTTCGAATCCCTCCTTCTCCGCCAGAGAGATCACGCTGTATTTTCGGATACAGCGTGATTATTTTGTTCGCTATCCTTCTCCCCTGTTTTTAGTGTCTTTGGCGTTATAATGCAAAAATACCGCAGCACTCTTTACGGGTGCTGCGGTCGTTCTTTATAATGCGGGCTCCGTATCTGCTGCCGGAGGAACATCCTTTCTCCAGTGAAGCTCACCCTTCATCAGCATATCGAAGTTGTCGCCGTCTATCTTTTCGTTTTCTATAAGGTACTCAGACAGCTCCTTCAACTGTGCCATATTTTCTGTCAGGATCTTCTCGCAGTCCTTGTATGCCTTTTCTATCAGTCTCTTGACCTCTTCGTCTATGAGTGCTGCCGTGGACTCTGCCACAGACTGGGTATGACCGTAGTCCCTTCCCAGGAATACCTCTTCACTGCCGGCATAGAGCACGGGTCCCAGCTTTTCGGAGAATCCGAAACGGGTCACCATGTTCTTGGCATTCCTTGTGGCATCCTGGATGTCTCCCGAAGCGCCTGTGGTGATATCGTCAAATATAAGAGCCTCTGCCACACGGCCGCCCATAGCCCATACAAGACCCTGATACATCTTGTTCTTGGTAACGAACTGGTCGTCGGTGGTGGGACGTACCATGGTAAAGCCGCCTGCACGGCCTCTGGGGATGACCGTCACCATATGCACCTTATCCACTTCTTCAAGGTGGTATGCAGCAACTGCGTGCCCGGCCTCATGGTAAGCGGTAATAGCTCTGTCACGCTCTGTAACAAGGTGAGACTTCTTCTCGGGACCTGCAACTACCTTTACGGTAGCCTCTTCTATGTCAGCCTCGGTGATAGCCTTGCGGTTTGCTCTTGCGGCAAGGAGAGCCGCCTCGTTGAGCAGGTTCTCAAGGTCTGCACCGGTAAACATCTGTGTAGTCTTTGCGACTACGTTCAGATCCACATCAGGCCCCAGGGGCTTGTTCTTGGCGTGGATCTTGAGTATCTCTTCACGTCCCTTTACATCGGGATAGTCCACCATGACCTCACGGTCAAAGCGTCCGGGACGGAGAAGAGCGGGATCAAGTATATCACGGCGGTTGGTGGCAGCTATTACTATAACGCCTGTGTTGCCGTCAAAACCATCCATTTCAACAAGCAGCTGATTAAGGGTCTGCTCTCTTTCGTCGTGACCGCCGCCAAGACCTGCACCTCTCTGTCTGCCCACTGCATCTATCTCATCTATGAAGATGATGGAGGGAGCATTTTTCTTTGCGGTCTCAAAAAGGTCTCTGACTCTCGATGCACCTACACCTACGAACATCTCTACGAAGTCCGAACCGGAAATGGAGAAGAAAGGAACGCCTGCCTCCCCTGCCACTGCCCTTGCAAGCAGTGTCTTACCTGTGCCCGGAGGTCCCATGAGCAGTACGCCCTTGGGAACTCTTGCGCCGATGTCGTTGTATTTCTTGGGGTTTTTAAGGAAGTCTACTATCTCGGACAGCTCCAGCTTTTCCTCATCGGCACCTGCCACATCCTTAAAGGTGGTCTTTTTGGTGCTCTGGCTCTTGATATTTGCCTTTCCGAAGGTGTTGAAGCGTCCGCCTGCGCCCGTCTGCCGCATCATGAACACGAAGAGGGCTATGGTCATACCAAGGATGATGACCGAGGGCAGGATGTTGTACAGCCATGAATTATCCTGGATCTTGAAGTATTCCTGCTTCAAGGGCGCATCAGGGTGGAGCTTGTTATATGCTGTTCTGTAATTCTCCCCGTTATCGCTTGCCTGTATCTCGTCAATAAAGATAGATACATTGGGAACTGTATAGTTTATATCCTTGGGAGTCCCGTTGTCGTCCACCTTCATTTTCAGCTCTCCCGAGCCCAGGTCAAAGGTGTACTCGCTTACCTTGTATTCGTCAAAATACTTCATTATCTCCGAATACTGGTACTCACTGGGAACTGTGGCGGTCTGCCTCAGGAAATATACCGTAGCCGCAAGTATCACAGCCGCTATCAGGAGATATATTATAAGTCCTCTGTTGTTTCTGCCCATCAGTTTTCCTTCCTTCTGTTACAGTCAGGTGCTGCAAACTCCCACATAGGGGAGCTCACGGTACTTACCCGCATGATCAAGGCCGTAGCCCACCACGAATTTATCCTCGATCTCAAAAAGCACCTCATCGGCTTTGAAACCGTTTATCCTGCGGGAAGGTTTATCAAGCAAAGCTATCACTCTCAGGGATATGGGGTGTCTCGCCCTTAAAAGCTCCGTCACCTTTGCGATGGTGTTGCCCGTATCAATGATGTCTTCAAGGATGACCACATTGTATGCAGAAATATCCTTTTTGATATCAAGCTCCACTTTCACCACACCGGAGCTTGTGTCACTGTCACCGTAGCTCGATGCGCTCATAAAGGCTATCTCACAGTGAGTAGACATCTGTCTCATATAGTCTGCCGTAAAAATAAAGGCACCGGTGAGTATGGATACGAAAAGAATGGGCTGATCTCTGAGCTCATCGCTGAGCCTTTCGGCGGATATGCGTATCTTTTCGTTTATCTCCTCCTGAGATATAAGTACCTCGGGTTTATCCTTCATAAGTGACCTCGATCCTCAGTATGCGCCGTGTTTCCTCCGAGACCCTGACTTTATCGGAAACACCGCCGTATTCGCTCCATATGAGCCCGTTTTCGTCTGCAAGCACAAGAGCAGACTTCCGTTCGGAAGCGCTCAGCCCCAGAGAGTTGTAAAGCTTTTTCAGGCTTGTGCGGAAGTCTCTGCCCGCAAGGGTGATCTTATCTCCCTCTGTCTTTGTCCTGATAATTACACCACCTTGTATTTTATCATAGTCAAGGCAGTTGTTTGTTAATTTTTTGTTAAATTTATCGTTGCTTTTCCAATTATCATTTTCCTCACAGAATATTTTCACCCTTTTACCATATTCCTTTAGCTCCGTATCGGCGGGAAAGGATGAAATAGCCCTGTAAAACGGCTGTATATCCCTGTTTTGCTCTATGGAGAGCACGCCTTTTCTCAGGATCGCAAAGGTCTCCCCCGAAAGGCTGTACCTTGTGCTTGCCCTGCTTTCCATAAGGCTGTCTATATCCGACACTCTCAGAGAATTGACGGCTATCCCGTTTTCTTTCAGCCTGCGGGCTATATATTTTTTCCTTACCGCAGGATGAGCCTTTACAGCGTCTTTGTCCGAAAGGGAGGAAAGCAGCTCCTCAAAATAGTTTTCGTTTTCCTCTGCCTGTCCGGAGAGCCTTCTTGCTGCTTCGGAGGCAAGCGGGTTTATCTCCCGCATAAGAGGCATGATGTTGTGCCTTATCTTGTTCCTTGTATAGTCATCCTTCAGGTTTGTGCTGTCTGTGACATACTCCTGTGAACGCTCTCTCAGGAAAAGCTCACATTCACTTCTTGACACCGAGAGCAGCGGCCTGATTATATCCGCCCTTTTGTGAGGTATACCGCAGATGCCTTTGAGCCCTGTGCCCCTTATAAGATTGAATATGACAGTTTCCGCATTGTCGTCAAGGTTGTGGGCTGTGGCTATATATGCCCCTTCTGCCATTTTTCGGAGAAGGCCGTACCTTACCTCACGGGCAGCCTCCTCAAGGCTCAGCCTGTGTTCTCTCTGATAGGCTCCCACATCCGCTCTTTCCGACCTGAACGGGATATTTTCCCTGCGGCACAGCTCCCTTGCAAATACCTCGTCCCGGTCGCTTTCCTCTCCTCGCAGCATATGGTTCACATGACCTGCGGACAGCTCAAAGCCCAGCTTTTCCGACAGCCCCTTCAGACACAAAAGCAGACAGACGCTGTCTGCACCGCCAGACAGCGCACACATTATCCGGGAAGAAAAAAGGCCGTAGGTCCTTATCTCCTCTTCTACCTTTGACATGACATTCTTTTCCGCAGATGTATCCATGTTCATCGCCCCGTTTTATGTATTGGAGATCATGAAGGTGAAAACTATGGCAGGTATAGCGATCAATACAGCATTTCTAAGCATCCTGCGCTGCTTTTTACGCCATTCCTCCGGAGTAAATTCCCTTACCTTTGGGATAGAGAGTACGGTAAGTATGACATCTGCCGAGAAATATATGAAATAGCTGTTTATGACAAAAAGATACAGCGCTCCTCCCAGCATGGTCCAGTTACGGTTGGCTATAGAGTATCCGCAGGTGGCAAGAGGCGGCATGAGTGCTGTTGCTATGGCAACTCCCGGTATTATGTTGTTTGCCTTGTCCTTTCTTGTCTGCCCGATTATACCCGCAACACCGCCGGTAACGGCGATAACCACATCAAAAAAGGTGGGGCTGGTCCTTGCCAGCAGTTCGGGAGTGGCTTCCTTTACGGGAGAAAGGAGGAAATAGACCGTAGCTGCGGCGATACTTGCCAGTACCTGAAAAAGGAATCCTATAAGGTGCCGCTCGGTTGTGAACGGGTCTGCGGATGCCGTACCGTAGGCTATGGCAAGAAGGGAGCCCATAAGGGGCGATATGAGCATAGCTCCTATTATGACTGCTGTGGAGTTGACATTCAGTCCTGCGGATGCTATGATCACCGCACATATCATCACACAAAGATTGGTGCCTGTCACCTTTCCGCCCGAAAGCAGCCTGTCTCTTATCTCGTCGTTGTGGGCTGTGTCCTCATGAAGTGAAAAAGCGTATTTCAGCGCTGTTTTTACAGCGCCTACGCTTCGTTCCTTCCTGTCTCTGCGTTGATTCAAAAGAGCGACCCCCTGTTGCTTTTCCGTTGACTTCAGGATCCTGCATCCTTATCCCGGGATGATTTCCTTGTAAAAGCTCTTTATCCTGTTGATACGGGATGACATATTCAGAAGCAGCATATCCGCTATGACTATGGCGGCCATGGAATGTACCACAATGGCAGCACGGGGAGCGATGATCGGGTCGTGTCTGCCCTTTACGGATACCTCTGTCTCCTTGCCGCTGCGGTCTACTGTCTTTTGCAGGGATGATATGGACGGTGTGGGCTTGAAAGCGGCTCTGAATACGAGCTCCGACCCGTCGGACATACCTCCGAGCACGCCGCCGGAATGGTTCGTGGCCTTTGAGATCTTTCCGTCCCTCATGACAAAGGCATCGTTGTTCACGCTGCCCGTGAGCCTTGCGGCATTCATTCCCTCGCCTATCTCAAAGCCCTTTACAGCCCCCAATGACATTACAGCCTTTGCCAGCTCCGCATCCAGCTTGTCGAATACGGTCTCCCCCAGTCCTGCGGGCAGACCGCTCACACGGCATTCCACCACTCCTCCTGCGGAGTCCTGCTTTTTCAGCAGCTCCTCAAGAAAGGCTCCCGCCTTCTCTGCTGCCTCTTTGTCCGGCATACACAGAGGGTTCTGCCTTATTTCTGCGGGGTCAAAGGAATTTATCTCTATATCTCCGACAGAGCGCACATAGGAGAGTATATCAATGCCGATCTCACGCAGCATTTTGTCTGCAACAGCGCCTGCCGCCGTTCTTCCTATGGTCTCTCTGCCCGAAGAGCGTCCGCCGCCCCTGTAGTCACGAAAGCCGTATTTCATGTCAAAGGTATAGTCAGCGTGACCCGGACGGTAATAGGAGGCTATCTCCGAATAATCCGCCGAACGCTGTGATGTGTTCTCCACCATCACGGAGATAGGCGTGCCTGTGGTCTTACCCTCGAAAACTCCGGAAAGTATAACAGCCCTGTCCGCTTCCTTCCGTGGAGTGGCAAACTTATTCTGTCCCGGCCTTCTGAGGTCGAGAAATCTCTGTATATCCTCCTCACACAGCTCCATCCCGGCAGGGCAGCCGTCTATGACGACACCTACGCCCTTTCCGTGGGATTCTCCCCATGTTGAAACTCTGAATATCCTGCCGTATACGGAGCCCATATTATCACCCTTAACATCTAATGTCTGATACCGATTTCTGACCGATGTACAGACAAGAAACGAGCCGCAGATACTCTTGATCCGGGCTTTAAGGTCTTTTGTACATCGCAGAGTGAACGGTATATCTCTGTCGTCTGACTTCTATCTTCTAAAATGGCTATTGTGCTATGCACCTATAAAGCGCATAGCACAAATGAAATGCCTTTATTTACTTGTTGCCGAGAGCCTTTCTTACCTTGTCGGCTATGTTGTCCGCACAAAGACCGAACTGCTTCAAAAGCTCCACAGCGGGACCGGAATGACCGAATTCATCGTTCACGCCAACCTTGTAAACGGGAACGGGGTATTCCTCAGTGACCACATCTGCCACTGCACTGCCAAGACCGCCTATAACGCTGTGTTCTTCGGCTGTAACGATAGCGCAGGTCTCCTGTGCTGCCTTCACGATCAGCTCTCTGTCTATGGGCTTTATGGTGTGTATGTTTATGACCCTTGCCTTTATACCCTCTTCAAGGAGCTTATCGGCAGCTATCAGAGCCTCATTCACCATAAGACCGGTAGCTACGATGGTTATGTCGTTCCCATCACGCAGGGTGATGCCCTTGCCCAACTTGAATTCGTAGGTGTCGGGATCGTTGAAAACAGGCACTGCCAGACGGCCGAAGCGCATATAAACAGGACCTTCAAATTCAAGGGCTGCACGCACTGCTGCCTTTGCCTCCACATCGTCTGCGGGGTTGATGATGGTCATGCCGGGAATAGTGCGCATAAGAGCTATGTCTTCGTTGCACTGGTGTGTGGCTCCGTCCTCGCCGACGCTGATACCGGCGTGTGTGGCACCTATTTTTACATTAAGGTGGGGGTAGCCTATGGAGTTGCGGACTATCTCAAATGCTCTGCCTGCCGCAAACATGGCAAAGGAGCTTGCGAACACCTTCTTGCCCGCTGCTGCCATACCTGCCGCAACGCCCATCATATTAGCCTCTGCTATGCCGCAGTCTATGAACCTTTCGGGACACGCCTTCTTGAATATGCCTGTCTTTGTGGCTGCCGCAAGGTCTGCATCCAGAACATAGAGATCCTCAAATTCTGTGCTCAGTGCGGCAAGTGCCTCGCCGTAGCTTTCTCTTGTAGCTTTTTTCTTTATTTCCATGACCTTAACCCTCCAAAACGGCGAGCCTATCGGAAAGCTCTTTCATTGCGATCTCATACTGTTCGGTATTGGGTGCCGTGCCGTGCCAGCCCACCTGGTTCTCCATGTAGGAAACGCCCTTGCCCTTGGTGGATGTCTGAACGATGACAGTGGGCTTGTCCGAGTTATCGGATGCGGCGAAAGCCTTTTCAAGGCTGTCAAAATCATGGGCATCGGCGGTGACTACGTTCCAGCCGAAAGCAGCGAATTTGTCGGTTATGGGCATGGGTGAGCAGACATCGGTGATCTTTCCGTCTATCTGAAGCCCGTTGTTGTCAACGATGGCTGTAAGGTTTGAAAGCCTGTAATGAGCGGAGAACATGGCAGCCTCCCATACCTGACCTTCTTCAAGCTCGCCGTCTCCCAGTATTGCATATACTCTGTAGGATGCACCGGACTTCTTGCCCGCAAGAGCCATTCCCGCAGCAGCGGAGATACCCTGACCTAGAGAACCGGAGGACATATCCACACCGGGGATATGCTTCATGTCGGGGTGACCCTGGAGCATAGCACCTATATGACGAAGGCTCTTGAGTTCCTCCTCGGGGAAATAACTCTTCTGTGCAAGCACGGAGTACAGAGCGGGGGCTGTGTGACCCTTAGAGAGTACCAGTCTGTCTCTGTCTGCTTTCTTGGGATCCTTGGGATCTACATTCATTCTGTTGAAATACAGGTAGGTGAGCACATCGGCAATGGAAAGGGATCCGCCGGGATGTCCGCTCTTGGCGTTGTAAACACCCTCGATAATACCCATCCTCACCTTGCATGCTGTGATCTCAAGCTGCTTTTTTGTAAGTTGGTCCATTTTAGACTTCCTTTCTTCCAAGAGGATCATTTTTCTATGTATCTATTATACTCTTTTCGGGAACATTTATCAAATTACAATTTGCTCATGTCATACCGTAACTTGCTCAAAAGCCATGCTGCTTTGCTGCAAGGAGCGTGTCTATGACACCTGCAACGGCATTTTCCTCCGAGGTCTCCCTTGTGACCCATGCGCAGACCGCCTTTACATTGTCCCTGGCGTTGGCGGGGCATACGGCAAGGTCGGCGCTTTGCAGCATCTCTATATCATTGTCGTAGTCACCCATTGCCACGGTAAAGGGGTTTTCAATGTGATAGACCTGCAGCAGCCTTTTCAGCGCAGAGCCTTTGGAGCAGTCTTTTGGCAGCATCTCGTGAAAAATAGTGCCGGAGGTGACATATTCCGCTTTGTCATAGTGAGGAAGAGTGCGGCAGTATGCCGCAAAGCTCTCTATCCGCTCAGCTTTCATGGCAAAGAGCACCTTAGACCAGTTCTCACGGGGAACTTCGTCGATGCTCCCGACTATCTCTGCGGTAAAGCCCGCACTTTTCCAGTGCCCTCTTTCCGTGTCGTTGATGTTCACATCATATATACAGTTGGGGGTGCATATCTCTGCGCACACATCGGGGAATTCCTCCAGAAGCTGTTCTATGCTGCTCTTGGCAGTATCCGCATCGAGGTACTTTGACCACATGACTTTGCCGGAGGCACAGTCATAGATCATGCCTCCGTTGCAGAGTATGGCGGGAAAGGCATTTCCCATAGGCTCAAAGTAATGCTTTGAGGCCTGTATCACACGCCCTGTGGTGATTATGAACCTGCCGCCTGCCTCAGAAAGCCTTTTTACGGCGGCAAGGTTCTCCTCCGATATGGTCTTGTCGTGCTTGAGAAAGGTCCCGTCCATATCGGAAAAGAATAGGATCTCAGCTCCTTTGAGCTTTTCTGTCGGGATATTGTTTATATGATCTATAATATTATCCATTGAATGTAATGATTTAAAACTCAGCCTTGTTTTCGCAGTTTAAGGAGTATCTCCGAAAAATACTGCGGCAGTTCTGTGGACCATTCCATATAGTCTCCGGTCACCGGATGGATGAACCCCAGCTTATAGGCGTGGAGACACTGCCCTTCAACGCCCTTTACACCATGTCCGTAAACATCGTCTCCGTAGACCGGATGACCGATGTGAGCCATATGTACCCTTATCTGGTGTGTGCGTCCCGTTTCAAGCTTCAATCTGATGAAAGAAGCTCCCCTCAGTTCTTCTATCACCTGAAAGTGGGTGACAGCCTCTTTGGAGTTTTTGGCGGTAACAGCCATTTTCAGACGGTTTGAAGGGTCTCTGCCGATGGGAGCATCAACAGTGCCGCTCATTTCCCGCAGATGCCCGCAGACAACGGCTATATATTCCCTTGTGAAGGAATGTGCCTTTATCTGCTCCGCAAGCCCCCTGTGGGCTGTGTCCGTTTTAGCCACAGCCAGCAGTCCGCTGGTGTTTTTGTCTATACGGTGGACTATCCCCGGTCTTATTACTCCGTTTATGGTGGACAGTCTCCCGCCGCAGTGGTACATGAGCGCATTTACAAGAGTGCCGTCCGGGTTCCCGACCGCAGGGTGCACCACCATTCCCTTGGGCTTGTTCACCACAAGGAGATGATCGTCCTCATAGATTATCTCTACGGGTATATCCTGAGGTTCGGCAGACAGTGTTTCGGGGGGGATGAGAGTCACCTCTACAGAGTCCCCCGCCTTTATATCTGCACTCTTGTTTACTTTTTTACCGTTTACGGTGATGTTTCCGTCGTTTATCAGCTTTGCCGCCAGAGAACGGCTCACTTCCTCTATACTTTCGCTGACGAACTTGTCCAGTCTCTTGCAGTCGGAATCGGCTGTAAGGAACACTACTCTTTCATTCATGTTCCGTGTCACCGTCCCCGGGAGTATCCTTCGGCTTGTCATCCTTGTCCAGGAAAAGGTAAACTATGATAAGGAATATTACTCCCAGAACCACGCATATGTCTGCAAAATTGAAGATGAAATCAAAGGGGAACAGATTTATGAAGTCCGTCACCTGTCCGTAAACTATCCTGTCAAACAGATTGCCCAGTCCCCCGCCGAAGATCATAGCCATGGCTATGGTCTCCGGGAGGCGCTTCTTGTTTTTGTGGAAGTAAACGGCTACTATAAGCAGCAGTATCACCGTCACAACGCTGAGCATGGCTGTTTTTCCCGTAAAGCTGGAAAATGCGGCTCCGGTATTGTGATGCAGGGTGAACCAGAGGATGCGCCTGTCACCTATCTTTATGACCTCATTTACGCTCCCCGGTTCAATGAGCCTTTCGGCAGCTGCCTTTGTTCCCCTGTCTATAAGTGCCAGTACAAGGCAAAGGCACCAGAAAAGTATCGTCATTTTTCGGCTGAAGCCACCTGTGCGGCGCAACGCTCACAGAGGGTGGGATATACTGCGTTGCTGCCCACATACTCACTGTAGGACCAGCAGCGCTCGCACTTTCTGCCGTCTGCCTTCTCAACGGTAACGAAGAGTTCTTCGCCCTCGGCTTTATATTCGCCCTCGGAGGACTTTTCCACAACGGTCTGCGAAACTATGAGCACCTTCGCCAGATCCTCCTTGTGAGAGGTGAGGAAGGAATAAAGCTCCTCGTTCTCGGTGGAAAGGATCACCTTTGCTTCAAGGGATGCACCGATGAACTTTTCGTTCCTCTTTATCTCCAGAGCCTTTGTGACCTTGGAGCGCAGGTCGTAGAGCCTGTCCCACTTGGCGATGATATCATCACAGCCGGTAAGAGCGGCCTTTTCATCCATGGTGTTGAGGAATACGCTTTCGGCATCGTCACTTGATGTCTTGGGTATGTATTTCCAGATCTCTTCGGCAGTGAAGGAAAGTATGGGAGCCAGCATCTTAGCCAGAGCCCGTAGAACGAGCCACATAGCGTACTGTGCGCTGCGCCTTTCCACGGACTTTTCCGCATCACAGTAAAGCCTGTCCTTGATTATGTCAAGGTAGAAGTTGGACATTTCCGTAACACAGAAATTATGTATGCTGTGTACGACTACATGGAAATCAAAGGCTTCATAGCCTGCATTGACCTTGTCTATAAGGATATTCAGACGGTTTATCGCCCACTTGTCTATCTCTTCGAGATCGGAGAGAGGGAGTGCATCCTTTTCGGGATCAAAGCCTTCGCCGTTGGAGATGTTTCCGAGGATGAACCTGGATGTGTTTCTTATCTTCTTGTAGGTGTCAGCAAGCTGCTTGATTATATCCTGAGATATGCGGACATCGGAATGATAGTCGGAGGAAGCAGCCCAGAGCCTGAGTATATCAGCACCGTTGAGCTTTATAACATCTTCCGGAGCGATACCGTTGCCCAGGGACTTGTGCATCGCCTTGCCCTCGCCGTCAACTACCCAGCCGTGAGTGCAGACAGCCTTGTAGGGCGCACCCTTTCCTATGGCGGCAGAGGTCAGAAGGGACGACTGGAACCAGCCTCTGTACTGGTCTGCACCTTCAAGGTACAGGTCAACGGGAAGATCGAAGCCTTTCTCCTGCATAACGGCAGCATGAGTAACGCCGCTGTCGAACCAGACATCGAAAATATCCTTTTCTTTCACAAAGGAGGTGCATCCGCATTCGCACTTGGCTCCTTCGGGGAGGAAGTGCTTCTCATCCTCGATGTACCAGCTGTCAGATCCTTCTTTGCGGAATATCTCCGATACCTTCTTGATGAGCTCTTCGCTCACATAGGGCTTGCCGCAGTCCTTGCAGTACATTACGGGTATGGGAACGCCCCATGTTCTCTGACGGGATATACACCAGTCGGAGCGATCCATTACCATTCCCTTGATACGATCCTCGCCCCATTCGGGTATCCACTTAACGGATTCAACAGCCTTTACGGCATCATCCCTGAACTTTTCCACGGAGCAGAACCACTGTTCGGTAGCACGGAAGAGTACGGGCTGCTTGCAGCGCCAGCAGTGGGGATACTGGTGGACTATCTTTTCAAGGGCGAACAGGGCGCCGCTTTCCTCCAGATCCTTGGCTATCGCCTTGTTGGCATCTTCTGTGCCGAGACCTGCGTACTTGCCCGCTTCCGCAGTCTGCTTTCCCTTTGAGTCAACGGGAACGATGATCGGTATCTCCGGATATTTCTTGCATACCTCAAAGTCGTCCACACCAAAGCCGGGGGCTGTGTGAACGCATCCTGTACCGCTTTCGAGGGTTACATGGTCGCCTACTATGACCAGAGACTCCCTGTCAAGGAAGGGGTGAGCCGTCTTCATGTATTCAAGCTCGCTGCCCTTGAATCTTGCCTTGATAGTGTATTCGGGGCTGCCCTTTGCCTTCATGACAGTCTCTGTCAGAGCCTCGGCGATGATATAGTTTTCACCCTCGCAGGAAACGACCGCATAATCATAGGAAGGTCCTACGCAGACCGCCAGGTTTCCGGGAAGAGTCCATGTGGTGGTAGTCCATATCACAAAATAGGTGTTGTCAAGGGAAAGGTCCTGCTTTGTGAAAAGTCCCTTGTCATCCGTAACCCTGAACTTTACATATATGGAGTGGCAGGGATCGTTTGCATACTCTATCTCTGCCTCTGCAAGAGCAGTCTGGCAATCGGGGCACCAGTAAACTGGCTTAAGTCCCTTGTATATATAGCCCTTGCGGTACATCTCACCGAATATCTCCACCTGATGTGATTCAAATTCGGGCTTTAAAGTAAGGTAAGGGTCATCAAAATCACCCAGGACTCCCAGGCGCATGAATTGTCCCTTCTGTCTCTCCACCTGTGTGTAGGCATAATCCCTGCACTTTTTGCGAAGCTCAGGAGCGGGTATGGAGCCGTTTTCCGCACCAAGATCCTTGAGTACCCTCAGCTCAATGGGAAGACCGTGGGTATCCCAGCCCGGGATGTATGGGGAATAGTATCCCGACATATTCTTCTGCTTTACGATAATGTCCTTCAGGACCTTATTCAAGGCGGTGCCCATGTGGATATCGCCGTTTGCATACGGAGGTCCGTCATGGAGAACATAGGGCTTCTTCCCTGCGTTCTTCTCGGTCATTTTCTTATAAAGCTGCTTCTTTCCCCATTCTTCCAGTATTCCCGGTTCCTTCTGGACAAGGTTTCCCCTCATGGAAAAGCCGGTATCGGGCAGATTAAGTGTGGAATTGAATTCCTGAGCCATTACTTTCACCTCAAAAAAATATATGCAAAGGCGATCTTACTCGGCAGATCTCAGTGCCGATGTATCAAAATGTCTTGTAGCCTCTGTTTCGTCCTCGTATTCCTCTTCGTATTCTTCCTCTTCATCCTCTTCGATCTCGCCGGGAAGGGAAGATATAAGGCTGATGTGATCCCGGTACATATCAAGCAGGGACTTCTTGAAATCCTTCACCTCTGCCTGTACCCTTTCAAGCTCAGCCTTTTCGCTGTCTATATTGAGAGTTATGCTGCTTTTGAGCTCATCCGCCTTGGAGCTTGCCTCGGCTATGATCTCCGCTGCCTTCTGCTCTGCCTCGGTGATGATGTTCTGCTTCTGCCTGCGGGCATCTATCATGGCATCCTTGATAGCCTCTTCATCGGCACGGTACTGCTTGATGCTTGCCACAAGCACTTCTATCTTCTTTTCGTCCTCTTCCTTCTGGGAAAGGAGCTTAGCGTTCTCACCCTCAAGAGTTTTGAGAGTGTCGGCTATCTGTCCGAGAAATTCATCCACATCTTCCTGACGGTAGCCCAGCTTTGTCTGTTCAAAGCTCTTTTTCATAACATCATTGGCAGTAATCATTTCTTGATCCCTTCTTTATTTAGCTTTCCTGTACATAAGGAGTTTTATACGAATCTTGTTCTTTTTGGTCTCGCCTTCTATGCTTTGGAGCTGAAACTTTCCAAAGCCTCTCACGGAGAACTTCATCCCCTCTTTCAGCTCATAGCTCACATCCGCAGAATAAACGCCCGAAACGTTCACCAGTCCCCTGTGTATGAGTTCTGCGCTCTTTGAACGTGAGATGCCGGCACAGGCAGATGTGAGCACATCAAGGCGCAGAGAGGAAACTGTGGTCACCTTTTCCTCCGGCACTTCGTCGGAGCGGATCTCCGAGCTGTCTGTGACAAGCTCTGCCTTAACGCCCACACGCCCTATCTTCTCGATGGAGAGCACCGTTTCTGCGGCGGCTTCACACACCATCACATAGGCTCCGTCCCTACAGACTGCGATATCTCCCACCACATCACGTTCGAGACCCTGTGAGAGGATCGCTCCAAGATAATCTCTGTGAGAGAGCTTGTCCGCCATCCTTGAGGAAAAGTGTACTATCTTTATGGGAAAAGCCTCTCTGTCGGGCTCTGCGTATTCGGGGAATATCCCGCACATCAGCCTTTCGGCATCCTCATATCCGCCACAGAGCATGAAATTCTCATAGGATCTTTCAAAGCTCCTTATGCAGAGAGCGGCTTGTGCAGAGTCCAGAAACCTGGTAAAACGGGGCTTACCGTCCCGCTCCGCCTGTTTTGAAAGGTCTGAGAGCCTTGCAAGGAACAGCTTTTCTTCTCCTGCGGCACCCGGTACGGCGATCATGCTCTTATCAGAGGATTATGCCGTTGCTGCCCAGCTGCTCGGAGACCTCATCGCCCTGGAAGCCTACATTGTAGGGGGTGATGATAAAGGTGTTGTGGGCTACGGGCTTGATGCTGCCGCCGTTTGCATAGGCAACACCGCCAAGAAAGTCTATTATCCTTCTTGTAACATCGGGTGTAGTGGATTCAAGGTTGAGAACAACAGTCTTTTTGTTGTTGAGATGATTTGCAATCTCCTTCGTGTCGGAAAACTTCTCGGGCTTTTCAAGTATCACCTGGAGCTGCGCGGTAACGGTGATATTCACCTTGTCCTTTTCCTCCGGTCTGCCGCCCTGAGAAGGTGTGTAGTCCTGTCTGGGCTGAGGTGCGTTCTGAGGCTGCTGATACTGAGCGGAGGAGTCGTAGCTGTCGTAATTCTCCACATCATCGGCATTGTCAAGCCCTAAAGCGGTTTTGATGTTATCAACAAAACTCATTTTTCTTCTTCCTTCCTTACAAATGAAAATAAAATGATATTATTTCTTTGGTCTTGCTCCGTAAAGGGCGGAGCCTATCCTTACAAGGTTCGATCCGCATTTTATGGCGGTCTCGTAATCCGCGGACATTCCCATTGAGAGTATATCCGCATCAAAGTAAGGTTTCGGGGACAGATCGTCAAACAGCTTTTTCATCTGTCCGAAATAATATGAGGGTCTTTCGGGCGGGGGTATGGTCATGAGCCCTCTCACCTTCAATCCGCTCATTTCGCTTATTTCAGCAGCCGCACTGTCTGTTTCTTCGGGAGAAAAGCCGCTTTTGCTCTCTTCTGCCCCTATATTCACTTCCAGCAGTATATCCGTCACGATACCCGCTTTTCCGGAAAGCCTTGCTATCTCCCTTGCAAGCGGGATGCTGTCAACGGACTGTATCATTTCTGCCCTGCCTATGATATACTTTACCTTGTTTGTCTGCAGATGCCCTATAAAATGCATCTTCACAGGGGAATAGTCCTTTTCCTTGGAGAGGTATTCCTGCACACGGTTCTCACCGATAAGGTCTATCCCGAGAGACAGGGAATAATTCACCTTTTCGGGAGGAACGGTCTTGGTGACTGCCATGAATCGGGCGCCGCCCGCACGCTCTATATTTTCCCTTATGCGCAGATAATTCTCCTTGATATAAGCAAACTCATCATTCAAAGTGTATATCACCTCCGCTGCTGTCTTCGGAAGCTCCATCGGATCCGCTTTCGGGACCCTCATCCTCGTTTTCTTCGCCTGAGGGCTCTTCTTCATCCTCTGTGCCGGCATCGCCTTCGGCGCTGTCTCCGTCCTCGCTGTCTGCACCGTCCTCGCCGTCTTTTTCTTCTTCGTCATCCCCGCCGTTCTTTTCGGGTGGTGAGCCGTTATCTTCGGGAGGTGATGAGTCGGTCTCCTGCCCGGCTGCAGCGGTTTGTGTCTCCTCCGGCTCTTCGGGCTCCTCGTTGCTTGCGTAGTAAGCCGCTGTATCCACGCCGCTCTTTATGACATTGTCATAAACGCACACATAGTTTTCGTCGGAGGTGAGCTTGGAGAGGATATAGTCCTCTGTTTCGTAGATCTCATCTATCTTCTTGAAAAGAACTCTCTGTCCCCAGAGGACATAACAGCCCTTTTCGTTTTTCCTGTTGAATCTCAGTGCCTCCTTGGGCACCTTTATGCCGTCAAAGTCGTGGAGAGTCATTTCCACTCTGTCTGTCCTGAGCTTTACCAGATTGTAGGTTATCTCATCGCAGCGAAGAACTGCTATGGTCTTTCCCGTGTCCAGATCGTCCAGCCTTTCAATGGTAGCTGTTACGGAATCCGGCACCGATGCAAAATCAAGGCGCACCTTGTCCCCCATGTTGAACACATTGGAGGAATTGTCTATTATGCCGGCTATCTTCCAGTTGTACCCTTTGATGAGCTTCCCTATCACGCCGTTTTTCCTGCCGCTGCCGCTGTCATGCTTTATGACATTGTCTATGGTGGCTGCATCTATGTTTATGGCGTTGTCAAAGGAAAGTTCGTTTTCAAACCCGTCCGTATAGCTTACGAAATAACCCGAATCCGGGGAGTAAAAGGCTTCCTTGTAGTCCTTTTTCTGCACCCTCAGCTGTGCTTCCTTGGCTGAGAGCTCAGCGATCTTTTCGTCGTAGCCCGTTTCCTGCTTTACGGCTATCTGGTATATGCACATCAGGGTAAAAAGCTGATCCTTGTGGGCGGAAAGGTCTTCCGTCTCTCCCTTTGCGAGGAGAGCGGCGATAGTCTGGTATTCCTCGCTGATAAGGGATGAGATGAACTCAGGCTTTGCGGTCTGTACCGTGCCCGGGTTCTGGGCATCCCTCAGAAGCTCTATCTCATGCTCTGTTTCCTTTATCCTGCGGTTGGTCTCTATCTCTTCTTCGCTGTTGTAGACATAGGCTACCACGGAATCCTTTGCGACCTTGCCCCCGTCTGTGACGGCGTAGCTGAGGACTCCGCTGTATGCACGGCTGACGACTTCCTCATCACGGATAAAAACACCCTTGAAAGTCACGGTATCCGCAGAGGAGTATTCCATAGCCACTTCTATGTCATACTGTTCGTTTACACCGCTCCAGAGCTGATGCGATACAACAACTATGAGCAGTGTTCCCACTACCGCAAACAGCAGGTTTATCAACCCGTTTCCCAAGATGCCTCACCCTACGTTTTCCGAATCAAGTATGGATATGGGCTTTGCCGGAACGATGGTGGAGATGGCATGCTTGAAGACCAGCTCCTGCCTCCCGTCCGCATCTATGATAACGGTGTAGCTGTCAAATCCCTTTACAACGCCCTTGAACTGAAAGCCGTTGGTAAGGATGAAGGTGACAGGCACCTTGTCCTTTCTTGCCTGGTTAAGAAATACATCCTGCAGGTTTAGTGTCTTATTCATACACGACCTCCCTGTCATCCTGCTTTTTATATGATGATACAGAATGACAAAAACTCAAATAATAATTATTATATCACATTGTTTTTGAATTTTCCACTATATTTATACAATTTTTGATAATTCCGTCATATTGCTGTAAATCATCCGTATAGACCCACGAAATTTTGTTATCTCGACGAAACCATGTGAGCTGTCTCTTGGCATATCTGCGTGTTCCCTGTTTGATATTGCCAAGGGCAGTTTCAAGATCCGTCTCATTGTTCAGGTAGGGGATAAGCTCCTTGTAGCCTATGGCTCCTGCTGCGGTACGGGTGCTGTAAAGCTCGTATACCCGCCTTACCTCGCTCACAAGCCCCTCCGAAAGCATCCTGTCCACTCTTCTGTCAATACGGTCGTAGAGCGCCTGTCTGTTTTCGCAGGTGAGTCCGATCCTTACAGCCTCGTATGGAGAGGGAGCCTCCCGGCTCAGTCGCTCGTTTTCGGCGATGCTCCTTCCCGTGGTCATCACTATCTCAAGAAAGCGCAGCACCCTTTTGCGGTTGTTGGGGTGTATGCGCCCTGCCGCCTCCGGGTCGAGAGACATCAGCTGCGGATATAGATCCTCCCCGCTTTCATCCCTCTCCTCAAGCTCTTTTCTCAGTGCGCTTTCGGCACTGTCCTCCGAAAAGCATATGCCGTTTACGAGAGAGTCGATGTAAAGACCCGTGCCTCCGGCTATAACAGGCGTTTTCCCTCTTTCATGCACATCCTTTATGACCCTTGCGGCATCCTTTACATATTCCGCAACGCTGTACTTTTGGTCGGGAGAGAGAAAACCCATCATGTGGTGGGGTATGCCCTGCATCTCCTCCTCGGTGGGTCTTGCGGTGCAGATGCGCAGCTCCTTGTAGATCTGCATGGAATCGGCGGATATTACCTCACCGTCAAATCTTTTGGCAAGCTCTATGGCTGCGGCGGTCTTGCCGCTGGCGGTAGGACCGCAGACAACTATGACAGGTATCTTCTTCAATGGGGCAGTGACCATCAGACTATCCTCTTGAATTGCTTTTCTATCTCTGTTTTCGTCAGTTCAAACATGATAGGCCTTCCGTGTGGGCAGTACTTTATCCTTTCGTCGGAGAGCACATCCTTCAAAAGCCCTATAAGCTCCACTGCGGGAGTCTCGTCGTTTTCCTTTATGGCACCTCTGCACGCCATGGTATGGTACATACAGTCAAGTATCTCGGGCAGAGGATCCTTTCTGTGAAGAGAAAGGTTTTCAGCCAGTTCCGTCACCAGCTCCTCACAGTCGTTCCCGTCCAGCATGGAGGGTATGCCCAGGATATTCACGAAGGGAGCCTCCTCCGGTTCCAGAACAAAGCCCAGGTCGGCACAAAGCTCTGTATTCTTTGATACCGCATCGTATTCCTCAAAGGAAAGGCGCAGCTTTACCGGGCACAGCAGCATCTGAGCGGAAAGGTCTTCCTTTCCCTGCCTGAGCCTTTCAAAGCGTATGCGTTCATGGGCTGCGTGCTTGTCTATCATTATAAGGGAGTTTTCTGTCTCGGCAATGGCATAGTTTTTGAAAGCCTCTCCTATGAAGCGGAAGTAGACCTCCTTTTCGGGATCCTTTTTGTCGGGGACGGGAGCCTTCGCCTTGAAAACAGAGGGGTCAAGGTACTTGAAAGAAGTTTCGGGAGCGGCTTTGAGACCTGATATATCATCCTCGTCAGTCACATCCGGAGCGCTTTGCAGATGCTCTTCAAGGTTCGTGACATTCTCACGGACACCGCTCTTTTCGGGCTCTTTTCCTGACACAGTCTCATCGGGAGCCGTCATAACCCCGGCGGGGATATCGTTCACGTCTGCGATACTGTCGTCGGCTGCGGGCTGCGGTATCTCTGCCCTGCCGGGAAGAAGATCATCGGGGACGGAGTTCAGGATAGTCCTGTGCTCGTACACAGGCTGCTTTTTAATTTCCTCTATCTCCTTTTTCCTTGCGGAATTGTCCTTGTATATGATCTCTGCCGGGGTCACCGTCACCGTGCCGGGAGAAACGGAGGTGTTTTCAAAGACAGTCTGCACCCCGCCCTCATTTTTAAATGGCGATACCTTGTAATCCGCCTCTGTGGGCTTGTGCTCGGGTATCTCCAGCCTGTGGGTGCGTTCTTCCGCAAGAATGGCGTTTTTTACCGCAAAGTAAACAGCATCGTAAACTGTCCTGTCATCGGAAAAACGTACCTCCACCTTTGCGGGGTGCACATTGACATCCACCGTATCGGGCGGTATATCCATGAAAAGTACACAGGCAGGGAATTTGTGCTCCATTATGGTGTTTTTGTAAGCCTCTTCTATGGAGGACATACAGGTAAGGGATCTTACATAGCGTCCGTTTACGAAAAAGTGCTGCATGGTGCGGTTTTTGCGCCCCCATACAGGGCGGACGGTGTAGCCGTTGACGCTTATATTCCCGACACTGTAGCTCACAGGCATCATGGAGGCTGCAAATTCCTTTCCGAAAACCGAATACATGGCGGAATACAGCTTGTTGTCACCGGGGGTGAAGATTTCCTGTCTGCCCTCTCTTATGAAACGGAAGGATATTTCCGGGTGGGAGACTGCTATCTTGCCTATCATGGACGCAATGGCGTTCCCCTCATACTGATCCTTTTTGAGGAATTTGAGCCTTGCCGGGACATTGTAGAAAATGTTTCTCACGATGATGGTGGTGCCGTCGGGGCAGCCTGCCCTTTCGTGGAGCCTTTCCTCTGCTCCCTCTATGACATATCGGGTGCCGTAGCCGTCCTTTCTGCGCTTGGTGAGACACTCGCACTTAGCAACGGCGCATATGGATGCCAGAGCCTCTCCCCTGAACCCCAGGGTCATTATTCGGCTGAGGTCTTCCTTTTCGTTTATCTTGCTGGTAGCATGGCGCACAAAGGCAGTGGGCACATCCTCAAAGCTCATCCCGCAGCCGTTGTCGGTGATACGCAGGAATTCGGTGCCGCCCCGCCTTATCTCCACTGTGATAAGAGTGGCGCCGCTGTCTATGGAGTTTTCCACAAGCTCCTTGATAACGCTGCTGGGTCTTTCTATGACCTCTCCCGCAGCTATCAGCTCGGATATCTCTTTGCTGAGTATATGTACATGAGGCATCGCATTCACTCTCCGCAGTGTCTCAAAGGGCGTTTACAAGGCTCTTGAAGTGGTCTCCCCTCTCCTCGAACATCCTGTACATATCAAAGCTCGCACAGGCAGGAGAAAGAGAAACTATATCTCCCTTTACCGCCTTGTCATGAGCGGTCTTTACGGCTTCATCCATTGTGTTCACGATGATGATCTCGGGAGCTCCTTCCCTGTATTCGGGGCAGCTCATCACTGCATCTCTTATCTTTTCTTTGGTCTGTCCCAGAAGGATCACCAGCTTTGTTTTCCTGCAAAGAGGCGATGCCATGGGCTCAAAGGAAATGCCCTTGTCGGAACCGCCCATTATCATTATCTGCTTCTGGTCGAAGGTGTCCAGGCAGGCTATGACCCTTGTGGGGCTCGATGCGATGGAGTTATTGTAATATCTTACTCCGTCCAGTTCCCTCACAAGCTCGATCCTGTGCTCCACACCGGGAAATTCCCTTGCCACCTTCTTCATGGTCTCGGGGTGTACCTTTCCCCATGTGAGGGCAATGGCAGTAAGATAGTTTTCCACATTGTGCATACCGGGGATCCGTATGTCGGACATATCCATCACCGGAGTGACATTTCCGTGATCGTTCATGCAAAGTGTGCTTCCATCAAGAAAAGCACCGTTCTCCACTTTCTGCCTGCGGCTGAAATACAGCAGATCCCCTCTCACAAGCGGAGAAAGGTTCTTTGCAGTCTCATTGTCGGCGCTCAGCACTGCCTTTGAGAAGGCAGACTGGTGAAGGAGGATGTTTGCCTTGGAATCTATGTATTCCTGCATATCCTTATGGACATTCAGGTGATTCGGGGTGATATTGGTTATGGCTGCATAGTCCGGTGAAGAGCGCATGGAAATGAGCTGAAAGCTGGAAAGCTCGATGACTGCCACATCATCGGGGCGCACATCCTCGATGACAGGGAGAAGGGCTCTGCCGATGTTCCCTCCCTTGTGTACTCTCTTTCCCTCTGCCGCAAGAAATTCCGATACCACCGTGGTAGTGGTGGTCTTTCCGTCGGAGCCGGTGAGAGCGTAGATGGGGCAGGGGCAAAGCTCAAAGAAACACTCTATCTCGCTTGTGACCACAGAACCGTTTCTTCTTGCGCTTTCAAGGGCGGGATGATTGTAGTACATACCGGGAGTTCTGAAAATTACATCGAACTCTCCGCCTGCGATCCCATCAAGGTAGGCATCCCCCAGAACAAAGGAGGCACCGAGGCTCTCAAGCTCATCGTGCTCCTTCAGCTCTGTTCTCCTGTCGCAGACCGTAACACTGAGCCCCTTGCCCAGAAACAGCTTTATAAGGTCGGTGTGGCTCACTCCCACGCCGATAAAGGCGATCTTCTTTGTCTTCAGTTCCTCAAAAAACAAACTTACACTTTTCATGATATCTTCTTTCCGTACTTTTCAAGAGTTTCCTCTATAACAGTCATGATCTTTTCGTTGGTATCGGTGATCTGCATCTTTTTGGCGTTTTCTTCCAGCTCCCTCAGCCGCTGTGTATTGCCGAGGAGATCTGATACCGTGTCAACTATCAGCTTGTCCGTCAGGTCTTTCTGCTCTATGACCACGGCAGCTCCCGCATTTGCAAGCACCATGGCATTGTGGTACTGATGATTTCCTGCCACCACGGGGGAAGGTATAAGGACGGATGCCCTGCCTGCGGCTTCAAGCTCGCTTATGGCGGAGGCTCCGCTGCGGCAGATGATAAGATCGGCTGCTGCGGTGCACACATCCATATTCATGATGTATTCCTTTATGATCCTGCCTTCGCCCTCAGGGTCTATGCCTGCGGCTTTGAGCTCCTTTATAAAGCTGTCGTGACCCATTTTTCCGTAGGAATGTATATGGGATATCTTTGCTCCCACATCCTTTTCCCACTTCATGAGCGCAAGGGCGCTGCTGTTTATGCCGCCCGCACCCAGGGAACCGCCCCAGGAGAAGATGCACAGCCTGTTTTCGTCCAGACCCAGCTCCTTTTTTGCTTCTTTTCTGTCGGGGAGAGCTGAAAAGCCCTTTCTTACGGGAAGTCCCGTGCAGATGCAGTTTTCATGCCTTTTGGGGTCTATGTGATCCAGCGCCGCCTCCATAGTGAGCATGATCCTGTCCACCCTTTTTGCAAGGATGCGTGTGGTAACTCCGGGATAGGCGTTCTGCTCATGTATAACTGTGGGTATACCCATTCCGGCAGCCTCGTAGATGATGGGACCGCTCACATATCCGCCTGTGCCTATGACGATATCCGGCGAAAAATCCTTTATTATCTTCCTTGCGGCAGGACCCGACTTTATGAGCAGACCCACAGCCCTGATGTTGCGGGCTATGTTCTTTGCGGACAGCCTGCGCTGAAAGCCGCTGACACTGATGGGTGCAAAGTCGATACCGTCGGCGGGGACAAGTCTTGCCTCCATCCCTCCCGGGGTGCCCGCATACAAGAACACGGTGTCGGGATACTTGTCCCTGATGATAGATATTATGGCAAGGGCAGGGTTTATATGACCTGCAGTGCCTCCTCCGGCGAGCAAAACCTTCATGGCGTCTCCTTTCGCACTGTAAATACACTGTTCAAACAATAAATTATACCACGGGACACTGTATATTTCAATAGATAATTTGTAAATTGTACGATATGGTCGCCGGCTCAGCCTTAGTCAGGGGTGACCGGGGGGAATTTCGCCCGACAGGACACATCCATGGTGCGGACAGACACCATCCGGCAGTTTTACAGACACAGAGAGCAAATGGTCATTGTCGGTGCTGCGGACCCGATAATGGCTTGACAATCAGCCGGATTTATGCTAAAATCAGTTTACTTGATAAAATAAAGGCAGTGGAAATAATGAATATAAGAAATTTTTGTATAATAGCCCATATAGACCACGGTAAATCCACGCTGGCAGACAGGCTGCTGGAGCTGACAAAGACAGTATCTCTGAGAGATATGCAGGAGCAGCTTCTTGATAATATGGATATAGAGCGTGAAAGGGGCATAACTATCAAGGCGAGGGCTGTGCGCCTTTCCTACACCGCCGATGACGGAGAGGAATATATACTCAATCTGATAGACACTCCGGGTCATGTAGACTTCAATTATGAGGTCTCCCGCTCACTGGCAGCCTGTGAGGGAGCCATACTGGTGGTGGACGCTTCACAGGGCATAGAGGCGCAGACTCTTGCCAATACCTACCTTGCCATAGAGCACGACCTTGAGATAGTGCCGTGTATCAACAAGATAGACCTGCCCTCCGCCGACCCCGAGAGAGTATGCACCGAGATAGAGAATGTGATAGGTATACCCGCCATGGATTCGCCCCGTATCTCCGCAAAGACGGGAGAAAACATCCATGCCGTACTCGAAAGCATAGTAAAGGGCATACCCGCCCCCAAGGACAACAGCTCTGCGCCTTTGAAGGCACTCATTTTTGACAGCTTCTACGACCCTTATAAGGGAGTTATAATCTATGTGAGGGTGTTTGACGGAAAGGTGCGCCCCGGTGACAGGATCAGGCTCATGGCTACGGGAGCTGAGTTCGATGTGGTGGAGACCGGCTTTATGGGCGCCAAGGACTTGGTCCCCTGTGAGATGCTCTCATCCGGAGAGGTAGGCTATATCACCGCATCCATCAAATCCATAGGCGATACCAAGGTGGGCGACACCGTGACCCTTGCAGACGCTCCCTGCGAAGAAGCGCTCCCCGGCTACAGAGAAGTAAACCCAATGGTGTTCTGCGGTATATATCCTGCCGACGGCGCCCATTATTCCGACCTTCGTGATGCTCTTGAAAAGCTGCAGCTGAACGACGCCTCACTTTCTTTTGAGCCGGAGACCTCCGCAGCTCTGGGATTCGGCTTCAGGTGCGGCTTCCTGGGTCTCCTCCATATGGAGATAATACAGGAGCGCCTTGAAAGAGAGTACAATCTTGACCTTATAACCACTGCTCCCTCCGTTATCTACAAGCTGGAAATGACGGACAAGAGCACCGTATACATAGACAACCCCACCAACTACCCGGAAAACACTCTTATCTCACAGGCCTATGAGCCGTTTGTGAAGGCTTCCGTGCTTTCTCCCTCCGAGTATGTGGGAAATATCATGGATCTGTGCACCCAGCGCAGAGGCGTCTACAAGGATATGACCTATCTGGACGAAACAAGGGTGGAGATGCACTACGAGCTTCCCCTCAATGAGATAATCTACGACTTTTTCGATGCACTCAAATCAAGGACAAGGGGCTATGCCTCTTTCGACTACGAGTTTGACGGCTATCGGGCGGGAAAACTGGTAAAGCTGGACATACTTCTCAACGGTGAGGTAGTGGATGCCCTGTCCTTTATAGTCAACGAGGAAGGCGCATATCCGAGGGCAAGGAAGATCTGCGAAAAGCTGAAGGACAATATACCCAGACAGCTCTTTGAAGTCCCCGTGCAGGCTGCCATAGGCGGCAAGATAATCGCAAGGGAGACCGTAAAGGCGATGCGCAAGGATGTACTTGCAAAATGCTACGGAGGAGATATCTCACGAAAGAAAAAGCTCCTTGAAAAGCAGAAAGAGGGCAAAAAGCGCATGAGAAAGCTGGGCTCCGTGGAGGTGCCTCAGGAAGCATTTATGGCGGTGCTGAAGCTGGATGAATAAGGGACTTTATATCCACATCCCCTTTTGCGGCAGAAAGTGTTCCTACTGCGATTTTTACTCCGTTACGGACAGATCCTATCTGCGGGACAGGTACACCGATACAGCGGTAAGGAACATCCTTCATGCGGGATATGTCTATGACACCGTGTACTTCGGAGGCGGCACCCCGTCTCTTATGGAGCCCCGGCACATAGAGAGGATACTTTCGGCGGCAGATATCACAGCGGGAGCGGAAATAACAATGGAAGCCAACCCCGAATCCGTGAACCCCGAAAAACTCAGAGCCTTCGGGGATGCGGGGGTAAACAGGCTGTCCTTCGGTGTCCAGACCTTTTCGGACGATGTGTTGAAAGGGCTTTGGCGGCTCCATGACGGAAAAAAGGCAGCGGATGCCATAAAATACGCCCATAAGGCGGGTTTTGAGAACATCTCCGCAGACCTTATGGCAGGTCTCCCCTTTCCCGGCGGAAAAGAGCGCATAAAGAGCGATATTGAAACGCTGGTTTCGCTGGGCATCACTCATGTTTCGGTGTATATGCTGAAAGTGGAGAAGGGCACTCCCCTTTCGGAGAACAAGGACCTTGTTTCTGTCATCGACGATGATGTTTCTGCGGAGGAATACGAAACAGCAGCGGAGCTTCTTGAAAAAAACGGGATCTTCTGCTATGAGATATCGAATTTTGCCGTAAAGGGCTTTGAATGTAAGCACAATCTGAAATACTGGAAATGTGAGGAATATTACGGAACGGGTCCTGCTGCCCATTCATGTACGGACGGGAAGCGCTATATGGTGCCTGCCGATGTGGAAAGGTACATAAGCTCCCCTGTTCAGGATGTGGTATACACAGATGAAGAGTCCTGCGGAGAGGATGAGCGGCTCATGCTGCGGCTGCGCCTCCGTGAATGGATAGCCTTAGAGGAATTCCCGTTTGTGAGGGAGAAGATAGGAGAGTTTGCAGGCTACGGTCTTGCAGAGGTAAAGGATGGTCTTTTCAGATTCAGCCAAAAGGGTCTGCTCCTAAGCAACGCCCTTACCGCCGAGCTCCTCCTTGAAAGAGACAGGTACGCCGAGAGAAAATGATGCTTCGCAGCAGAATCACATAATGATTTGAAGAAAGCCGTTCCCTCTATACAAATATCCATATAGAAGTTATGCCCCGAAGCATTTCAAATTGCTTCGGGGCATTGTATTTGCCTGCTAAAAAAATCAGGATTTGCATCAATCTATGGTAAAACTTTCTGTTTTTAGATCACAATAATATCTTCCGCTTTCAGCGGTGAACCTCAAAACACAGTAATCTGGATCTGTAACACCACCTTTGTAAAACATCGTATCGCCTTTTCGCCATATATTATCTTTCGTTTCTTGGTCGGTCAGCACGTCCATCTTGCCCTTCAGCATAACCCCGACGTACTTGATCAGACCTTTATGATAGAAATAAATACAAGCATTCGGATTATTCATGTACTGCTTTACTCTCATGGAAGATGTATTTGTTGAAAAATAGAACTGCTTTAGTCTCTCGATCTTTCTTGGTTTTAGCATAGCCTTAACATTTGGAAATCCTTCCTCGTCGATCGAACAGATAAAGGCTACCTTCTGCTTTCTTATAAATCCTGCTATATTATTGTGATCCATATATCCTCCTCACATATCCCGATTTATGCCGGTAACAATTGTAACAATTATATCACGACACCGCTGAACTGTCAATAGAAAGCCATAGTACTTCTGACCTTGCATCAGAAATACTATGGCGAATAACTTCTATATCAGAGCAATTCTTTTTGGGACAGCTTTTTGCATACACTCTTCGGATACATTATAATTGCATGTTTTTGAATCCAAATCAATACAATAATAAGCAATTGCGCAAAATATACATTTTTGCTAAATCGGATGATGAAAATATGTTGCTTATGACGAATATTTCGCGGGAGAGATTTCCGTTTGGAGCATACATTTCAGTTGACATAATTACAGAAATATGATACAATGAGAATATATATGCTTATAAGCTTGTACGGATTCAGAGGCGATATATGAAGGGTTCATTAAGACGGCGCCTTACTGCGCTGGGAGTCATATGTGCAGTTATAGGAGCCATTTCGGTGGCATTTGTAGCAATAGCATATCTGAATGTTATCACCGGCGAATTTGCCGTAAGGACAGAGAACAATATGGTCTCGGGGGCTGCGGTCTCTCTTGAGGAGGAAATGGAATTCCTGTCGGAGGGGCTCAAAACCGCCGTTCCCGGTGAGGAACATGACATTTTTAAAGCTGTTTTTACTTTGGGCGACGATCGTCCCTATGACTATTCTCTCTTTTCAGAGGAGTGCGGGTATCTTTCTGAGGGGCAGATGGTCTTTGCCTGTCTCCCTGCTGCAAAGCTGAGCCTTGCGGCATACAGGAGCGGCAGCAAGGTTCTGGTGGGAGAACTGAGAGAAGGTTATTTTGATTACGCCATAGAAAGACTGGGCGGAGAGGGCACAAGGGGCATCTTTGTAAGTGCTGCCACGGGAAGGGTGCTTCTTTCCACGGACAGCTCGGAGTGCGGAAAGGATCTGAGAGAGGACGAGATCTTCTCCAAAAACATGGAAGCTGCCGCACAGGGTACAGATTGCAGAAACGGCGGCGTGTATACCAAGTATTCCGTTTATTCCGCACCTCTCGGTTCGGATCCTTCATACAGCGTGATCTACTGTCTGGAATCGGATCTCCTTTACGGCAAGGGAAAAAAGGCTGTTTTTGTCATGCTGTGCTGGCTGATGGTGAATATGGTGCTCGTCACTCTGGTGGCTATGCATTCCGCAAAAAACATATCAGCATCCATACTTCCCACGGTAGACTGCCTTGACAGGTTCTCCAGGGGCGAGATAGATACTTCCTTCAAACCGAATACAAGGGGCGACGAGACAGAGCTGCTGTCTGTTGCCATGAAGACCACCATCGACAATGTGGGGCTCTACATCAGGGATATAGACGATGTGCTCTCAAAAATGGCTGCCGGCGACCTGACAGTTTCCTCGGCTGTGGACTACAAGGGAGATTTCGGGAACATCAAGCTCTCACTCGATAACATCACCCGTTCCCTTTCGGGAGCAATGAGCGCCATAAAGGCTGCGGGAGAGCAGGTGAACAGCGGCGCAGGTGCCCTGGCGGGAGGAGCTCAGACTCTGGCTCTGAATTCGAGCGCAGAGGCGGAGACCCTGAAGGAGCTCGATTCCCTTGTGGGGGGAATAAACGAAAATGTCCGTGAGAACACGGAAATGATAAACCGCATGGAAAGCATATCCCGTGAGGTGGTAACAAGCGTTGACCGCAGCAACAGGAACATGGAGGAGCTCAGCACAGCCATTGAGGAGATAAAGGCAGCATCCTCCCGTATCAGGATGATAGTGAATCTTATAGAGGACATTTCCTTCCAGACAAATATACTTGCCCTGAATGCCGCAGTGGAAGCGGCAAGAGCAGGGAGTGCGGGAAAAGGCTTTGCCGTGGTCGCAGATGAAGTAAGGAACCTGGCGGGAAGGTCGGCAGAGGCAGCAAACAACGCTGTTGAGCTCATAGAAAAGAGCGAAGAGGCTGTGGAAAAGGGCGTCTCCCTTAACAATTCCGTCACACAGTCCCTGACCGAGGCTCTGTCTTCCGTCAGGGAGCTGGGCGTGCTGGTAGAGAGGATATCACATTCGTCGAACAAACAGGCTTCCGACATAAATGTAGTGAGCATCGGTATTTCCGACATCGCCGGAGCCGTATCCGGAAATGCAGCCACGGCACAGGCTGCGGCAGCGGGTACGGAGGAGCTGGCAGGACAGGCAAAGGTACTTGAAAAACAGATAGGCGGTTTCAGGATATGACCTTGGGAGGGTTTTATGAGATTGACAGATATTTTTTCAAATGTACTTCCCGCATCGAAAAAAAAGGGCAGATCCGATGTGACTTTTGAATATCTTGCGGCAGCTCTGGCGCAGGATTATATCAGTATCTACTATATAGATATGATGGATAACAGCTATGTTGAGTATGCAACCATCGGCGGAAGCAGCAGGATACGCATACTTAATACGGGTGCGGATTTCTTCAAGGATACCATCATCAACAGCAGGATACTTGTCCATAAGGACGACAGACCGGATTTTATAAAAAAGCTGAGGAAGAAAAACATAATATCCGCCCTGGAGGAAAGCAAGAGCTTTTCCGTGGATTACAGGCTCCTGATAGACGGTAAGGAGCAGTATTTCAACCTAAAGACCATATCATCCCCCAATGACAGAAAGTATGTGGTCATAGGTGTGAGAAATGTGGATGAGCAAGTGCGCAGAGAACAGGCACAGCAGAAAAAGCAGGTCATATACGACACTGTTGCAAAGATCCTTGCCACACGCTACGAGGTCATTTACTACGTTGACTGCGAGACCAATTCCTATGTGGAGTTTGCTGCTTCCGAAGAGCATGCAAGGCTGTCCGCAGGGGCGCCGGGGAAGGACTTTTTCGCCGATACACAGGTCAATATGAAAAGTGAGATCTATGCCGAGGATTATCCCATGATGGCAGCCGCCATGGAAAAGGAGCATTTCCTTTCCGAGATAGAACGGGAAGGGCGGATGACTTTGACTTACAGGCTGAATATTGGCGACCATGCCGAATATATAAGGCTTTTTGCCATAAGGGCAGCTCAGGGCGACAGCCATGTGGTGGTGGCGGTGACTAATGTGGATGCTTCCGTCCGCCTTGAGACCGAGCTGAAAAACGCCGTCACACAGGCTAATACCGACAATCTTACGGGTGTAAAGAACAAATATGCCTATTCTACCGCCATAAAGAGGATCAACGGCGAAATAGCGGAGAAAAAGGCGGAGCCCTTTGCCATCGCCGTGTTTGATGTGAACGGTCTGAAGAATATAAATGACAGCATGGGACACACTGCGGGTGATGAGTTCATACGCTCGGCGTGCCGCATGATATGTGTCTCCTTTGCCCACAGCCCCGTATACAGGATCGGAGGCGATGAGTTTGCGGTGATCGCACGGGGAAATGATTACGAACACTCCGGTGAGCTGATGGACAAGATATCACATATGGTGGAGGAAAACAAGAAGAAGGGGCTCGTGACCATAGCAGGCGGTATATCCGTTTACAACAGGTATACGGACACCACCGCCGAAAAGGTCTTTGAACGAGCTGACAAAGAGATGTACAGCGTTAAAAAGGTCATGAAAAGCGGAAAACAATAAGGTAAGAAAATGGCGCACTGTTTTGAGCAGTGCGCCTTGTTTATTTACTTGTTTACTTGAAGTATGCCACGCCGCTTTCAAAGATCTTCTGATCCTTTTCGCCGGGAACATTCTTGCATATGTCGGTGCCGATACGCTCGCTGTGACCCATCTTTCCGAGAACTCTTCCGTCGGGAGAGGTGATGCCCTCGATGGCATCAAAGGAGCCGTTGGGGTTAAAGCGTATATCCATGGTGGGATCGCCGTTCAGATCCACATACTGGGTAGCTATCTGTCCGGAGGCTGCAAGTGCGGCTATCTGTTCCTTGCTTGCAACAAATCGTCCTTCGCCGTGGGAAATGGCTATGGTGTGTATATCCCCTGTTTCACAGGCTGCAAGCCAGGGAGAGCGGTTCGAGGCTATCCTTGTGCGCACCATCATGGACTGGTGCCTGCCTATGGTGTTAAAGGTAAGTGTGGGAGAATCGTCCTCCTGCTCCACTATCTTTCCGTAGGGAACAAGACCCAGCTTTATAAGTGCCTGGAAGCCGTTGCATATGCCCAGCATAAGACCGTCACGCTTTTCAAGGAGCTCGCTTACCGCATCCTTTATGGCAGCATTGCGGAAGAAGGAGGTTATGAACTTGCCGGAGCCGTCGGGCTCGTCACCGCCGGAGAAGCCTCCGGGTATCATGATTATCTGGGACTTCCTTACGGCCTTTTCAAAGTACTTGACGCTTTCCTCCAGACCTGCGGCGCTCAGGTTGTTTATTACAACGGTCTCGGTCTTTGCACCTGCCCTTTCAAATACTCTTGCGGTATCGTATTCACAGTTTGTGCCGGGGAATACGGGTATGAGCACCTTGGGCTCGCAGAAGCTGGAGGCATGGGGCGCACCGGGAAGAGTGAAGGAGTACTTTTTCGCAGGCTCTGCCTTTTCACGCACATTCACGGGGAATACAGGCTCCAGCTTGCCTTCCCACGCCTTCTGAACGGTGTTCATGTCCACCTTGTAGTTTATGCAGTCGATCTCATAGTCCCCAGTGGTCACACCTATGACTCTTTCACCGAAGGTCTCACTGTCCGTTTCAAGAACGAAGGAACCGTAGCGGGAGTAGAAAAGCTCGTCGGGATCCATTTTTTCCTTGAAGGCAAAGCCTATGTGGTTGCCCATGGACATCTTGGAAAGAGCCTCTGCCACGCCGCCGAAGCCTGTTACATAGGCGGAGAGCACATGACCGGAGGCAATCATCATCTCTGCACGGTCAAATACCCTTCTCACGCTCTCCCATACCGGCAGACCGTTCTCGTCGTAGTCCGGGGAGATATAGATGACCTTGTGACCCTCTCCCTTGAATTCGGTGGAGATCACCTTGTCGCTGTCTGCAAGAGACACCGCAAAGGAAACGAGAGTTGCGGGAACATCTATGTTCTCGAAGGTGCCGGACATAGAGTCCTTTCCGCCGATGGATGCGCAGCAAAGCTCGTTCTGCGCCTTGTATGCGCCCAGAAGTGCGGAGAACGGGCGTCCCCAGCGGGTGGGATTGTCGTTTGTCCTCTCAAAGTATTCCTGGAAGGTGAGCCAGCACTTTTCTCTGCTGCCGCCTGCGGCTATGACCTTTGCAACGGATTCTATGACCGCAGCCATCGCACCGTGATAGGGGGACTTGTCCGAAAGATAGGGATTGAAGCCCCAGCCCATAAGGGATGTGGTCTTAGTCTGACCCTTGAGTACAGGTATCTTGGCAGCCATTGCCTGGTTGGGGGTGAGCTGATACCTGCCGCCGTAGGGCATGAGCACAGTACCCGCTCCTATGGTGGAGTCAAAGCGCTCCACAAGACCCTTCTGCGAGCTGCAGTTAAGGTTGGACATGAGCTCGGTAAAGCTGTCGGGTGAATCGGTATAGTTGTGGGGCTGGGTGATGACGGGGATGCGGACATTGACCTTGGTGTGCTTTACGGCACCGTTGGAATTGAGGAAATCTCTTGAAAGGTCAACTATCACCTTTCCGTTCCACTTCATGACCAGCCGCCTGTCTGCCTTGACATCGGCGACCTTTGTGGCTTCAAGGTTTTCCTTGTTGGCAGCCTTGATGAACTTCTTGCAGTCCTTGGCAGCGACCACCACAGCCATTCTTTCCTGAGACTCGCTTATGGCAAGCTCTGTGCCGTCAAGACCGTCATACTTCTTGGGAACAGCGGAAAGGTCTATTTCCAGACCGTCCGTCAGCTCACCTATCGCTACGGAGACACCGCCTGCACCGAAGTCGTTGCAGCGCTTTATCATCCCTGTAACTTCCTTGTCCCTGAAAAGCCTCTGCAGCTTTCTTTCCTCGGGGGGGTTACCCTTCTGTACCTCAGCGCCGCAGGATTCGAGCGATCCTTCGGTGTGTGCCTTGGAGGAGCCTGTTGCGCCGCCGCAGCCGTCACGCCCTGTCCTGCCGCCCAGGAGTATCACTACATCTCCGGGCTCCGGGGCTTCTCTGCGCACGTTCTCTGCGGGTGCCGCACCTATCACCGCACCGATCTCCAGACGCTTTGCCACATAACCGGGATGGTAAACTTCCGCCACATGGCCTGTTGCCAGTCCTATCTGGTTGCCGTAGGAGGAGTAGCCGTTGGCTGCGCCGGTGGTTATCTTTCTCTGGGGGAGCTTTCCGTGGGTGGTGTCCTCAACGGGTACGAGGGGGTTGGAGGCTCCCGTTACACGCATTGCCTGATAAACATAGCTGCGCCCGGAAAGAGGGTCTCTTATGGCACCGCCGAGACAGGTGGCAGCACCGCCGAAGGGCTCTATTTCCGTGGGGTGGTTGTGGGTCTCGTTCTTGAACATGAGGAGCCAGTCCTGGAGCTCTCCGTCCACATCTACCTTTATCTTTACGGAGCAGGCGTTTATCTCCTCGGATTCATCCAGATCGGGCAGCTTTCCGTCCGCCTTCAGCTTTCTCATACCCATGGTGGCGATGTCCATGAGGGTAACGGGCTTGCTGTCTCTACCGAGAGCCTTCTTATCGGCAAGGTACTGCTTGTAGGTATCTTCTATGTAGTCGGCTTCTATATTAACATCATCTATCTGTGTAAGGAAGGTGGTGTGGCGGCAGTGATCCGACCAGTAGGTATCTATCATCCTTATCTCGGTGATGGTGGGATCACGCTTTTCGGTGTTCCTGAAATAGTCACGGCAGAAGATAAGGTCGTCGTTGTCCATAGCGAGACCGTACTTCTTCACAAACTCAGCTGCCTGCTCGTCGGACTGCTCCGTAAAGCCTTTGAGCACCTCTACCTCTGTGGGTATGTCGTATTTTACGGTGAGGGTGTCCACGGGGGCAAGGGATGCCTCTCTGCTCTCCACGGGGTTGATGATGTACTTTTTCAGTGAATCCAGCTCATCTGCCGTAAGAAAGCCCGAAACTATGTATACTCTCGCATTTTTTATGGTGGGGCGCTCCCCTCCCGTAAGTATCTGTATACACTGTTCACAGGAATCCGCACGCTGATCGAACTGACCGGGCAGATATTCCACCGCAAAAACTGTCTCATTGTCTGCCAGCTTTGGCATCTCATTGTAGACGATGTCTACTGCGGGCTCGGAGAAAACATTCTTCACCGCCAGATCGAAGTTTTCCCGTGAAATGTTTTCGGCATCATAGCGGTTGATGATGCGGATGCCTTCAAGCTGTGACAGCTTCAGGGCAGTCTTTGCATCCGCCGCAAGATTTGCCGATGCCGCAGCATATCCGGGCTTTTTTTCTACATACACACGATAGACTGACATTGTGATCACCTTTTTTTTCATTCATTTATCGGAGATGCTTCCCCGTAATGTATTTGTTCCTGCGGATGTGATGAGCACATCCTTATATTGTCCCTTCAGGGAAAAAGGCAGCTTTTCTTCAAGCTCCACATTCAGGTAGTTTTTGCTGTGACCCCTGTGGGTGCCGTCGGAGCGTTCCCTTTCAAAAAGGACTTCAAGGCTCTTGCCTATGTATTTTTGGTTGTATGCCAGAGACAGCTTTTCGGAAAGGACCGTCATTTCTGCGGCTCGGCGCTTTACAGTGTCTCTCGGCACCTGCACCATGCTTTGTGCGGGTGTGTTTTTTCGCAGTGAAAAGGGAAAGACGTGTACCCTTGCAAAGCCCATGCTTTCCACAAAGTCCATAGAGATCCTGTGTTCCTCACGGGTCTCCTCCGGAAATCCCGTCATTATGTCGGTGGAGATGGCGGCATCCTCAAACATACTGCGGATGTTTGATACCGTTTCACTGTAAAGTGCGGTGTCATAGTGACGGCGCATCCTTTTCAGAACAGTGTCACAGCCGCTTTGCAGGGATAAATGAAAGGACGGGCAGAACTTCTCCTCTGCCCTCAGGCGCATAAGAAGAGGGATATCCATCCTTTCGGGCTCCACAGAGCTTATCCTCACTCTTCTTATACTTTCGTTTTCGGCTGCCGCCTGCACTGCATGGCTTATATCAAGTCCAAACTCTCTTCCGAAAAACATGATATTTATGCCCACAAGAACTATCTCCGTGCAGCCGCTTTCCGCCAGTGCCGAGACCTCTCTTTTGATGACCTCAACAGGCTTTGAGCGCATATGTCCCCTGGCATCGGGTATTATGCAGTAGGAGCAGCGCATATCGCAGCCGTCCTGTATCTTTATGTATCCCCTTGTATGCCCCTCGCTGTAGCTCACGGTCAGGGTGGATATCTCCTTTTCCCATTCCCCTGCTCCCCTTTTTATGCTGCTGCCGCTCAAAAAGCTCATCACCCTTTGAGGGAGTAGCTCTCTTTCGGATGTGCCGGAGATAATGTCCGAAAGCTCGAAAACATCCGAATTCTCGTCCTTGTGAGCCTGGGGATAGCACCCTGTAAGGCATATGAGAGCCCCAGGACAGCTTTTTTTCAGGGAGCGCATTTCCTTTAACAGTTTCCGGTCTGCGGTCTGTGTGACAGTGCAGGAGTTTATGACTATCACATCCGCAGCGGACACTGCGCTCTCCTCAAAGCCGTGGGAGAGGAAGCACTCCCTCATGCACTGGGTCTCGTAGGTATTGACCTTGCAGCCGAAGGTCACAAAGGCGACCCTCATGGCTTTGTTCCCGCAGGGAGCGTGATGAGAACTCTCGTTCCCTCACCGAACACGCTTGATATATCTATGGTGCCGCCGTGCATCTGCATTATCTCATCTGCAACGGCAAGACCTATGCCGGAACCTCTTTTGATATGGTTCGCACGGAAAAACTTGGTCTTTACCTTGTCAAGGTCCTCTTCCCTTATTCCGCAGCCGTTGTCGGAGACCTCTATCTCTATATTCCCCTCCGGGTTGCACACGGCATTGACGGTTATGAGACCGCCCTTGTCGCTGTACTTAATGGCGTTGTCTATGACATTGATAAACACCTGTCTCAGCCTGTTCCTGTCGCCGTAAACTATGGGAAGATCATCGGGCTCGGTATATACCAGCTCAATGCCCTCCTGCCTTGCCTTTTCCGTGTAGATGAGGACAGTTTCTCCCAGCTCGGCAAGCACATCCACACTTCCCTTTTCAAGGGTCAGCTTACCGTTCTGCATCCGTGAAAAGTCCAGTAGATCCTCTACCATCTGGGAAAGGCGCTCGGTCTCCGAATCTATGACGTGCATTCCCTTGGAGGTCATCTCCGGGTCGTCAGGCATCGCCTCTATGGTCTCTGCCCAGCCCTTTATGGCTGTGAGAGGCGTCCTCAGCTCATGGGAAACACTGGATATGAATTCGTTTTTCATCTGCTCCGACTCTGCCAGACTGTCTGCCATTTTGTTAATGAGCCTGCACAGCTCACCTATCTCGTCGTTGCTCTCTACAGGTATGCGGACGGAGAAATCCCCTCTTGCATATCGCCTTGCGGTGTTTCCCAAACGGTTCACGGGAATGACGATGGACTTTACAAAGTACATCCCCGAAAATATCATCAGCACAAGAATGGCAGCTCCGACAAGGGAGATAAAGAGTATATACAGCCTTATGTGACTGTCTACCCTTTTAAGGGAGCTGACTATCCTTATCACATTGCAGTCGCCTGTGGTATCAGGGGTCACCATGCTCACAGCCACTACCTTCTCGCCGTCCGGGAGCCGCCCTCTGAAAAAGCCCGTAGAGCCCGATCTGAGAGCATCCGTATAGTCGGAGGCAAGTATATCCTTTGTGGGAGAAAAGCCGGAGGAGGTCATGGTAACATGGCCGTCGGCGCCTATTGCCATAAGCTCTGTGGTGTCCTTGTCGTCCCAGTCCTGTATAAAGGTCCTCACCTGTGTGTTGAAGGTGTTGGGATTATCCGAGTAATACTGGCTCAGAAGGCTCGACACCGTGTTCAGTCTGGAGGTCACATACTGACCTGCGGAGTTTGTATAATAAAAGCTGATTATCACCGAAAAAGCAAAGACCACAGTCAGCAGAACGACAGCGCTGACTCCCAGGTTGTTCACCAGCCACCGCCTTGTTATCGTCTCTCTCGGTGCCTTTCTTACAGCAGGCTTTGCCATGCTCTTTTAACTTTCCTCTTCTTCCGGGTTTCCGTCGGACCACTTGTAGCCGAATCCCCAGATAGTTTTTACATACTTTGGCTTGGAGGGCTCATCCTCTATTTTCAGCCTGATCCTTCTTACGTTCACATCAACGATCTTGTCGTCTCCCGGGTAATTCTCTCCCCAGATGTGATGTAGTATGCTGCGCCTGTCAAGGGCAGTGTTCTGGTTCATTATGAAGTATTCGAGTATCTGGTACTCCACCTGTGTAAGGTCTATGACCTCATCCCCCTTTGATACCGTCCTGCTTTTCAGGTTGAGGGTAAAGGGACCCGATACCACGGTGGTGACCTTCTCTTCTCTCACAAAGGTCATGCTGACACGCCTGTACACCGCATCTATCCTGGCAGTAAGCTCCGAGGGAGAGAAGGGCTTTGTGATGTAGTCATCAGCCCCCAGCATGAGTCCGGAGACCTTGTCCATCTCCTGGGTCTTGGCGGAGAGCATTATTATCCCCAGCGTGGCGCTCCTGTTCCTCAGCTCCTTGCACACATGGAAGCCGTCCATGCCGGGCATCATTATATCAAGAAGAACTATGTCGAAATTGCCGTTTTCCCTGTCGAAAACAGCCAGGGCATCCTCACCGCAGTTCACGTCTACCACATCATAGCCCGCTCTGCTCAGGTTGATGACCACAAAATCCCTGATGACATCTTCATCTTCACAAACAAGAATCCTTTTCATAATATCACCTTTGTTTCATCCGGAAAGAGAACATCATTCCTTTTTCTTGCCCATGACAAGGGTGGAATACCCTTTCAGTTCATAGTCCCCCTCCACCTTGTAAAGAGGGACGTTCCCGGCTCTGTCGCCGTCTATATACACATCATATTCGCCGAAGGCGAACAGCTTCACGCCGTAGGGCGAGGGGTTAAAGAATACGGCAATCTCTTCAAGGTCGCAGTCGCCGTAAAGACCGAAGCCCACTACCCTCTGGGGGAGCTTGTCGAAATAGCGCATATTGCGCCCTACTTCTTCGGTCGTTGACATCCTGAGAGCGGAGTGAGCCTTCCTGAATTCTATAAGCCCCTTGTAGTATTCAAAAATATGCTTGAATTCCGACTTCCTGCCCCATTTCAGGGAATTTACCACATCCGGGGAGCAGTAGCTGTTATGGTCGAAGGCACCGCCGGGGAGGGGCTTGGAGCGCAGGAATTCCTGCCCTGCCTGTATAAGCGCTATCCCCTGTGACAGCATCACCATGGCAGCAGCCATCTTGTCCATGCGGCAACGTACTTCCGTGCTGTCCGTGGGGTTGGTACAGCACAGCTTGTCCCACAGGGTAAGGTTGTCATGTACTTCCACATAGTTTACGGTCTGGCAGGGAGAGACTGCCCATGAATATTTGTCAAGGTTCGGCAGCTGGGGGTGAGGCACTCTTCCGCACATTACCTCTTTTACATATTCCTCGTTTCCTATGGCACCGTTCACATAGCCCTTTGAGGAGTTTTCAAAGTTGTTTCCCTTTACGGTATCCCTGAAATCATCGGAGAAAAAGCCGTAGCCCGGCGTGTGGCGGGCATTGAGCTTCATGGCTCTCATGCCGTCGGGAAGTGCGCTGCCGCCGCCTGTCCAGCCCTCTCCGTAGAGGATGATCTCGGGGTTTATGCTCTTTAGCTTCTGCTCTGCGAGATTGAGAGTCTCTATGTCGTAAAGCCCCATCAGGTCAAAGCGGAAGCCGTCGATAAGGTATTCCTTTGCCCAGTAGCAAAGGCTGTCTATTATGAACTTGCGCACCATTTTTCTTTCGGTGGCTATCTCATTCCCGCAGCCGGAGCCGTTGGAAAAATACTCGTTGTTGGGACCGCAAAGCCTGTAATAATACTTGGGGAAGGTCTTGTTGAAGGGAGAGTCCGCAGTGGCGTAGGTGTGGTTGTACACCACATCCATTATAACTCTGATACCCGCCTTGTGAAGAGCGTGTACCATCTTTTTGAACTCCTCCACCCTCTTGTGGCCGCTGAAGGGGTTGGTGGAATAGGAACCCTCCGGAACATTGAAATTCAGAGGATCGTAGCCCCAGTTGAACTGCGGTCTGTGGTAGTCGGATTCATCCACGGTCTGGAAGTCGAACACAGGCTGGAGCTGAACATGGGTGACACCCAGCTCTTTCAGGTGGTCGATGCCCACCTTGTCCCCTGCGGCATTTACCAGTCCCTTTTCCGTAAAGGCGAGGAAACGCCCCTTGTATACGAAATTGCCGCTTTCGTCAATGGAGAAATCCCTTACATGGAGCTCGTACACCACGGCATCTGTGGGGGATTTCATTTCGGGGAGTCGGTAATCCCCCCATCCCTTGGGGTTGAGGCGGGCGGTGTCGATGACCATACCCATGATACCGTTTACACCCGCTGCCTTTGCGTAGATGTCTATGGTCTCCACGGGAACATCGTCCATAACGATCTCATAGGTGTAGTAAACGCCTTCCATATCGCCGTTTGCGACTTTCTCCCATACTCCCTTGCGGCTTTTTTTCATTGGGAGCCTGCGGAAGGGGCGCTCATCCCTGCACCTTCTGTAGAGCAGGACAGAAGCAGCGGAGGCATAGGGAGACCACACCTTGAAAACGGTCTTGTTGCCCATGTAGACCGCTCCCAGGTCATCCCCGTCGTAATAATATCTGTTTTCCGCCTCTGTAAACATTCCAACACTCTCCCGTATCTCACAGGTCTTTGGAAAAGCCCTTTATCTGTAAGAATTGACTGTATGTAATTATAACATATTTATATTTCTGTGTAAAGGTGTTTTATAAAATATTCATTATAGTACAGCAATATGCACAATGCTTTGCGCTATATTATGTGGATAATGCTGTTATTTCTTTCTCATCCACACTCTCATCTGGTTCTCGCCCCTGTTGCACCATGCGTAATAGGGGATGGCAGCGGCTTTCACCTTTTTTTGTGCGGGTGCTTCAAAGGAGTAGAGCTCATCCTCTGCTTCATCTCTGTATGCTGTCACTCTGAGGCAGTCTGTGCCAAGCTCACTGCAGGAGCCGATCTCTATCCCTGAGGCGGTGTCAAGGCTCAGTCCCACCACATCACCGTCATTGTCCTTTCCCTCAAAGCAGTATACGAGAGGACCCTTTGAAAGGCAGACCATTCCCGCAACGGAGGGGATACGGGGAGATGCGAAGTTGAAGCGGGGCGTGCAGTCAAGGGTGAGGGTCAGGGTGTCTCCGTCATTAAGACTGATATAGGCATAGCCTTTGACAGTCTCTGCGGAGATCTCGGTGCCGTTCAGGGCTATGGACCGCTTTTTGCTCCAGACGGGTATGCGCACGGCGATATTTCCGCCTTTTACGGCGCTGATAACTATCCTGTCGGAATAGGGGTACTCCGTATCGATGTTTATATGAAGTCCGCAGCCGAACTTTACTTCTCCTGCCGCATACAGGTGAACAAAGCCTGTATCCTCGTTCTCTCCGAAGGCATATTCCCCGAAGGACATTATCACCCTTGCAAGGTTGGGAGGGCAGCAGGCGCAGGCATACCAGCCCGGACGGGTGGTAAGTGTATGGCGGTGGGTGCGGGTCTTTCCGGAGATACCGGGCAGGCTCTCAAGCACGTTCACATAGAAAAAGCTCTTTCCGTCAAGCTGCATACCTGCAAGGGCGGTGTTGTAGAAAGCTCTTTCCATCACATCGGCATATCTGCTGTCAGTTTCGTGCTCCAGCATTGCCGCCGCAAAGAACATAAGACCCAGTGAGGCGCAGGTCTCACAATAGGCGGTGTCCGTTGGCAGGTCGTAGTCCTCCGTGAATGCTTCCCCCTCAACAGTGGAGCCTATGCCTCCGGTTATGTACATCCTTTTTTTGGTGATGCTGTTCCACAGCCTGTGGCAGGCATCCTCAAGGGATCTGTCCCCCGTTTCGCAAAGGAGCCCCGCCATGGCGGCGTAAAGGTAGACTGCCCTTACTGCGTGACCCGTGGCATCCTTTTGCTCTCTCACGGGTGCGCCGCTCTGCTGATAATCCCTGTCCGAGCCGTCATTCCCCCACACGGTCCAGTCTCTTTTTTCCTTTTCCCTGATAAAAAAGTCGGGGTCCTTGCCTCTTACATTCACAAAGTGGGATGCCAGTTCGAGCGCCTTTTTGTCGCCCGTGGTGCGGTACAGCTTTATCAGTGCCTGCTCTATCTCCGGGTGTCCGGGGTACCCTTCCTCTCCCTTTGTGACAAAGTGATCGTAGATGTGTTCCATGTTCCTGAGCATCACATCCAGGAGCTTTCTCTTTCCCGTCACTTTGTAATAGGCGGCGGTTGCTTCGATCATGTGTCCGGAGCAGTACAGCTCATGCCCCTCCAGCAGGTTTGTAAAGCGCTTGTCCCTGTCCTTTACGGTGAAATAGGTGTCAAGATAACCGTCCTCATCCTGGGCATCGGCTATTATATCTATCAGCTCATCTATTTTGTTCTCAAGCTCACTGTCGGGGAAATTCACAAGAGAAAAGGCTGCGGCCTCTATCCATTTTGCAGCATCCGAATCCTGAAAGACCATTCCGTAAAAGCCGTCTCCCGTATCTTCGCCCCTGATGGCTTTCCCTGCATTTATGAAATTCTGTACCACATGGCTTTTTTCGGTGTTCTCCCTTTTGTCCCACAAAACATCGTACTGGTAAGGTATGACCTCATCCTTTACCAGCTTTGAGTATTTCCCTATAAAGCCCGACGGAGCGTATGCCCGCAGGTCTGTCCTGTGTGATGAAAACTCAGTCATTGTTCTCCTCCTCGCTTTCCAGCTTGTAGCCTATGCCCCGCAGTGTCTTTATAGCCGTCTTTGAGCCCAGAAAGCTCAGTTTTTTCCGCAGGAAGGATACATAGACCTCCACATTGTTGTCCTGTGCATCCGAATCATAGCCCCATATCTTGGTGATGAGCATATCCTTGCTTATGGCGTTGCCTTTGTTTATCATCAGCATTTCCAGTATGGAATATTCCTTCAGACCCAGCTTTACGCTCTTCTGACCGCAGCTTACCTCAAAGGATGCGGTATCCAGCTTCAGATCACCGAAAGAAAGCTCATCCGATGAAACTATACCCGCCGTGCTCCGCCTTCCGAGAGCCCTTACCCTTGCAAGCAGCTCCTCTGTCACGAACGGCTTTGTAAGGTAGTCGTCCGCTCCCCTGTCGAGCCCCTTTACCTTGTCCGTTACCGCACTTTTGGCGGTCAGCATCATGACGGGGGTCTCTATGCCCTCTTTCCGTATGTTCTCGATCACCGAAAAGCCGTCCATACCCGGGAGCATCACATCAAGTATTATCACGTCATAGATGGCGCTCAGCGCATTGTCAAGACCGTCTATGCCGTTATAGGACACATCGGTTATTATCTTTTCCTTTTCAAGCAGCAGCTTTATCGCATCCGCAAGCCGCTTTTCGTCCTCTACCACAAGTACACGCACGCTTGATCCTCCCTTTCGGTAACAAATTCCTGCATACCCCCTATTCTACCACCAAAACCCCTTTTTGTCAAGGCGGGCAGTACTGACATTGACCTGCTGAACTCCCTCCGTCACGGCTCGTCGCCGTGACACATCCCGTCCTGCCCTTTTCTTTGTGGTGCGGATCTCCTTCGTTTTTTTGCTACATCCTATGATTTCTGCTACACCTTGATCCGCTCCTGTAAAGGCTTAGAGGGCTTTGTAGCAGAATTTTCCGGTTTTTTGTTTAAAACTATATTATTCTATTTTTTCTCTCATAATAGAAAATAATTCTGCTATTCTGCTACATTACACTGACAACCTTGATGACATAGGCGTTTGTGACGTAGCAGTTTTTTTGCTTTTTGCTACACTATCCCCGCGATCCGCTATATATCGGGATCCTTGTGTAGCAGAATTCTTTCCTTTTTTTGCTACATGACCGATGAAGATACATCATCATAAACATTATACCATGTTTGAAAGCGCAAATCAATAGCTTTCATAAAATGATTTGCGCAAATATTGTGGTCTTGTATACCTGCACAAACAGGCTCTCTGTTTTTTTTCTGTTTTATGTGCCGCTCTCATCGTGAACAGGGTGCACAGCAAAAGAGAATGCCCTCACACAAAATGAGAGGGCAGAAAGTATCAGCTCTTTGAATACAGGGTCTCCACCGGGGTGAGAGTATCCAGATCGTAGGGGGTGGACTGGTATACGCAGTAGTTTATCCAGTTGGAAAAAAGCAGATTTGCGTGGCAGCGCCAGTTGAAGCGGGGCGGCATAAGAACATCATCATCCGGGAAATAGTTATACGGCTTTTTGATATCAAGACCCTTTTCAAGATCCCTGTAATACTCATTTCCCAATGTGAAGCGGTCGTATTCGGAGTGACCCGTGCAGAAAAAGAGCCTGTTTGAGGATTCCGTCACTATATGCACTCCCGATATGCGGGAGTAGGTCAGCACCTTCAGCCCCGGGACTTTTACTATATCCTCTTCACGCACTTCGGTATATCTTGAATGGGGAACGGTGAAATTATCGTCAAATCCCCTTACCAGCGGGTGATAGGAATCGTTTATGCGGTGCTCGAAAAGTCCGAACATCTTCTCCTTCAGGGCATATTTGGGCACACCGTAGTGGTGGTACAGCCCCGCCTGTGCTCCCCAGCATATATGGAACACGGAGTAGACATTTTCAAGGGACCAGTCCATGACTTCGCAAAGCTCTCCCCAGTAGTCCACATCCTCATATTCCAGCTGCTCCACCGGAGCACCTGTGATTATAAGGCCGTCAAAGCGCCTGTCCTTCACCTCATCGAATGTATAGTAAAATTTATTCAGATGAGAGCGGGGCGTGTTCTTGGATACATGGGACTTCATCTGCAGAAAGTCTATGTCCACCTGTATGGGTGTATTTGAAAGCAGCCTGAGTATCTGGGTCTCTGTCTCTATTTTCTTCGGCATAAGGTTCAGGATAAGTATACGGAGCGGGCGTATATCCTGGTGCGATGCCGTGGAGTGGGTCATGCAGAATATGTTTTCTTTGCGCAGTGCTTCTATTGCGGGGAGATCATCCGGAATATTTATTGGCATAATTATCACATCCTGAGTGTGTAGGGTTCTTTGCTGATACTAATTTCTGACCGATGTATAGACAAGAAACAAGCCGCAAATGCTTGAATATAAGGGATTTGAGGCTTGGAGATCGTCTATACATCGAGGAAGAATTAGTATGAAGGCGATAACACAGTACATAATTATACTACATTATCCGCAAAAAATCAAGTTAATTATTTTTATAGGCGATATGCACAAATTTTCCTGCAAATAATTGCCTGTAATGTACATATTTCTTCATACTTTACAAATCTCTTGATTTTTATTTCAAATTATGATAAAATAGACTTATGTTTGTGATTTTTTATGTAAGGGATGATAAAATTGGATAAAAAGACATTTAAAGCAAGGATAGAGGAAAACCTTTCCACCGATGCCCGCACCGATATCGCCCATGCAGACCCCGCTCAGCTCCACAACGCTGTTTCAAGGGCTGTTATGACCGATATCATACCTTTCTGGAACGAGTGCGTGGAAAGGCACAACAGCTCCCGCAGAGCCTACTACCTTTCTGCGGAGTTCCTTATGGGAAGAGCCGTTTACAACAACCTCTACTGTGCAGGTCTTCTTGATGAGGCAAAGGAGCTTTTTGCGGAAAGCGGCATAGATATCGGCTGTCTTGAAGAGACGGAGGATGCGGCTCTCGGCAACGGCGGTCTGGGAAGGCTCGCAGCCTGCTTCCTGGATTCTGCGGCTTCCTGCGATATACCTCTCAACGGCTACGGCATACGCTACAAGTACGGCCTTTTCAAGCAGGGTATAAGCAACGGCTTCCAGACCGAAACTGCGGATGTGTGGCTGGATCACGGCGACGCATGGAGCGTTCGTGCGGAGAATGACAGCGTGGTGGTTGAATTTGCGGGAGAGGCTGTAAGAGCCGTTCCTTATGATACTCCCATCATCGGCTTTGAGAGAAAGGCTGTGAATACTCTCCGTCTCTGGCAGGCAGAGAGCCTGTCCGGCTTCGATTTCGCCAGGTTCGACGCTCAGGATTACGAGGGAGCCAACGCTTCCCTTATAAATGCTGATGCCATAAACGATGTGCTCTACCCCAACGACAACACCGAAAAGGGAAGAAGGCTCCGCCTGAAGCAGCAGTATTTCTTTGTTTCCGCCTCTGTACAGGATATAGTAAGGCGCTACAAGAAAAAGTACGGCGATGATTTCTCCCACTTTGCGGAGTGCTATGCTGTTCAGCTCAACGACACCCATCCCACGGTAGCCATACCGGAGCTTGTGCGCATACTCATGTTCAGGGAAGGCTTCTCCTTTAACGATGCCTTTGACATTGCCCGCAGGACCTTCAATTACACCAATCACACGGTCATGGGCGAGGCTCTCGAAAAATGGAGCATACCTCTGTTCAAGAGCGTTCTCCCCACGGTCTATGAGATAATAGTGCTTATCGACAGGAGCCTTGCAAAGTACCTTGAGAGCGTGGGCAAGGCGGACAAGATCCCCTCCATGCGCATTATAGACGGTGATGTGATTCACATGGCAAGGATGGCTGTATACGGCACCTCCCACACCAACGGCGTGGCACAGCTCCACACCAACATCCTGAAGGAGGATGTGCTCCGTGACTGGTACGAGCTCTATCCCGAAAGGTTCCAGAACAAGACCAACGGCATAACACCCAGAAGGTGGCTGGGTCTCTGTGACCCGGAGCTTTCCGCCCTTATCACCGAAAAGATCGGCAAGGGCTGGGAGACCGATCTGGACAGGCTCTCGGAGCTTAAAAAGTTCGTGGACGACCCGTCTGTCATCGAACGCTTCAACAAGATAAAGCATGAGAAGAAGGAACAGCTCTGCAAATATCTGAAGGAGCATGAGGGAGTTGAGGTCAGCCCCGACTGGTGCTTCGATGTCCAGGTAAAGAGACTGCATGAGTACAAGAGACAGCTCCTCAATGCCTTCTCCATCATGGATCTTTACTATCAGATAAAGGATCACAAGCTGCCTGACCTGCAGCCTACCTGCTTTATCTTCGGTGCAAAGGCTGCCCCCGCTTACCGCAGGGCAAAGGGCATAATCAAGTACATAAACGAGATCGCAAAGCTGGTGAACAACGATCCGGATACCAAGGACAAGCTGAAGGTGGTATTCGTTTCCAACTACAATGTTTCCTATGCCGAAAAGATCATCCCCGCTGCCGACATATCCGAGCAGATATCCACCGCAGGACTGGAAGCCTCCGGTACCGGCAACATGAAGCTGATGCTCAACGGTGCGGTCACTCTGGGCACATATGACGGTGCCAACGTGGAGATCGTGGAGGAAGCAGGCTGGGAGAACGAGTATATCTTCGGTGCAAGAGTTGAGGAGCTGGCTGTCATACGTCCCACCTATAATCCGAGAGAGAAGATATACTACAAGGATGAGCGTGTGAAGAGAGTTGTGAACACCCTTGTGAATGCCACCTTCAATGACGGCGATACGGGTATGTTCGGCGAGCTTTACAACTCCCTTATCAACGGCTGCTCATGGCACAGACCCGACAACTACTTCCTCCTTACGGATCTCAGGGGCTATGTGGATACCAAGCTGCGTGCCCTTTATGACTACAAGGACAGGAATATGTTCGGCAAGAAGTGCTGGATGAACATAGCAAGTGCAGGCAAATTCTCCTCCGACAGAACTGTGAAGCAGTACGCCGAGGAGCTTTGGAAGCTGTGATACTGATCCTTCCCCGATGTATAGACGATCTTCAAGCCTCAGATCCCTTATATCCAAGCATTTGCGGCGTGTTTCTTGTCTATGCATCGGTCAGAGATCAGTATAAGAGAAAAACGAGAAAAAGCAGAAAGAGGAAATTATGGACGCAGTAAAACTTTCACCAGCCTTCAAGGATTACCTTTGGGGCGGTACAAGGCTGAGGGATGATTTCGGCAAGGATTGTGACTTTGAAAAGGTGGCGGAGAGCTGGGAGCTTTCCTGCCACAAGGACGGACCTTCCCGGATAGCAAGCGGCGAATTTGCGGGAAAGACCCTGCAGGAGGCAGTGGACGAATGCCCTGAGATACTGGGCACCGCCTGCTCCCGCTTCGACTTCTTCCCCATACTCATCAAGCTGATAGATGCCAAGGACAACCTTTCCGTGCAGGTGCACCCCGACAACGAATATGCCATGAGGGTGGAGCATGAGTTCGGAAAGACGGAGATGTGGTATGTCATTGATGCGGATGAGGGAGCACAGCTGCTCTACGGCTTCAAGCATGAGATATCCAAGGAGGAATTCAGGGAGAGGATAGAAAACAACACCCTCCTTGATGTCGTAAACTCCGTGCCCGTCAGGAAAGGAGACTTCTTCTTCATCGAGAGCGGCACTCTCCACGCCATAGGCAAGGGCATACTCATCGCAGAGATACAGCAGAATTCCAACACCACCTACCGTATCTACGACTATGGAAGAGTGGGTGCGGACGGCAAGCCCAGACAGCTCCACATCGACAAAGCCGTTGAGGTCACTAAGCTGTGTCCCCCCAATGTACACCCCAAGGGAGAGCCTGTTTCACATGAGGACGGCAACTGGGTGCAGACCACACTTGCCAGGTGTGAGTATTTCACGGTGAATGTGCTGGACATCAGGAACCGTGCATGGCTGGAAGCCACAGAGCGTTCCTTCGTGCACATCCTCGTCCTTGACGGGGAGCTGGTATTTTCCTCCGGAAAGCAGGAGGATGTTAAGCTGAAAAAGGGCGACAGCCTTTTCATTCCCGCAGGCTACGGTAATTTTGAGCTTACGGGCGAAGCACAGGCTGTCATGACCAATATTGATTGATGGGTGATCTGATGAAGTATTATATAGGAATAGACCTTGGAGGCACAAACATCAAGGCAGGAGTGGTGGATGAGGATTACAACATCCTCGCAAAGGCTTCCGTCAAGACCAACTGCCCCCGTCCCGCAGAGGAGATCTGCGACGATATGGCAAGGGTATCTCTCATGGCTGCGGAGCAGGCAGGCATTTCCATTGACGACATAGAATGGATAGGCATAGGCACTCCCGGCATAGCAGACAATGAGAACGGTGTTATAGTTTATTCCAACAATCTGGATTTTCACGATGTACCTGTGAGAAAGTACATACAGAAGACCATAAACAAGCCTGTTTATGTTGCAAATGATGCCAATGCGGCAGCCTACGGAGAGTATCTTGCGGGCGCTGCAAAGGGATCCGCAAACGCTGTGTGCATCACTCTCGGAACAGGTGTGGGCGCAGGCGTGGTCATAGAGGGAAAGCTCCTTGAGGGCTCAAACCTTGCGGGAGCTGAGATAGGCCACATGGTCATAGGTGTGGACGGCCCCCAGTGTACCTGCGGAAGAAAGGGCTGCTTTGAGGTCTATTCATCTGCCACAGGTCTTATCAGGATGACCCGTGAGGCAGCAGAGAAGGATCCTTCAAGTGTTCTTGCACGCCTTTACAAGGAGGACAGGGATCATTATTCGGCTCGCCATGCCTTTATTGCCATGCGTGAGGGCGACAAGTCCGGAAAAGAGGTAGTCGATACCTATATCAAGTATCTTGCAGCAGGCATCACGAATGTTATCAACATTTTCCAGCCTGATATACTTTGCATAGGCGGCGGTGTATGCAATGAGGGCGACCCTCTCCTGCTGCCCCTGAGAGAGCTGGTCTCAAAGGAAGTATACACAAGGATGCTGAGCAGCAATACAAAGATAGTCATAGCTTCTCTCGGAAACGATGCCGGCATTATCGGCGGTGCTCTCCTGGGAAAGCAGAGCTCGCAGAGATAAAAGCAGCTCTTTGAACAGACCCGAAGCAGAGGTACGGGAAATGCGCATCAGTGTGTTCCCCTGCCTCTGTTCCGGGCTGTTTTTGCTTATTGTACGTCCGTTTACCGGCGGCAGATACTGGACGGCCTGTCCGGCATTTGCTAATACTAATTTCTGACCGATGTATAGACAAGAAACAAGCCGCAAATGCTTGGATATAAGGGATTTGAGGCTTGGATATCGTCTATACATCGAGGAAGAATTAGTATAAGCGCTCTCTCTTGACAAAAGTCTCATTCCGTGTTATCATACTCATAGCTGATCCTGCGGAGATCGCTGCTGTTGTGTATCTCTGCGGCGTGCAGCGGACTTATAATCAGAATAAGGTTTGGAAATGTAAATGTCTTTATTTCTTTATATTATTTTGCTGATATCGGCAGCGTTGTTTTACCCGCTGTATGAGAACGATCTCTCTTTTGCGGTACTGGCAGCGCTTTTAATTTTGCCCGTGATTATGCTCATCCAGATCGCAGTCACTGTAAGGGAACTGAAGGTCCTCTCAAAGAGCGGTGATACCGTGGCACACAAGGGAGAAAGGGGCGGGATAAATGTCGATATCATCAACGGCAGTCCCTTTGCGGTGTCGGAACTGAGGCTAAGGGTGCGCACAAGGACATCCCCCTGGGGAATAGACGACAAAAAGATCATAGATGCATCCGTGGGAGCCTCATCACGGATAAGATCGGTGATAGAGACAGATACATCCCACTACGGGGTCACGGATCTTTACCTTGACAGTATGGAAGTAAGGGATGTGCTGGGGCTTTTCAGGTGGAAGGTAAAAACTCACGGCAGGAAGCTGGGGAGCCTGTTCGTTATCCCCCGTATAGACGAAGAGTACAGACCCTTTGCCGAAGGTATCGTGAATGCCGTGAGCTTCACCGAAGACGATGACGGTGAAAAGACAGTGACCACAGGCCCCGGTGAGGTCATAGATTTCAGGGATTTCAGGGAGGGAGACAGAACGGTGCATATCCACCATAAGCTGAGTGCCCGCTTTGACAAGGATATCGTAAAGGTCATGGGAACGGACGATGTGAAGCCCTTTCTATTCATCCCCCTTGATGAGGACGGCATGGATCCGGACACAAGGGACAGGATAATAGAGCGAACGCTGAATATAGCATATTTTGCGGGTAAGAGCGGACAGGGAGCCTTTGCGGAGGTGCTAAGCGGCGGTATACCCACAGAAACGGAGATAAAGGACGAGGAGAGCTTCAATTCTGCCGCAATGCTGATGGCAGTCTCGGCTTTCCCCTATCCGGTGCCCGTAAAGGGCTATATATGCTGTGTTACAGGCAGTGAGGAGGAGGCAGACTATGTCTCCCGTTAAAAAAGAGAGCCTGCGTCCACCTGTTTTGCAGCTTCTGGCACTGCTTGGCCCCCTTTCGACAGTCTGCACCTTTATGTCTGCCATGAAAAGATTCTATCTTTTCGATGTGCCCGCAATGGTCGTCACCGTGATCGTATCATGGGCAGTCTACCTTTTCGCATTTTCCGAAAGGAACAGAAAGGGAGCGGGACGACTGATAGGCATCGCTGCTGCGGCTGTGCTCCCCGTTGGAGCGCTTTTGAATTTCAGCCGCCTGACAGAGGGTCTGGCAGATTTCGTGTCACGCTTTTCTCCATATGTAAAAGAGGGCATTTTCCCCGCAGAGGGGTCTGTGTGTCCACATGAGAATTTTGTTCTTGGGCTGCTGGCTGTGCTCATCACATCGGTGTGTGTGTATGCTGTATGCGTATCGGGAAAGGTGCTCATAGTCTATGTTGTGACGGTGCCCCTGGCGGAGATATGCCTGTTTTACGGGCTTGTGCCCTCATGGAGCGCCTTTGGCGGGCTTATGGTGTTCTGGGCTGTGATGGCGGCACTGGAAAGGGTATCTCATCCGAAAGGAACGGGATATCTGTCCCAGACGGCTGCTACGGCTGCGGCTGCGGCGGTCATCGCAGTGACGGCCGGATTTGCTGCTGCGCACATTCACGAAAGGAGCGAGGGCGTAAAGGGCATAAGAGAGGCATTCATAGAAAACCGCTTTACTCTTTCACAGTTTGCGGAGGATCTGAGAAATTCCCTTTTCCCGCCAAAGGATCACAAGCTGACCCATGACGGTGAACTTGGCAATATCGGGAAGATAGATTTTGACGGCTCCACCCTGCTTGAAGTCACCATGCCCGCAGATGCCTCTACGCTGTATCTGAAAGGCTTCACGGGTTCGGATTATAACGGTACGGGCTGGAAGGAATACACCTTTGAGCCGAAGCTGGTTTCAAAGATAACCTCGGCGGAGTTCATCCCCATGAGGATACTGCACGACTATGATGCTTTTTCCGGGCTTGAAACGGATTTTATCATAGTCAGGAACACTTCCCTGTCTCCCAAGGCAAGGTATTATCCCTCCTATGCGGCGGGGCTACTTGAATCCGACGGCATAAGGCGCAAGTACTGGGGGTATTTTCCCTCCGGTGCGTGGCAGTCAAGGGTAATAGAGGATGCCCGATACACGGTTCTTCCGAATGAGCTGGCAGAGGATGAAAAGACACTTCGTGATGCGGCATACAGGGATTTTCTCTATGTTCCCCGTTCCTTTGACTGTGCGGAGGATTTCTTTTCCGCCTACGACGGTGAAGGTCTTACGGATGAGCTTTCCTACATCAGGACAAAGCTGGACGGTGAATGTGAATATACCCTTGAATCGGGCAGAAAGCCCCCCGGAAAGGATTTTGCAAAGTGGTTCCTGACGGAGAACAAAAAGGGCTCCTGCACCCACTTTGCCACGGCTGCTGTCCTTCTCTGCCGTTCGAGGGGCATCCCTGCCAGGTACTGCGAGGGCTTTATCATCTCTCCCAGGGATGCGGGAGAGGATGCTGAGCTGAGCGACGGATACATCACTCTTTCGGTGCCCGATAACAGGGCGCACGCATGGGCAGAGATCTACATTGACGGTTACGGGTGGATGGTCTTTGAGTCCACTCCGGGCTACGGAAACTATATAAGACCCATGAAGGGCGCCTTCTCCGAGGAAGAGGGGCAGAGCCTGACAGAAGTGACTACCATGCCGCCCCTCCACAGAGAGGACCCTGTTGATACATCGGAGGGAGCTTCTCTGACATCTGCGCCCCCGGGCACAGAAATGCCGGAGGCTGCCGCAGGCGGGGCAGCTGCACAGACTGTAACGGAGGAAATACCCGCAGAGTCTTCCGCAGAAAGTGAAGGCAGTGATACCCGTAGCGAAACCAGCCTTGGGGACACACAGACACACACAGAGAGCAGTGCCGCCGAAGAGCCGCCTAACAGTGAGGAAAAAACGGCTGATATTGGAGCTGTGCTCAGAGTCGTGGGGATCATCGTCCTTGTCCTTTTATGTGCGGCGGGGCTCGTTATCCTTCGCAGATACCTGAAAAAACGGCGCAGGGACAGGCTGATGAACGAACCTGACAGGGCTGTCATAGAAATGTTTTCAAGACTTGAACGTATAGCATCCCTGAACGGTACGGACATTTCGGAGCCGGATCAGGATACATACAAAAAGCTGAAGGGCATTGTTGATGAAAAAAGTGCGGAGGAGCTGATAAACATAGCCCTTGAAGCCCGTTTCGGGAGCGGTATATCTTCTGAAAAGGCAAAAAAGGCACTTTCGGCATACAGGAGGATAATGACAGCTTACAGGCTTGGAAAGGGAAAATACAGCCTGTTGCTGGACATATGGCGGTTTATAGTCTGCGACTACGGTATCTGAAAAGCAGGTTTGTTCTTACTGCATCCGTAAACATTAACAAAAAACATTTCAAAAATTGTCATCTTTTACAAAGATTTTGCGTATTTATGCTTGAAACTTGACAATAGCTTAAAAATATCGGATAATGTAGATGATATGCGTTTTTAACCTATGTTCTGTCTGCGGATGCAGGCAGATGCTGATAGCCGGCTTTACCGGCTGTAAGGAGGATCTATTATCATGAAGAATTATTTTGATCTCAGCGGACAGGTAGCCATTGTTACAGGCTGCTCCACAGGTCTCGGAGTGCAGATGGCAAAGGCTCTTGCAAACCAGGGAGCTAAGATCGTGGCTGTTGCAAGAAGGCAGAACCTTATAGATGAAGTGGCTGCCGATATCGCAAAGACCTACGGCGTTGAGACTCTGGCTGTCCGCTGCGACATTACAGATACCGATGCCGTGAATGCAATGGTGGATAAGGTGATGGAGAAGTTCGGCAGGGTCGATATCCTCATCAACAACGCAGGCACAGGCGCTGTGGCTCCCGCAGAGGATATAACGGACGACCAGTTCGCCAATGAGATGAACATAGACCTTTTCGGTTCCTTCAAGGTAGCCCGTGCGGTCGCCAAGAAGGCTATGATCCCCGCAAAGTACGGCCGTGTCATAAACATTGCTTCCATGTACGGTCTTGTGGGCAACAAGATAGCCGGCTCCGCTCCCTACCATGCAGCAAAGGGCGGTGTTGTCAATCTGACAAGAGCTCTTGCATCCGAGTGGGGCAAGTACGGCATCACCGTAAATGCTATATGCCCCGGCTACTTCTACACAGATCTTACAAGGGATACCCTGAACTCCGATTTCTTCCAGCAGAACGCCAAGACCATGATACCCGAGGAGCGTTACGGCAATGAGGGCGAGCTTGACAGTGCGGCTATCTTCCTTGCATCCCCCGCATCCTCCTATGTAACGGGCGTGAACCTCCCCGTTGACGGCGGATATACCTGTATGTGATCCCATACAGGTAAAGCTGCTGACCTGATAAAAATAAGCTCCGAAGCGGTAAAACGCTTCGGAGCTTTCCTGTTTATACTGATTTCTGACCGATGTATAGACAGGAAACAAGCCGCAATAATGGATTTGAGGCTTGGAGATTGTCTATACATCGAGGAAGAATTAGTATTATGCCTGTACAGATCAGTCGTCGCCTGTTTCCTTTATCCTTTTTGCGTTTTCAGCGTTCAGTTCGGGGAAGAAGGACAGAACGGGCTCTGCATCCTTGTTGTTCCTGATACGACGTTCGATGTAGCTCTTGGTTATCTTCATTACCAGGGGAGAAAGGAACACCACACCTATAAGGTTGGGTATCATCATCATTCCGTTGAAGGTGTCGGAGATATCCCATGCAAGGCTGGAGGTGAGCACCGCTCCGGAAAGGGTCATGATAACGAATATCACCTTGTATACCTTTACGGCGCCTGTGTGGTCTCCCGCAAGGTATTCAACTGCCTTTGAGCCGTAGTGTGACCATCCGAGAACGGTGGTAAAGGCAAAGAGAAGTATTGCAAGGGCGATAAAGCAGCGTCCCAGCTCAAAGTCGCCGATCTTGAACACGGTATTGAACGCTTCCGCCACAAGAGTGGAGTCACTGTCGGTGACGGCTATACCAGTGTTCAGGTCTATTACTCCGGATGTGAGAACAGTAAGAGCTGTCATGGTGCAGACGATGAATGTATCCGCAAACACCTCGAAAATGCCCCAGAGCCCCTGCTTTACAGGCTCTATAACATTTGAATTGGAATGTACCATTACGGAGGAACCAAGACCTGCCTCATTGGAGAATACTCCCCTCTTGCAGCCCATGGTGATGACCTGCTTTACGGTAAGTCCTCCTGCTGCGCCCCACGCAGCCTTTGCTGTGAATGCACCGCCGAAAATAGCAGAGAATGCGCTGCCGATGTGAGCCGCATTTTTCAGGATTATGACCAGGGAGCCCAGCACAAATGCCACTACCATGAAAGGCACTATGGTCTCTGCAACACGGGCGATCCTCTGGAGACCGCCTATCACTATAAGACCAATGAGGATCATCAGCACTATTCCCATGATGAGCATATAAAGGTTCACGGAGGCACCGTCTTCGGATGTGTAGAGTATCACATCAGAAAGGGGTCTGATGTTGAAGGCGGTAGTAAAGTTCACAACTATCTTGTTTATCTGCCCCATGTTCCCTATGCCGAAGGAGGCAAAAACAGCAAATACGGAAAAAGCTACGGCAAGCACCTTTCCCACGGTCTTCATTCCCTTTTTGGAGCCGAGGCCGTCCTGAAGGTAGTACATGGCGCCTCCGGACCATTCGCCCTGCTTATTCTTTCTGCGGAAGTAGATCCCGAGGATGTTTTCGGAATAGTTGGTCATCATGCCGAAGAAGGCTGCCACCCACATCCAGAATACCGCACCGGGGCCTCCGGTCATTATGGCGGCTGCAACTCCTGCGATATTTCCTACGCCCACGGTTGCGGCAAGGGCTGTGCAGAGTGCCTGGAACTGTGAGATGGAAGCCTTTTCCCCGGTGTGACCCTTTACCTTGTTGTCACCGAGACTGCCTATGGTCTTTTTCAGCCAGTGACCTATATGGGTGACCTGGAAAAAGCCTGTGACACAGGTCATTATCACGCCTACGGCTATGAGCAGCCATACTCCCAACCGGGACCAGACGATTGTGTTGAGTGTATCATTGATGCTTGTTATTGTGTCGAGGAACGAATTCATTTTCTGTGTTCTCTGCCTTTCTTTAGGGGCGGAGCGTGGTCATACAGTGACCCTGCCCGCCAGGATATTTTTGTAGTCCTCCAGATTCTTTTTCAGAAGGGAGGGTATTTTCAGACCGTAGGGACAGTGCTTCATGCACTTTCCGCAGGCGGTGCAGCTCTCTATCTTTGCCATCTCCTTCTGCCAGTAGTCATTGAGCCATGAGGCGGAGGGGGCTCTCCTTACCATCAGGGACATTCTTGCGCACTGGTTGATGATTATCCCGGAGGAGCAGGGCATACAATAGCCGCAGCCACGGCAGAAGTCTCCCGAAAGCTCCCGCCGTTCCTTTTCTATAAAGGCTTTGATATCTTCGGTCATCGAGGGCGTCTTCTCAAAGAAGGAAAGCCATGTATCCAGCTCCGTCTCACGCTGTATGCCCCATATGGGAAGAACGGGGTATTCAAGCATGAAAGCCATGCAGGCCTCTGCATTGGTGAGCAGGCCACCGGAAAGCCCCTTCATGGCAATAAAGCCGATGTCATTCTCCTTACAGCTTTGTACAAGGGCTGTTTCCCTTTCGGAGGCAAGATAGGAGAAGGGGTATTGAAGGGTCTCATACAGACCGCTTCCCGCTATCTCCTCCGCAACGCCTACCTTATGGGTGGTGATGCCTATATGCAGCACCTTGCCCTGCCGCTTTGCCTCACATAGAGCCTCATACATACCTGTGCCGTCATCGGGGCGGTAGCACCGTGAAACACAGTGGAGCTGATAGATATCCAGATGATCGGTGCGCAGGTTGCGCAGGGTGGTGTCCAGATCCTTACGCAGTTCGTCGGGAGTTGCTGCCATAGTCTTTGATGCGATAAAGATCCTGTCTCTCATGCCCTCAAAGGCGGCACCTAATTTCTCTTCGCTGTCGGAATATGCTCTTGCGGTATCAAAAAAGGTCATGCCGCCCTCATATGCACGCCTGAGGAGCTTTACTGCTTCACTTTTCCCGACCCTCTGTACGGGAAGGGCTCCGAAAGCGTTCTGCGGAGCAGTGATGCCTGTTTTACCTAAGGTGATGGTTTTCATGGGCTACTCTCCTTTTGGTGGTGAAGAACTGTCATTTGTTGTCCTTCACGGCTTTGGTGAAAGCGCTCACCGCAGCGGTGAGAAGAATGGCGCTGCCTGCGGCAAGGACTATCTTTCTGACAGGGACGGGAGGTGTTTTGAGGTCTTCCGACTTATCCCTGTTGTCATAGGTCTCATGAAGCTCCTCCCATGAGGGGGCGCTCCTCCTCAGCCTGTCAAAGGCGGGCATGGCAACATCCGGGTTTTCAAGGCGGAGCTTTTTGAAGCAGAGATCCAGCCACTCCATTTCCGATACCGCATTTTTGCAGTGAACGGAGGCTGCCAGCTCCCCTATCTTTGTTTTGCAGAAAAAGTGAAGTGCGCTTTTGATGCCTGTCATTTTGAGCCTGCTGTCAAACAGACTCTCGTCTCCCTCCGGGCGTATCTTTATGCCTGCCCTTTTCAGCAGTGCATAGCACTCCCTTATGGCGTCAAGGAGCTCCGAAAGGCGGGAGTTGCCTATATTCCGCAGGTCTCCTCCCAATGCATAACATTCAAGGGCTGCGGGCAGTATGAAGGCTGCATGGCTCCAGAGCCACCCGTGCATATCGTCCTCAAAGCGGAGAGAGTAATCGGTGCCGCTGAAAGCAGAGATAAGTGTTATCCTTTCTGCGGCGGACACCTCCTTGTGGAGCTTCCCGACGGTCATTGAGCCGTCACCCCAGTGGAGAACGGTCACCCTGTCCTCAAAGCGTTCCCCTGCCGTCCCCTGAAAGCCGAAGAGAACGGATCTGTTCCCCTCGCAGTGCTCCATGAACTTTTTCTCGGTCTCTTCACACAAGGGGTTGTTCCCCACAAAGATCACCATGGGAGCCTTTGCCTTTCCAAGCTCTTCCAGAACGCTTTCCTGCTGTATCCCCTGCATTACGGAAAAGACTGCGTCAAACTCCTCATCCGGGAGGGTATCCGTTACCCTGAAATGATCCACAGTTTCCTTCCTTTGCAGATAGTGGCGGATATGGAGCCCCTTTTCCTTCAGCACCTCTCCCCACCTGCTCTTTGAGACGACTGTCACATCGTTTCCTGCCTTGCACAGCACATGGATGAGCTGGGAGCCTATTACTCCGCAGCCGTACACCAGTACCTTCATCTAACCACCTCATGGTACAATAAAATTTGATCTATTCTGTAAGATCGTATATATCTTCTGCCAGTTCTTTGCCGTAAACATTTGCAAAGACCTTTATAACGTCCTTTGTCTGTCGCCTGAATCCGTCGGTGTTGGGGTAGACTATGGTCATTCCCTCCTGTTCCAGCAGTGAGATACACTCCTCTGTCTGTGCCTTTACAAGCTCTCTGTCAGTTTTCTGTGCCTCCTTTGCAGCGTAGGATATCATCATCCTGTCTTCGGGATCAAGTCCGTCCCACAGGCTCTTTCTTATGGTAAGGGGCATAGCATCGTAGCTGTGGTTTGTGAGAGAAAGGTATTTCTGTTCCTCGTAGAGCCTGCTGCTGTGTATCATGGGGACAGAGCTTTCCTGTGCGTCAAACAGACCGCTTTTCAGCGCTGCTTTCAGGTCTGTGTACGGAAAGCTGCGGGGAGATGCACCCAGGGATGACATGGTCTCCAGAGCGATCTGATCGCCGGAGGTGCATATCCTCAGCCCTGTCATATCCCCCGTGCGGCGTACAGGGCCTGCCGCTTCCGATGAGGTCACACATTTGAAGCCGTTGTCAAAGTAGGAAAGAACATGGAGATCGTATGCCTCCAGCTCGGGATTTACCCCCTGCTGAACGGGACCGTCGATGAATCTCCATGCGCTCTCAAAGTCGTCAAAAAGAAAGGGAAGAGCGGAAATGCTTATCTTTGGGACATAGACCGCATAGTCTTCCGCTGAGGCAGCGGCGATATCCATGTCGCCGTTTATCTCCTTCTCTATAAGCTCCCCGCCGCTGTCCGTCCGTTCGTCGGGGTACAGCTGTACAAGTATCCTGCCGCCGGTGCTTTCCTCTACCCTTTCCTTGAATTCCTGCAAGGCTATGCCTGCCGGTTCATCCTCGGATGCGGGATATGCCGCTTTGAGTGTCAGAGGGTATTCAATGACCGCCTTTTCTGTATCCTCAGGGATCTCATCCTGTGAAGTCTGAGTGTCCCCGTGGGGTGCCTGTGCCGTGGCGCAGGCAGAAAGAAGGATCAAAAGTGCGGGCAAAAGGGATCTGTATCTGATAATGATCACTCCCCTAAACTTCAAAGATCATTCATCGCTGTAGACTGCGAAATAGTTCTTGCCCTCGTGCTTTACGGAGTACAGAGCCATATCTGCCGCCGTAAAAAGGGTCTCATAGTCTGAGGCATGGCGCGGGAAGCAGGCTATGCCCACGCTTGCGGACACAGGCACGGTCTTCTCACCGCTGCCGTAGCTTGCGGAAAGCGCTGTGATTATATCAAGGGCGTGCTTTTTTGGCTCGCTGTCATCCTCAAAACGGATGAGCACGGCAAACTCGTCGCCGCCTATACGGCCGATAGTTTCCAGTCTGCGGAATTTGGAACGCAGCTTTGAAGCCACATCTGTCAGCACATCGTCCCCCACCGCATGACCCAGTGTATCGTTCACGGATTTGAAATTATCAAGATCTATCACGAAAAGGGCATATTTTTCGCTCTTGTCGGCTTTTTCAAGGATATGGGCGCATTTATCCTCAAAGGTGCCCTTGTTCAGGATATTTGTGAGCAGGTCTATGCTCGCCTTGTAGATAAGGTCTATCTCACGGTTCATTTCCTCATCCACATTTTCAACAGAGCCCACATACTGGGAAAGCTCCCCGTGGGAATCGTAGACGGCGCTTATGGAAAGTCTGAACCAGTAATACTTTTTTTCGGGAGTAAGGAGCCTGAACTCGGTCTCGTAAACGGATTTCCCCCTCTTGCGCAGATCCAGCAGGTCGTTTTTGACGTGCAGATCCTCCGGGTGCAGCTTTGTGAAGAGGCTGACCAGATCTCTGTAGCTGTAATCCGTTCTGTCCTCCCCCGTTATGGAGGTGGGGCTGGTGTCGAATTTGAGCGTCTGTGTCCTGGGGTCGTAGGAGAAGATGGTGTTGTTGTGCCGCCTTGCCGCCATGATAAAGCGCTCGTTTGAGGATAGTATACGGCGGCTGTTCTTGATGAGCCTTACAATAAACAGGAAAACCACTGCAAAGACCACAGTGACCGCAGCCACCAGTATACCCACATATCCCGTTATCATAGAGGTCTGTATGCGGATCCTGTTTCTGGAGATGATGTAGCTGAAGTACCAGCCGTGAGAGCCGATGGGTACCAGGACCTGTATATAATCCTCACCGCCGCCCGAAAAATAACGCACGGCAGTTTCCTTTTCTGTGCCGTTCTCTGCTCCCTCTATCACATCGTGGATATGGGGTGAGCCCAGCTTTTCCTCCGGGATGCCCGACTGTGCCAGTATCATCCCGCTGCTGTCCGTCGCTATGGTCACGGAGTCTGTGTCCGTGCTGACGGAGCGGATTATGGAATCGAGTGTGGCTCTGGTAAAGGTGCCGAAAACAACGCCCACAGCCTTTTCGTCCTTTTTGATGGGTACCGTAAGAACAAGGACTTCCTCTCCGTCCTCATCGAGGACGATGGAATCCGAAACGGAGCTTTTGCCGCTCATTGCGTCCTTGAAGTGCTTCTGCAGGCGGATATTGCCTGAGCTTTCGCCTTTATAGTTGAGGGTGGCACCCGAGGAGTCTGCCACGCCCACATTTTTGAAGGAGCCGATGCCCCTGGTAGTCATGATCGTGCGCTTCATGGAATTGTAGTCGCTCATGTCCACATCGGAGAAGTACCTTGCCTGGGATTCCAGCATGGTGAGCTGATCCTGCATCAGGGTCTCGAGCACAGCTGCCCTTGCCTCCGCATTTTCGGTGATGTAGCCTTCGGTGGATCTTCTGATATAGTTTTCCAGCACTCTGCTGAAGACAGTGAATATCATCACAAAGGAAATGGCAACGAACAGAAGCAGGAGAATATAGTCTTTTATGTTTATGAACGATGTCTTTTTCTTGTTCTGCAAGCTGTGTCATCTCCTTTACTGTAAACTCGACCATCTTATATTATAATTCAAAATCACTGTTTTGTCAATGAAAAGAAAGAAAATTATTGTTTTTTGGGAAGTAGGGCGATAATACTGATTCTTCCTCGATGTATAGACGATCTCCAAGCCTCAAATCTCTTATATTCAAGCATTTGCGGCTTGTTTCTTGTCTATACATCGGTCAGAAATCAGTATAATACTGATTCTTCCTCGATGTAGACGATCTCCAAGCCTCAAATCCCATATATTCAAGCATTTGCGGCTTGTTTCTTGCCTATACATCGGTCAGAAATCAGAAAAAAAGCTGCCCCTCGGGACAGCTTTTTAATCGTAAGGTCGTTATCAGCTCATGCTCTCAAGCTGCTGGTCTACCTCATCTACCAGCATCACAACAACATCGGAGATAGTGTCTCTTGTTGTCGCCCAGTCTATGCCGTGGAATGCCGCACGGAGACCGATCTCAGCTCCGCCGTCGGTGGTGAGGGACGCCACGTCGGTGGAAACGCCGGTGGCAAGATCAACTACGGGATACTTGGCAGCAAGCTCGTTTATCTCCTTGTTGTGAGCCAGAAGCTCCTCTGACCAGCCTGCATCCTCCATCAACTTCTTGTCGCCTATGGCAACGGCTTCGTCATTGGTGTTCGCAAGACGTGTGCACTCTGCAAGAATGGCAACGCCTTCGGGGTTTGCGGCACCCTTGCAGATGACCCAGCCGTCAAGAGTAGCGGACTGATAGGGATCGGAGCCCTTGGGTGAGGGAACGGGTGCTATGCCCAGCTGCTCGGGGGGTATCTGGGATTCCCAGACCTCGGGAGCGCCTGTTACTCCCCATATGCCTATGAGGTAGAAAAGCTCCTTGCCCTCTCCCATAAACTGGGGGTTTACAGACCAGTCAAACTTGGCAAGATCCAGTACAAGACCCTTCTGGTTCAGTTCATACTGCCAGTTCATCGCCTTTTCTATGGTGGGGTCGTTCAGGTTTACCTTCAGCCTTCCGTTTTCGGAGGTAACAGAGGGAACGCCTGCGGAAAGGAGCAGCGCCTTTTCGTTGTACCAGCCGTCAAGACCGTAATACTCGTTATCCTCGTCTACGAAGTCCTCCAGCATCTGAGTGAAGGTGTCCCAGTTCCAGTTGCCCTCTTCATACAGCTCCCAGGGATCGTCAAAGCCGTGCTCCTCTATGGTCTGCTTGTTGTAGAGGACTACCTGTTCTGCGGATACGCTGTTTACCAGCTCGTAATGCTTGCCGTTGAAGTTGTATATCTCCATGGCAGGCTTTACATCCTTCCACAGCTCGGAATCAATGTCGATATATTCATCTACGGGCTGGAACATACCGCTTACTATTCCCTTGGGCAGAGCTGCGGTGTCACAGGGGAAGAAGTCGATGCCCTCTCCGCCGAGAACATAGGTGGAAAGATCGGAATAGCGGCCGTTCCATGTAGTGGCGTAGTATTTGACAGACCCGCCGTACTTTGTTCTGAAAAGGTTGAGGTTGATGGATTCGGATGTGCCGCTGGCGGTGTTGGGGTTGATGTCATAGTGGGCGAGCCACTTGACTTCCTTGTTTTCAAGCTCCACATCACGGAGCATCCTGTCTGCTACCTCGTCAAGGGTCTCCTGATCCTCCTCGGCAACTGTGGCGGTGTTGAGCTCAACTGTAACTGCCGTAGTCTCGGAAACGGTGGTCGCTCCGGTCTCGGCGGCAGAGTCTGAGCTGCTGCCTCCGCAGGCAGTAAGGGCGGTGCACACTGAAAGGGCACAAAGGGCCGCAGCTGTGCGCTTGATATGGTTCATAACATTTACCTCCGGTGTCATCTCATGGTGAAAGGCTTTTTCTCAACAGAAATTATAGCATAGACAACGGTTCTTTATCAATATAAAAATAAACAAAGAAAATGAATTTTATGTAAACATTTTTTGGGAGCACATTTTAAAACCTGAGTCTTTGTATAACATCGGAGGGCAGCATATTGGCTTCGCTTATGTCATCCGCCGCATTATCCGCAGCCTTTCCAAAAAGGTATGCCCCTGCTGCCGCACATTCACAGAGGCGGGTGCTCCCGGATGCAGCGCATATACCTGCGATAACGCCTGTAAGAGCATCCCCGCTGCCTCCCCTTGAAAGCCCCGGGTTTCCCGTATAGGAAGCATAAGCCCTTCCGTCGGGAGAGACTATGTAGGTAGGCGTTCCCTTTGCAAGCACTATGGCTCCCGAAGCCTTTGTAAGGCGTTCCGCACAGCCGGAACGGTCGGAAAGGACGGCTGTAAGGGGCAGCCCCAGAAGCCTTGCAAGCTCTGCGGGATGAGGGGTAAGTACAGCCTTTGCCCCTTTGAGTATATCGGTGCCGATGCGGGCAAGACAGTTCAGTCCGTCACCGTCGATGATGATAGGTATGTCAAGCTTTTTTGCCGTGTCCACTACCTCACGGGTGAGTATGCACAGATCCTCCGATACCGTCAGGCCGCATCCGAAGGCTATGACCGTGGAGCTTCGGGCAAAGTTCTCTATCCTTTCGGCCGATGCGGAGGAAATGGCTCCGTCATCTGCGGGGATAAGGTCGGCATAGGTACATTCATACACGGAGGATGCCACACGGTCGCAGACCCTTGGGGTAGAGGCAAGGGAGACTATACCAGCTCCGCTGCGCAGTGCCGCACTTACAGCAAGGGCTGCGGCTCCGCTGTATCTTGCGCTTCCGCCCACTATCAGCAGCTTTCCGAAATTCCCCTTGTGGGAGGTCTCCCGCCTTTCGGGGATGACTGTCCGCAGGAGTTTTTCATCGCAGAGAACGGGGATGCCGCCCACACTTTCAAAATCCCTCTCGGTCATGCCTATGTCCCTGATCACGATCTCGGAGCAGAGGTTCTTTCCGGGCCAGAGGGTCATGCCCGTTTTCACGGTGCCGAAGGTAACGGTGATGTCGGGTATCATCACTCCCCTTGCGGCTTCTCCCGTGTCCGCATTTATTCCTGAGGGGATGTCTGCCGCCGCTTTGAAGGCACTGCTGCGGGAAAGAGCTGCAAAGGCAAGAGATATCTGCTCCGGGAGCTCTCCCCTGAATCCCGTTCCGAAAACGGCATCGACTATGATATCATAATCCTGTGAATAGTCAAGCTCCCCCACTCCTATCATCCTTATGTTTTCGGAAGCCAGAGCCGTGAACTGACGGTCTGCATTTCCTGTGGGAGCAGCGTTTATCATCAGGACTACGGTAACATCCGCCCCCAGCTTTTTAAGGTATCTGGCGCATACAAAGCCGTCACCGCCGTTGTTCCCCTTGCCGCAGAGGATGAGTGCTTTTTTTCCGTATACCTCCGTGCGGCGTGCTGTCTCCTCAGCAAGAGCACGTCCCGCATTCTCCATAAGGGTCAGCATGGAGCTTCTGGCGGAGGCTATCTCCTCTGCAGACCTCATTTGCTGAGCAGTACAAATATACATAATAAACTCCCCTTTCCCGTTTTTCTTAATTATACAACTTTTCGTCTTTGTCTGTCAAGAGCACTGTATCCGATATAAAACCATGCGCTTCGGCGGATCGATGTATACGGCAGAGAGGTCGGAGGGTACATTTATTAAATGCTTTGTGCAAATGCTATAATAAATTATAGCTGCGTTTGTGTAAATTACGACATTTCTACAAAATCTTCCAATTCCCTTGACAAAGGAAGTATTATATGATAATATATTTAAGTCGCTTGAAACAAAAGCGGCAGACAATATCGCGGAGTGGAGCAGTTCGGTAGCTCGTCGGGCTCATAACCCGAAGGTCGTAGGTTCAAATCCTGCCTCCGCAACCAGTAAGACCCTTGGTTTTTCCAAGGGTCTCTTTATGTGTTCTGATAAGTGAAGCAGCCTGCACAAATGAGAACAGGCTGCTTTTTTCTGCGGTCACAGGTAATACCCCTATTCCAGAACAAATCTTATCAGCGGCCGGATGTTCTCCCTGTCCGAAAAATCAACGGGTGTATCGTAGGCATCGAGCATCCCCTGCTCATCCTCGGTGCGCTCTTTTTTGCTCTGTAAACGCAGTTTCAGCATTTGCATAAGCACCTTGTCCGCTGCGCTCAGTTTGCCATAGTCGAAGCCTCCCCGCAGATAAAAACAGCCTATGTATCCCTGCTGCTCATGTGTCAGCACCCTGTCCCAGAAAACCTTCATCTCGTGCTCCCTGCCGGGATTTGAGCCTACCGCAAACAAGGCTATCTTCTTTCCCGACAGTTTATCGAGATTTTTTGTGATGAGCTTGCCGCCGTTAAAACCGCCTGCGTACATTCCGCCGCCGCAGATGATAGTATCATATCCCAGAATATCGGAAAGCTCAGGGTCTTCTTTGATATCGCAGCCAAGCTCCTCAGCTATCCACTGTGCATATTTTTTTGTGTAGCCTGATTTTGATCTGTAAGCAACTATTGTTTTCATGGTATTCTCTCCTTGTTATCCATCGTTTTCTTTTTATGTTCACAAAGTGTGTCACACAGCTTTGCAGGTGCGGAGCAATAGGCGGTAGTTCCATCCTATGTCAGGCAGTAAACAGCTTATATACAAATCGGATATACTGCCCGTCTTTTTTGGCGCAAAGGTGCTGATCCGTATTTTCAAGATCGTACATTATGTCTATGTTGATAGGTAGTATACTGCCGATATAGGTAGTATACTACATAAACTTAGCATTGTCAAGAGTTTTTATAAAAAATCAGCCACATTCTCCGATCACGGAGGATATGGCTGTTCATCTTGTCAGTTGTATGATCCCACGACAGCTCTTGCTGTTATATCAGCGGTCAAATGGTCTGTTGAAAGAGCCTATCTCAATAAGGTTCCCTTCCGGGTCTGCAATATAGCAGGTGCGCTGCCCCCAGGGTTCGGTTGTCGGCTCCAAAACGGGTGCAGCACCCCTGCTGACCGCATCATTGAACGCAAGATCGACTTCATCAAAAGTGTCCACATACAATGCTATCTCGGAATGACCGTTCAAGCCCTTGATATACTCATATTTACGGCCGGTCATGTTCTCGAAATCCTTTCTGCCGTAAAGCAGGAACAGGGTGCCGTCCTTCACAAGATACACATTGGAAGTATCCTCTGCTTCTTTGATCTCAAAGCCGAGGACATCTCTGTAAAAGCGTATCATTTTACCCATATCATTCACAAAAAGACCGAATCCGTCAAGCTTCATAAAGTTGCTCCTTTCATTTTATCGGGTGTCTGATAACTGTTTTCAGCCTGTCGGGGGACACTTTTCTTGCGTCCGAAAGATATATCTCGTGGTGACGGCGGCTGTCGGAAATATCAAGGGAATATCCCTGAGCTCTCATGTATTCGTGCATAAGGGCGACTGTTTCAGGTTCATTGTCATAGCTGCCGATGTGCATACACTGCACGCACAAGCCCTCGTTACAGGTGAGAAACTCGACTTTGGAAAAGTCGGTCTTCTTCTTGCGTGCCGCTTCCTCTTTCGCACGGTCAAAGTCTGTTTTTGTCACAAGATCAGGCAGACGGATAAGCGACACCCATTTGAAAGCTTCCTTATGCGAATAGTCGATATCCTGCACCCCGTCCTGCCACCAGAAGCCTTCAAGAGGCGGTACCACATAATCAAAGCAGCCCCCAGTCAGATGACCGCCTTTCCCGTTCATCCTGATAGTGTAGGCTAATCCGTAGAGCAGCCCGACAGCCTGCTTGTACTCACCGCCTTCGGTGTTCGGATCTCCCTCACCCCGCAGGGCGATATAGTTCATCTGCGGAACCTTGACTATGGTAGGCTTTTTCGGAGGCATATAGTATTCCCTGTATTCTTTCTTGAAGTCGAAGGGCATTATTGTCTCTCCTTTCTGAAGGTGTTATCCGAGAAGTCCCATGTTTCTGTGTACGGGACATCATTTTCGTATATCCATGATCTTATAACAGTAGGTGTTATCTCCAGCACACATTCCTCCGGGAGCATTGACCACCTTTTTACAGCATCGGGATAGGACCTTTCCATAGCAGGTATGAATCCGGGGACATCATAGGGTCTGCCGAGGATACTGCATCTGCCCTCTATGGAGTATTTCCCGAAGCAAAGTGCGGCATTGGGGTTTCGGTCTATCTGTCTGCATTTCAGATAATCCCTGTTGGTCTGGCAATAGAATTTCCCTCCGTACAACACAACGCTCATACTGCGTGATGTCACTTTGTTGTCTGCGCAGGTGGAGAGCACCATTATCGCACCGCTGCTCATATCCTTCCACAGTCTTTCATATATGTTCATTTGACCCTCTTTTCTTTGGCTCGGGAAGCTGGTCATACATTGCCGTAATAAGCCGATACAGAAATTCTCTGTCGTCCGTATTATCCACAAGGAGCATTTCCTTTGCACCTTCATAGGGTATTTCAAGTCCTGCATACGGCATAAGCTCTCCTGCAGCCTTCACAGGCTTTACCAGAAAGCGGTCATCATAGATGCCGCCGAAGATCTTTCTGCGGAAGTACAGGATGTATTCTCCCATCATGGGACGGTATGAGATATCATCAAGCAGGGAAAGCTGTTCAAGGATAAAGTCAAGATAATCCTTTGTCGATGCCATGTTATCCCTCCTGTTTCCCGCAGTATGCCACCGCATCAGCCTGAAACAGCAGACCGTTCTCACCGCCTGAATGGGCAAATTCCGTCTGTATAGACTTGCGGACGGGATATTTTCCGTTAAAGCGCTTTTTGATGACTCTTTCCATTATGGGGATGTTCCACACATCTCTGAACGGACAGTCCATCTGCACCACATTCTCAAGGGTAAGACCAAACAGAGCGAGCCGCCTCTCCATTTCGTCAAAAGCCCCGTTTATCTGCTCCTCCGCCGTGCCGCCCACATTGCCCGCACAGTAATTCAGAAAGCAAAAGTCCCCTGCCCTGATGATCCCCGAATGTGCCCATTCTTCATTGACATCTTTTCTTATGATACCGTTCATGAGCGCCTCCTTATCTTATACCGATGTATATATGTATCTCGCAGTTTTCCGGGTCTGCGTTCCGGTATTCCTCAAAGTCGAAAACATAGGTGCGGTCAAGAGGCATTTCCCACAGCTGCTGCCAGAATCCTTTTACAGCCGTGACCATATCGCCGACCACTGTAAAAATGGCATACTTTCCTGCCGGGAGCGTGCGGACTTCAAATGAATGAGTATTATTGTGTGCCATGGAAAGCGCAGATCATGACACGCAAACACCATGCTGTATCCAATTCAGCGCGGCGTTTGTGCTTTCATCTATTTTATAAAGCCCATATTGTGGTAAATCATGTACCTTGACCTATTGTCTTCATTATTCCGCATTTTTTACAATAGAAAAAATATATAAACAATTCTCCAAAAACAAAATCAATCTCTTTAATAATATGTGTCCAGTCACTAGTAATAGTAACAACATAATCCATCATATTTTTACATAAAGGACACTGAAGGTCAACATGTGTGTCAATCAAAGGTGGCGTTCCTAAACCTGTAACAAACATTTTGCTATATAAATCATCCAATATGCTATTATTGAAATGTGTAACTGGAATAAAAATTATGTTTTTCTGCAATAATGGACTTTCTATTGTATCATCAGTATTGATCCAATGCTCTGTGTCTGTATCAGATATACACTGTATTTCCTCATTTTCGTGATTAACTTTAAATATTTGATAATCCCAACAAGATGAACAGTTTAAACATGAAACAATTGGCAATGTACATTCATTGCTATTTCTTAAATGTGAAAACAAAGGATCATTAAGGTCAATTAGTAAAATCTGATGATAGTTTGCATTGCAATTTTTACATACTGGTGTTTTCCAATTTTTTCCACCAAAAAAATGATTATATGAACCTTTTTTAAATTCAATTGTATAATATTTTTTCATAGCATCACCCATATCTTATGATATCGTTCATGAGCGTCTCCTTATCTTATACCGATGTATATATGTATCTCGCAGTTTTCCGGGTCTGTGTTCCGGTATTCCTCAAAGTCGAAAACATAGGTGCGGTCAAGAGGCATTTCCCACAGCTGCTGCCAGAAACCTTTTACAGCCGTGACCATATCGCCGACCACTGTAAATCTGGCATACTTTCCTGCCGGGAGCGTGCGGACCTCAAATCCTTCGGGTGCATCTCCCGTGACTGCACACCCCGTCATGAATGTATAGTCGCCCCTCTCGTCGCTTTCATAGTCGGTGTAAATGCCCAGGGCACTGCCGTTTATCTTATCGGGGATGGCGGAATACCCTCCCTCGGCGAAAAAGCGCTGCCACAGTCCGCTTATGACATTTTCCATATCAGGCGACGAATTGTTTGTCCTTGCAGCAAGACCCGCTATCTTTGCTTCCTTTAATTCTACGATCTCATAGTGCATATGAATACCTCCTCAAGTGATATGCACATTTTACCGCAATAAAGGTGACAGCTGTGTGTCATATTTCATATCTGGCGCATATGTTTTTTACGAGAGCCGTAAATCCATTTCGGTATCCCTCGGGTGAGACTATCTCAGCACCGTCTCCGAATGACAGGATATACCTGTAAAAGCTGGGTGCATCCTCCCATGTAAGAGTAAGCATAATATCTCCGTTCTCATCAAAGCTTAGCATATCGGTGCCAAATTCATCTATGAGCCGCCATTTGAGGGATATGTCAAATCTGACCGTCGCCTTTATCTCTCCCCTTGTATGCCGCAGCTTGTCACAGGTGTATTCCGGGACGTCCCTTTCTTCGCATTTTTCATCCGACTGTTTGAGCTCCGTCATTCGTGTGAGCTTGAACATACGGTAGTCCTGCCTTTCGGTGCAGTAGCCCCATACATACCATGAGGACCACTGAAACACCAGATGATAAGGCTCTATACGGCGTTTGCTCTCTCCGCCCGGTGAAAAATAGCGGAATGTGATGATATGCTGATGCTCAATAGCCCCTTTTATCATCTCTATCTTATCCGAGACCGCCGATCTGTCCCACCGTGACAGGTCGATGATGATATGGCTGTCTGCATTTACGGAAGCCGTGTCGGCGGCAGAGAGCTTTTCCATAAGTCGGCGGTAGCGGTTAGTGCCGCTGACACTGTCAAGACTGTGGAGCCCGGACAGTATCGCCTGCATATCGCCGGAAGAGAGGATGGTGCTGTCGATCTTGTAGCCCTCCATTACTGAAATGCCCCCGCCCTGTCCCTGCTCGGAAACTATGGGTATGCCCGCCATGTTCAGTGTCTCCACATCACGCAGTATAGTCCGCCGTGACACCTCGAACTTCTCTGCCAGCTCCTGTGACGTGACCTTCTCCTTTTGCAGAAGTATGGAGAGTATACCTATGAGCCTGTCTATTTTCATTCTCTGCGCCTGCTTTCTGTATGGTGCTTGATACATTATAGCACAGACATCACCCTTAGTCAATCGGTACTGCCGTTTCTGAAAGAAAAAGTGCGTTACCGTGAATAACGCACTTTGATGGGATAGTATATCCTGCTCAGTTTTTGTCTTTCTTTTTTTCAGAAAATAATGATCCAGATGGTCCTGCTGACTATATGTGTCACTATATGAGCTATCATCGCATATTGTATGCCGTATTTGCGGTAAAGCCGCCCGTACACGATGCCAAAGGAACCGTTCATCAGAAAGCATCTGAACACTACCAAGGGTGTGAGCTGTCCGAGGGCAGTTATCGTTGCGGGCAGGTGCCCTGCGGCAAATAACAAGGATGCAATGACATTTGAGACAATGAATATTCTTTCGGGAACGGTGTCCTCTTTTTTGCAGAACAGCTTCCGGCCGATGAGTGACAGCAGGCTCATAAGGAAAAGCCGCAGCATAACTTCCTCGATGACACCGCCGTAAAGTACAGAGGCGATCCAGACGTGAGCATCAAAGGAGCCTGATGCTTTGTAGACATCTTCAAGCAGGGGTATGAAATGTACAAAGACAAAAGCATCCGTACTCAGGACGAAGCCGCAGACGGCTCCTGCAGTCATGGTGATGACCGTCTCCTTTCCTGAGAGACCGAATTGGCGGAGCAGACCTATCTTACCGGAAATGATATACCCGAAAAAGCCACAGATGACTGCAATGATGACAGACTGCAGCACTGATGCCAGCATGATGATCTCCAAGCTCCCTGCCTGCTGCACGGCAGCTTCAAGGGTCTTTTCATCCATATCTGCAAGAGATATTTTTGCTGTTGACCAACTGCCCAAAGCTGCGATCGGTAAAAGGCATAATGTGAACAGCAGCGGTTTTTTGAGTTTTGTCATTTTTTCCTCCTACGAAACAGGTGCGCAGAAAAGCATATGCGCAGCGGGATCATTATAGCAATTATCAATATGTATTATAATATCAAAAATGATAATTGTCAATAACTTCACAGAAAGTTTACGATTCAGGGATGTGCTGTCATCTGAACTATGTTGTGAGGAGTGAATATTTGTCTATATTGCACAAATATTTATTTTAAATGAATATTGACATTAAAAATTATTTTTAGTATGATATATTCTCACAAGAACAATGTATTATGAGAAAGGAAGGATCATCATGGATCACACAGTGGACAATATCACAGGTATTACTGTTATCAGGAACGGGAACACTGTCTTTGAGCAGTACGCCGACGGTGTGACAAGGGAGGACAAATGGAACGTGATGTCTGTCACGAAAAGCGTTTGCGCTCTTCTCTGTCTCATCGCAATGGACAGGGGCTTTATTGAAAGTGCGGATGCGAGGGTCATGGACTTCTTTCCGGAGGCAGTCCTGAACAGAGGGGAAAAAACGGCTTATGATGTAAGGCTTTTTCACCTGCTTACCATGACCGCACCCTACAAGTTCCGCAGTGAACCCTGGACAAAGATCTGTACTTCCGATGACTGGACCTTATCCGCTCTGAGATTTCTCGGAGGAAAGAATGGCATCAGCGGGAATTTCAGATATACTACCCTCGGCATACAGATACTGACGGGTATCATAGAAAGGGCTTCTGGTATGAGCTGCATCGATCTTGCCAACAAATATCTGTTTGAGCCTTTGTCCATAGGACCCCGCAGACTGCACGGCGGATCCGATAAGGACGACCAGAGGGATTTTACCCTGAATAAGCTGCCCCATCCGGCAGAATGGTACAATGACCCTGTTGGCAGTGTTACGGCGGGCTGGGGGCTGTGCTTATCATCGGAGGAAATGGCAAAGATAGGTCAGCTGGTCCTGGACAGGGGTTTGTATAACGGGAAAAGGGTCATCTCGGAGGAAAGGATAGACGAAATGACCTCACCTCATATAAAGGAGACGGGTGAAATGTTTGGCAACATGGCATACGGTTACCTGTGGTGGCTCCCCAAAGGGGACAGGCCTGTTTTTGCGGCTGTGGGCGACGGCGGGAATGTGATATACGCCGATGGTAAAAAAAATGTCACCGTCGGTGTGACGGCGACATTCAAACCCCGTATTTTTGACAGGCTGGAGTATATAGAGAAGGTAATAATACCGAAAGCTGTTACCTGAAGGATATGACCTTTTCGTAGTCGTAGCCCCTGTCGGGTGTGAAGCTCCTTTCGGCGAGCTCGAAGTATACGACCCCGTTTTTTCTGACCGTGAACGTGATCTCTGCCTTCCCGTTTTCAGGCTTCACAACTGCCGTTTCCACAGCGGGAAAGGCAGCCGATCTTATTGCCGAGATCGCATCCTGTTTCGGATATGCGGGTTCTCCCAGATCGTGCCATACTTTCAGCGGGTTGCAGGTCTTTTCGTCAACAGTATTCGTCAACAGTGAGTATTCCCCGCAGGGAACACCAAGCTCCGTTCCGATCACTATATCTTCATTGTCAGTATTCCACATCACTCCTGCATATCCCATTTCTGTCCTGCAGATCACGGCATTTTTTCCCTTGTATACACAGGATACGGTCTTGTCCTTCAGCTTTTTGTAGAAGGCAAAAGTCCACAGTGTAGGCTTGGGTATATTGTTTGCGGCGCAAAGACCGAAGCCGCCGTGGAACAGTGAAAAAGGTACTCCCACTTCTTCAAATACATCTCCGTATGTCCAGTAGGAATAGCTTTCATTCATGTCTCCAAGCCTTGAAAGCTGCTCTGCGATGTAGGCTGCATTCAGGTTTGTATCATGTATGACCCCTCTCGGAGTGTAGGAGGTGGAAAACTCCGTAATGTGTATGGGCTTTCCCCTGTATCTCTCAAAGCTGTCGATGATGTCCCTTGTGGACTGCAGATTGCTCATTCTTTCATCGGGATCCTGGAGCTTTGAATAGTCATAATGACCGATCCTCTCAGGGAATTCAACAGTGTAGTGATGACGGGTGATGATATCAGGCTCCAGATCGTTTTCAAGGCAAAAGTCAAGGAATGCCTTTATCCAGACCGCATCCTTTACGCCGCATATGGCAGGCCCACCTACCATGAACCTGCTGTCATATGCCTTTATGGCACAAAAGTTCTCCTTGAAAAGGCGGAAATATGCCTCCATATCCGCATCTTTCCAGAATCCGGGAAGATTGGGCTCGTTCCACACTTCTATGGGCCAGGTAACGACTTCCTCCCCGTAGCGATCCTTTAGGTGCGCCAGAAGTGCGATGACCATATCCGTCCATTTCCCGTGATCCTTCGGAGGCGTCACGTTACCCTTCCAGTAGAAGATAGTCTGTTCTCCGGTCGCCATTTTTTCGGGCATGAAACCAAGTTCAAGATATGGCCTTATGCCGAGGCGGATGTAGCTGTCGATTATCCTGTCGATGTAGGTGTAGTTGTATTCGGTCTTTACTTCGCCGTTTTCCTCATATTCCTGATATATAGCCACATCATCCGTAAAAAGACCGTGACCCCTGATGAATTTGAAGCCTATCTCCCTATGTACGAATTCAAGCTCTTTCAGGTACTCCTCCGTAAGCGCAAGACCAAGCCTGCCTGTACCCACGCAAAAATCAACATTATTGTTGAAGCGTATGCTTTCGTTTCCCTTTACCGATATATCCAAGATCTTCACCTTTACCTTTCACCCATGAAGTGCAGCGTGCTGCTGTCAATGTCTTTTACTGTCCCTGCACCCGTAAAGCTCATTATGTACCTGAGTTCCTTTCCTACTCCGGTCAAAAAGTCTGTGACCCCCTTGATGCCCCCGCTTTCAAGGGGTGCCATCATAGACCTGCCCACACAGGCTCCGTCTGCACCAAGGGCAAGAGCTTTGTAAACATCGGCGCCGCTTGAGATGCCGCAGTCCACAAGGATCTTTACATCCCGCCCTTCAAGGGCTTTTTTTATTTTCGGAAGGATCATCATGGGAGGTACGGCGAAGGGCATCCTGCCGTGGTGGTGACTGACCATTATACATTTTACGCCAATGTCCGCACACTTGATCGCATCAGAGACACTGAGAACACCCTTTACAAAGAAGGGCAGCTTTGTACTGCTGACATAGGATGCAAGCATATCCTCGGTCTGGGAAGCCATTTCTTCTCCCACACATATGTCGTAGCCGTTCTCACCGAAAATATGGTCTATGTCCATTCCTATACCGAATGCGCCCGCATCCTCCGCATAGCGCATCTGATCCCGCACCTTTGCGTTATCCGCATAGGGCTTTACTATCCTGACCGTCTTTGCGCCTGTTTCTGCGATCTTTTGAAACATATCGTTCTCGGTCATACCGATGAAATTCAGTATACCGAGCTTCCTGGCTGCTGCGGAATACTCTTCAAGACCCGTCATCTCTCTGCCGTGAAGTTTGCCGATGTGTGAAAAGGCAGGTGTCATGACCGGCATTGAGAATGTTGTGCCAAACAGCTTTACCGATGTATCTGCTGCAACGGAGCCGATAAGCCTTTCTTCTATAAGTATGCTGTCCATGTACCTTTCGTTTATCTTATTGGCATCGGATGATCTTGTATAGTCCATTGAGTTCCTCCTTCAGGTAGTTAAAGTATGTGATGTATTCTTCGTCCGAATCAAGGTGCTCCAGTATCACAGGCATTTCACAGTCTGCTTTGTCAAGAGCTTCCGCATAGTGTCTGAGGGGGAATTCTCCCATGCCCGGCGCACATTCTTCAAGCTGCAGAGTGAACTCCTCTTTCAGATGCACATCCTTTATGTGACAGCTCCTTATCCTGTCTCCGAGCAGGGATACGCACCTGTCTGTGAACTTTTCCGGGGAAAAATACCTGTCTGCCGAATTTATCATGTTGATGATGTCAAGGTGGACTGCAAAACGCTCCCTGTTCACCGCCTCTATCAGCTTCAGATATTCTTCCGGACCCGTGGGAATCATCCACGGCATAGGCTCCAGAGTGAAATAGGTGTTCGTTATCTCAGCCCTGTCTATTATCTCACGGACAGTTTTTACGGTAAGCTCAAAGACCTCATCCGAAAAATTGTCCCTGTATCCTCCGTCCCACCGCTTTCCTCTCGACCCTGCCACATTGACTGCGCAGCGTGCTCCGAGGCTGTCTGCCAGCTTTAGCTGACCTACTGAGTGATCTATGTTCCTTTTCCTTTCGTCGGGATCGGAGGAAAGGGCGTTGCGCCATATGCCCACTTCCGCTATCATAAGCCCTTTTTCGTCTGCCGCCTTTTTGTACGCTTTTATCTTTTCCTCGCTGTCATTGCAGGAAAGAGGAAAAACCACGGCAGTGCAGCCAAGATCTGTCTGCTTTTCTGCCCATTCCTCCGGTGAAGAGTGGGAAAGAGGTGAAGAAATACCAAGTCTCATGCTATCGCTCCTTTGTGTTGTCGGGATAATGAAGTCTGTAAAGTTGTTTGGATGATACAAAGCTCTGCTTTCATAAAAGCAGCGGCAAGGGTGATATCAAGTGTTATACTGATTTCTGACCGATGTATAGACAAGAAACAAGCCGCAAATGCTTGGATATAAGGGATCTGAGGCTTGGAGATTGTCTATACATCGAGGAAGAATTTGTATTGGTTGCCGTTTGCAGGCATGGAACATCGCTGCCTTGATTATAGCATTTCTGTATGGATTTGTCTATATCTTACAAAAAATCAGCAAAAAACGAAAGATTATTGTTTTGTAAAGCAAAAATAGTTTGGGTTTTGCTCTTGACAGACCGAAAAATATAGTGTATACTGTGTTTAATTAAACGCGTTTAATTATGAGGTGGGTTATGAAAAGAGATGCAGACAAAACAAGGCAAGCACTTATAGACGCAGCTGAAAGACTGATGACCCATTGTGACGACCCTTCACTTGTCACAGCCCGTGCCATCACCAAAGAGGCAAATGTGAACCTTGCCATGATAAATTATTTCTTCGGTTCCAGAGAGGGACTTATCTTTGAGGTCTTTTCAAAGCTGCAGAGGGAGGCTGCCGAAAAGGATCCGGGTTTTTCAAAGATCCTTGAAGACGGCATACCGCCAAAGGAAAAGCTGAAGGAGATACACTTCCGCTCCATGAAGCTGATGCTTGAAAATTACTCCTACTGCAAAGCACTTACGAAATATATACTCATAAACCGCAGTATAAACGGGGAAAGAGGAAGTGTCCGCTTTATTGAGGAGCATTTTAAGGGTAAAAAAACAGAGGGAGAATGCCGGCTCATAGCTTTTGAGCTTTCAAGCCTGCATGAGCTGGCAGTTCTGAGAAAGGACGAGCTCCATGACATTTGCGGGATAGACCTTAGTGATGACAGTATTCTGAAAAGGTATATAAATGAAAATGTGGATCGTTTTCTGGGGGAATAGCTATGTATATTTACTCTCTTAAAGATGCGGCAAAGGCGGGAAAAGATGCAGGGGGAAAGGCAGAAAGTCTGGGCAGGATGATAAATATGCACCTGCCTGTCCCCGCAGGCTTTGTTATCACATCAAATGCTTTTGAAAAGGGCGGAATAAAAAAGGGGGCGCTTGCGGAACTCAACGCCCTTGTCAAAAAGCTGGATCCTTCGGTCACATATGCTGTCCGTTCCTCTGCGGCTGCTGAGGACGGAAAGGACAATTCCTTTGCCGGAGCCTATGACACGGTGACAGATGTGAAGACCTGCGATATCCTTGATGCCGTTCTTCGGGTGGTGCGTTCCGCTGATAATGAAAGGGCAGCGGTCTATGCCTCTGAAAGGAATACGGAGCGTGGAAGGACTGCGGTGGTCATACAGGAATTTATCAGGGCGGAGATGGCAGGTGTGCTGTTCACGGCTGATCCCGTAACCGCCAACAGGAGCGTCATGAAGGGCAGCTTTGTGTACGGAGACGGTGAGGGTCTGGTCTCAGGTGAGAGGATGGACGGTGGATTCACCATAGATGCCCTGACTGCCGCCTTCACCGGCAGTGAGGAAATGGAGCCCTACACCGGAAAGCTGCTCAAATACGCTTTGAAGCTCTCATCAGATATGCCTGTGGATATAGAATTCTGCATAGCCCGCAAAAAGCTGTACCTGCTCCAGTGCAGACCCATCACCACTCTCTTTAAAAACGACCTTGACAGCTTTGACATAAACGATTCCCTGGAGGGTGAGTTTCTGCTCTCAAAGACCAATGTGGGCGAGATATTCCTGCGCCCCGTGTCCCCCGTTACTTATTCAATGCTCAGAAACATCTGTGAGACCATAGGTATCCCACTTATATCAAATATCTGCGGACAGCTCTATCTGAACATAAGCGGTGTGTGCTCGATGATAATGTCGCTGGGTGTGAGCAAGAAAAAAGCCTTTTCCCTTATCAAGGAGATAGCCGGGGGCATACCTGACGGTCTTGACATCCCCGTATACAGATTTGACAAAAAGATAATAGGCAGATCTGTGATGAATGTAATAAAAAGCAGCTTTACCTCCAAAAAGGTAAAGGAGTACAGCAGCAGGAACATAAAGGGTCACATAACCGAAAAAAGCTTTGAGATAATTGAAATGATACACGCTGCAAAAAGCAGGAAACAGCTTTCGGAGCTCTGGGAAAACAGGTGCGTCCCCTTTATGAACGGCACACTGTCCGTTATCATGACGGGGCTTTCGGTAAAGCCGCTGTTTACCACAAGAGAGAAGCTCGAAAAGATATGCGGCTCCGATCTTACTGACAGGCTCCTTTCGGACTGCTCCGAAAACGGCCGTATAGAAAGCCTTGGCCCTCTTCTTGCCATAGAGGATGTAGCGGAAGGACGAATGAGCAGGGAGGAATACATCAGGCGCTACGGTCACAGACACGCCAATGAGATGGAGCTTGCTCTCCCCTACCCCTATGAGGACCCTGCTTTTCCGGAAAATGCGATAGAAGAATACAGGAGCTCGTCCATTGACCCGAAGGAAATGAAATCCGCACAGGAGAAAAGGCACAGAGCGGCTTTGAAGGAATTTGACAGCAGGTATCCTGCTCATTCTGCGGAAATGAGGAAGCTGCTGAAAAAGTATTCGGAAGCTGTTTACGGAAGAGAGCTCATCAGGAGCGATGCGCTGCGCTTTTTCTGTATGATAAGGGAATACCTTAAAAAGGCTGGAGAGCTGACAGGTCTCGGAGAAGATATCTTCATGCTCTATATAGACGAAGTGTCGAAGCTCCTAAAGGGCGATGAAAGCTGTCTTTCCTTTGTGGAAAAGCGCAGAGGAACATATGAAAAACAGTGCTCCTATCCCAACTTCCCCAACACCGTTATCGGCAGGTTCACCGTGGATGAGTGGACGGCAAGCGGTAGAACCGGCGGATATTACCGTTTCGGAGAGAGCGGAGGCAGCGAAAGCACCGATGTCATCTGCGGCATTGCAGGTGCGGTGGGTCAGTGTGAGGGGGTCGCAAGGGTACTCGGCAGCATAGATGAGGCGGAGACCATAGAACAGGGAGAGATACTGGTCGTGCCTGCCGCAAACATCGGCTGGGTAAAGGTTTTCCCCAGAATATCCGGGCTGGTGACTGACATCGGCGCTCCCCTTTCCCATGCGGTCATAGTGGCAAGAGAACTGGGCATACCCGCTGTGGTGAGCTGTCAGAGCGCAGCCTCACAGCTTGAGAGCGGAGACAGGATAAGGATCGACGGGACACAGGGAAAGGTATATATACTTGAAAGAAAAGCAGGTACATACGCAGGAGATAACAGTGTCCTCTCAGCCATATAAACCCATATAAACTAATTGCCCCCGGTCTGTCCGGGGGCATGATCGCTGTATGGGAATGTCTGATGTTATTTGACCAGTGATATCACCTGGTTTTTGTAGGCTGCACTGTGAGGATCCTTCCCCTTTGCTTCAAAAAGCTCGGAGACAGTCACAAGCTGATAGCCCTGATCCTGCAGTTCGGGGATTATGGTATCAAGGGCAAATGCAGTGGGGTAATTTGAGTCAAAGTCATGAAGAAGGATTATGGCACCATCCTGGGCAGAGTTCAGAACGCCGTCTATGCGTTCTTCCTTTGTGGTGGTGGCGACCCAGTCATTACAGCCGAATCCGCATATAAACGGCATATCTATGGTCTGGTACATGGTGGGACTTACAGCTATGTAAGGAGGTCTGAAAAAGACAGGCTCCACACCGACGGCATCCTTTATGCGCTTGTTGGTCTCGGTGATCTCTGCCTCTATCTCCTCTGCGGTCATTTTATCCATATAGGAGTGGGTGAGAGAGTGGCTCCCTATCTCGCAGCCCATCTCATAGGCTCTGCGTGCCTGCTCGGCGCTTTCGTCGTTTATATTGTTCCCTATGAGGAAAAATGTACCCACCGCATCGTACTTTTCAAGGGTGTCCAGAACTCTGGGCGTTACCTTGGTGTTGGGACCGTCATCAAATGTGAGGGCTATCACAGGCTTGGTGGGGTCTATGTCTCTTTCCTTGGGAGCGGCTTCCTCCGATACTGTCTGTGAAGCGGTGGTCTGTGCCGCAGTTTCTGCTGCTTTGGGCGCCGATGTTTCCTGTGCGGCAGAGTTCGCTGCACCTCCGCAGCCTGTAAGGACTATGGCTCCAATGATAAGTTCTGCTATGGCTTTGATGTTCATGGAAATTCTCCCTTTGTGAGCAAATGTGTCGCTAAATTGCTTTAAACATATTCTACAATATCAGGCTGTAAAAATCAAATGCTTTTGTGGATATCCGCAAAAAATATAAAGATTTGAGCAAAAAACGCCGAAAAATACGGCGTTTTCGCAGTCCATATACTAATTCTTCCTCGATGTATAGACGATCTCCAAGCCTCAAATCCCTTATATTCAAGCATTTGAGGCTTGTTTCTTGTCTATACATCGGTCAGAAATCAGTATTAATGAGAATGATATAATTAATGATATAATTATTTAATTGATATTAAGGTAATTCTTTATTTCTTCTATATAGATCTCTCCCATGGGGCTCAGCATAACATTTTTCAGCTTTATGTAGCCTATCTCCATGGTATCACCCGTAGGGTCTTCAAACGGAACGGCGATGTAGTCGCTGCCGTTGAGCTCTTCGCAGATTATTCCCGAACAAAGTGTGTAGCCGTTCAGACCTATCATAAGGTTCAGCATGGTGGCACGGTCGTTTGCCTTTATGGTCCTGGGATAGTCTGATGTGCTGAGTATCTCCTCCGCAAGGTAGAAGGTGCTGTTGTCACCCTGCTCAAAGGAAAGGCAGGGATAGGGCTCCAGTTCCTCAAAGCTGATCTTTTCGTTTTTGGCAAGAGGGTGCCCCTTCCACAGATAGACAAAGGGGTAGCACCTGGTAAGTGTGGTGAATTCCAGTCCGTTCGAGTGCAGCAGCTTTGTCAGGGACTTTCGGTTGAAGTCGTTGAAATAGATGATACCTATCTCACTTCGGAGAGTTGCCACATCGTTTATGACCTCGGCAGTCTTTGTCTCTCTGATGGCAAACTCATATTCTGCGGTGTCAAAGTCCTTTACCATTTCCACGAATGCCTTTACCGCAAAGGAATAGTGCTGTGTGGAAACACCGAATTTCTTTTTGATATTAGGCTTGAAGATGTATTTTTCGGAAAGGACATCAAACTGTACCACCACCTGCTTCGCATACTGTACAAATTCAACACCGTCGTTTGTCAGTGTAACTCCCCTGCCTCCACGGTTGAAGATCTTGATGCCGATCTCCTTTTCAAGCTCTTGTACGGAGGATGTCAGGGAAGGCTGCGAAACATAGAGTTGCTCGGCTGCTTTGTTCATGGAGCCTGTGGAAGAAATGGTCAGGATATACTTTAGCTGCTGAAGTGTCATTTAAGATCCCCTCTTTTTATAATGTCAGTAAATAGGTTATGATGTCATAATAAATTTGTCTGACCTGCCGCCGGTGCAAGACTGTGTATGGGATCCGCAAAGGCTTTGATATACGGTGTCTGAGGATCCTACACGGTCTGTGTACAGGGGAAGGATCAGAATTATGCTTTGTAATATCACATAAATATGTTTCCTTTATGCTGTTTCGGTGTTATGAAAACTGCCGAAACTGTATTAGAGTTTGATTAAAAGTATTTTATTTGCCTTGTTGCTGTGTTATGATGTATGTGTCTCGGGACAATAAACACACAGGGAGAGAATGAGATGAAAAAAAGATCAAAGCTGAAAGTTTTCTTTATCATCCTGTTTGCGGTGCTTCTGGTGCTGACAGTGGGATTTTATTTTTTGTGCGCAGGCATCTACACGGAAAACTTCGGCCCCCGTTTCAACAGCTATGAGCCTTTGATGCTGAGTACGGATGATTTTGAGGGTCTGAGCCGAACAAAGTATGAGTTCCCCTCCGATAAGGGTCAGATGCTCACGGGCTATATGTACAGCGCAGGTGAGGATCAGAAGGGCATTATCGTAATGGCTCACGGCTTTGGCGGAGGCGGACACAATTCCTATATGAATGTAGCCGATTATTTTGCCCGCAGCGGCTATTATGTATTCGGATACGATGTCACAGGCTGCGATGAAAGCGAAGGAGACGGCGTGGGAGGCATTCCTCAGGGTGTCATAGACCTCGACAGGGCTATCACCTTTGTGGAGGAAAGCGGGAATTTCCCCGATCTTCCCATATGCCTTTTCGGTCACAGCTGGGGCGGTTACTGTGCTTCAAGCGTGCTGACCTTTCATCCCGAGGTTAAGGCAGTAGTTGAGTGTTCGGGTCCCTTTGCGTCCTACGCTATGTTTGAGTCGGGAGGAAAAAGTCAGGCAGGTGATTTTATCTATGCCATGACTCCCTTTGTAAGGCTCCATGAATACATAAACTACGGCAAATATGCTTCAAACACCGCTCTTGACGGCTTTAAGGCAAGCAGTGCTGCCGTTATGTGCGTTCACAGTGCTGATGATGATGTTATCGGCATAGAGTACGGTCTTGACAAGTACCTTGAAAGCTATCAGGACGATCCCCGCTTTACATTCATCCGTTTTGAGGACAGGGGCCATAATCATGTATTTGATGATACTTCCTACCTGAATGAATTCAACAGCGGCTTTGATGAATGGCTCGCTACTCTGGACTACGACTACAAGACCGACACTGAGCGCTTTGCCAAAGACAAGGCAGACTATATGCACAAGAACCTTGACAGATACAGGTACAGCCATATGCTGGACGAGGAGCTGTTTGCACGCTTTCTGGAATTCTACGACAAGAACATATGATACTGAACTCTGACCGAGGTATAGACAGGAAACAAGCCGCAAATGCTTGAATATAAGGGATCTGAGGCATGGAGATCGTCTATACATCGAGGAAGGAACAGTATGTTCCCTACGGGAGCGCCGGATCTGACAACCGGCGCTCTTTTTTGCATCTCCGGCCTGCCGTACTTTAAAAAATGACCGCAGTTCATGCGGCCATTTCGATCATGATACCTTTGCGCCCTTTTCGGGGTGATAGGTGGTAACAATGCTTTCCACAAAGCTCGTTATGTCCTTGCTGTTGGAGTAAGCAACGCTCATGAGCTGTTCCAGCTCTCCAAGGAAATGATCCACATCAAAGGGAATGTGCGAACCGATGTGTATAAGGTCGTTTTCGGTCTTTTTAAGACCCTCCTCCGACATCAGCTTTTCTTCATACAGCTTTTCGCCGGGGCGAAGTCCCGTGTATTCGATCTTTATGTCCACATCGGGCTTGTAGCCGCTGAGCCTTATAAGGTTCCTGGCAAGGTCTGCGATCTTTACGGGGCTGCCCATGTCCAGCACGAAGATCTCACCGCCCTTGGCGTAGGTGCCTGCCAGCATAACAAGGTTCACTGCTTCGGGTATGGTCATAAAATAGCGGATTATATCGGGATGGGTCACGGTAACGGGGCCGCCTGATTCTATCTGCTTTTTGAAAATGGGGATCACAGAACCGTTTGAGCCCAGAACATTTCCGAACCTTACAGCCACAAACTCTGTCTTTATATCCCTGAATACCTGTCCCGTGCCGTCCTTGTCCGCATTTTCAAGACCGGAGTGCGTAAAGAGCTGAGGGATGTCCTTTGCCATGCCTGCCTTGATCTTTTCATCAAAGCTCTGTATTATCATTTCGCAGAGGCGCTTTGATGCACCCATGATGTTGGTGGGGTTTACCGCCTTGTCGGTGCTTATGAGCACAAAGCGCTCACAGCCGTTCACCATGGCGGCATAGGCTGTCTTGTAGGTGCCTATTGCGTTGTTCTTTACTGCCTCGCAGGGGCTGTCCTCCATGAGGGGAACGTGCTTGTGTGCTGCGGCATGGTAGACTATCTGGGGCCTGTACTCCTTGAATACCTGGAATATCCTTCGGCTGTCCCTTACTGAGCCTATAAGGGTCTCAAGATCGAGAGCCGGGTATTTTTCCCTCAGTTCTAGCTGTATAGAGTAGGCGTTGTTCTCATACACATCGAAAATGATGAGCTTTTTCGGGTTATGTGCGGCTATCTGCCTGCAAAGCTCGGAGCCTATGCTGCCGCCTCCGCCGGTGACCAGTACCACCTTGTCGTTTATGAACTCGAATACCTCTCTCATATCCGCTTTTATGGGCTCACGCCCCAGCAGATCCTCCACGGAAACATTCTTCATGGAGCTCACGCTCACCTGTCCCAGCACGAACTGATACATACCCGGGAGCTGCATGAGCTTGCAGCCGCTCTCGCTGCATATATTGAGGATGTCACGCTTTACTTCCGCAGATTCACTGGGGATCGCAAGAAAGATCTTGTCTATGCCGTACTGCTCTGCGGCGCTGAGTATATCATCCCTTCCGCCCACTACGGGGACTTCTTCTATGTACCTTCCCTGCTTTGCAGGGTCATCATCTATGAGACAGACAGGCTTTGCTCCGGTCATTGATGACTGTTTCATATCCCTGACGAGCATCTGTCCCGCAGAGCCTGCACCGATTATCATTACCTTTTCTTCGTTTTCCCTGCTTTTCAGGTATTTGTACCTGAAAGAAAGAGCGAATCTGTAAAGGAAACGAATGCCTATGATCATAGCCATCTGTATGATGGCTCCGAAAACATGGTAGGAACGGGGCATGGTGTGGAAATAGAACAGTCTGCACATGGCATATCCGACGGATGTGACAGCCGACGCCAGTATACAGCGTATCAGTTCATCAACTCCCGCATATCTCCACACACTGCTGTAAAGTCTGAAGATCCAGAAGACCAGTACAGCAGCAAGAGAGTAGATCGTTATGGAGTGGAAATACTGAAATAAATACTTTGGAGAAATGGCCTGGAAGCTGCAATCGAATCTGAACCACAGAGCCAGGAAATATGATGAATGTATGGCGAAGATATCCCAGAGCATGAGCAGAACTGCTATTTTTGCCCATTTTTCCGACGGTATCTTTTTGAACTTTTCAAGGTATTTGCTCATGGGTGGTAAAGCACCTCACAAAAACTATTTAGCATATTAAATCAATAAAGATATTGTTTACACACATATAGTATATTTTAACACTTTCAGCTTAATTTTTCAAGTAGCTATTTGCATATATCGGGACTTGATAACTATGCTGTTTTTGTGAGAAATATCTTGATATAAGCGTATCTACTTGTGGAACCTTACTACAGGTTCTTTTTCGTTCTCGTCAAACTCGTAATTTGTGTAATCGTGGGTGATGGTCAGCTCTCCTGAGTTGAAGTTCACATCCCACATAAGCTCCCGCATGAGCTCCTTGTTGTTAACATAATTCTCGACGACCTCCGGGGAGGAGAACTTTATCTCAAAGGAATCCTCTCCCCTTTCCACTGCTTTTTCACCCAGATGCCTGAAAGCGTTTTCATATTCTATCCTTTTCGAGGCATAGGCATCCGTCAGCTTGTAGTAATCGAGGCTGTCATCATCTGCGGGCAGAGAAAGCCCTGTATCGGACTGAAAATACACCGCCGACAGCTTTTCGTCGGAAATGAGGAAATACCTGTGGGAAAGGCCTTCAAGGTCATCTTCGGCAACATCGGCATTGTACCAGGTGCCGTCCAGAAGTACCTTGTTCCAGACCCTCTCCTCCCCTGTGCCGTAGGCTGCACCTTCCACACATACGCAGTCTATGCCGCTGCGCAGGCAGAGAAGGGCAAAGGCACGGGCGTAGCCGCCCCTGTTGGCATTCCCTTCCTCAAGGCAGCCGTAGGCAAAATGCACCTTTTGCCCGTATTCCGAAACATGAGCCTCTTTCATGATGGTGTCGTGGAAAAAACACAACTTCTCAAAGTCTGTCATATCCGCAGTCTGCGCTATGAGCTTATCACATACGGAATAGGCAGCGGACAGATCCTTTATATATTCCTCATGAGGGAGTATATATTCTGCCACGGCAGTCATACCGCTGTCAGCCGCTTTTATAGAGCCCACATTTGACATCAGAGGGTCGTACTCCGCCACGGCAAAGAGCTTATCCGTGTTCATACCCTCCATTGGTGAGGATATCCTCGCTTCTGCCCCGAAGGAGAGGCGCATCTGTCTGTACACCCGCAAAGTGGCATCATCGAAGAAGCGGCAGTATGCAGGAAGGTATTCATCATCTGCAGAGGGCTTTTCCTCCGCAGCACTTTCGCTTTCGGGAGATGTCACCCCCGGCGGGAGGGGCATATCCTCCGTGCTGCCGCAGGAGCAAAGGAGAAGTGCAGCGAGGGCAGCCGCCCATGACAAAGGTCTTGACATTTAAAGTATGATCTCGGTGCCGCCGGCAGACCTTATGTTAAGGCCGATGCAGCTCCCTTTTCCGAATATCTCTTCCATCCTGCGGCTGAACTCCTCGGTCTTTGCCTTCGGGACAAATGCCTGTATGGTGCCTGCAAAGCCGCCTCCGTGTACCCTTGCGGCTCCGTCGCCTCCCAGTATGTCCTTGGCAGCGTAGAGGGCGATGACCATTGCCTGATGAGCAGGGTCCTTGGTGGTATAAACATTTTGCAGGTACTCAAAGGAGCTTCTGCCGCTTTCGTTCACAAGATCGAAAAATCCCTGTATATCTCCGTTTCGGAGAGCTTCAGCCTGCCCGGTGACACGCTCGTTCTCATCAAAGAAATGGAATGCTCTTGCAACGGCTCTGTCGCCGCAGCTCCGGCGCAGCTCTGAAAGGCTGCGGTAAATGTCCTCTTTGCTCACATCTCTGAGCTCTCTGCCGCCCAAAGCCTGAGCTACAGCCTTCATTTCCGTCGGTATTGCTGCATAGTCCGGGGTAAGGTCGGCGTGGTCTGCCTTGGTGTCCACTATACAGAGGTCGTATCCGGAAATATCAAAGGGAACGGACTCCACCACAGGCTTTCCTGTGTCCTTAAAGTCAATGGTGATGAATCCCCCCACGGAAGATGCCATCTGATCCATAAGACCGGAGGGCTTTCCGAAGTAGACGTTTTCCGCATACTGAGCTATCTTGGCTATCTCTACGGCATCAGCCTTTTCCTCATTTGCAAGACCTGAAAAGACAGTGCCTATAAGCACTTCAAAAGCAGCAGAGGATGAGAGTCCGCTGCCTTTTAATACTGCGGATGTGGTATAGGCTGTAAAGCCGCAGACATTGAAGCCTTTTTCCTTGAAGCCTGCTGCCACTCCCCTTATAAGGGCGGCAGAGGTGTTTTTCTCTTCTTCCTTCACACTAAGGTCGGAAAGGTCCACCACATCCTCGGGAAAGCCCAGGGACTTTACCCTGACGATGTTTTCCTTTTCGGGACGCACAACAGCTATAACATCAAGGTCTATGGCAGCAGCCAGTACCTTTCCCCTGTTATGGTCTGTGTGGTTCCCGCCTACCTCGGTGCGGCCGGGGGCTGAAAAGACCCTTATTCCGTCGGTGCTTCCGTACTGCCTTGAAAAGGCATCCACAGCCGTTCTTATGCGCAGAGCTGCCTGTGACTCGTATTTTTCCCCGTAAAGCTCCTTAACGCTGAGTTTCATATATATAGTCCTCTCTTTCACGGATCGTTTGGATCATTTGCTATAAGTATGATTTTATCATCTAAAGAGGATAATGTCAAGGGATTTTAATTTCGCATAAATAAAATTATGCGAATATGGATAGGCATATGATGATCCCCGCTGCGGGTACAGCGGGGAAAAATACTGATTCTTCCTCGATGTATAGACGATCTCCAAGCCTCAAATCCCTTATATTCAAGCATCTGCGGCTTGTTTCTTGTCTATACATCGGTCAGAGATCAGTATAAGACAGCCAAAGCATTACCTGTACATCATGTTTTCAAGGTAGAAGTTGATAACTGCGCCGTTTATAAAGGCTGTGGTCACAAGACCTATGATAAGGAAAGGTCCGAAGGCAAAGGCATTCTCTCCCTCATCCGAAACTATCTTCTTGTAGACTCCGTACACCGCACCAAGTATCACGGCGATGAAGAATGCGGTGATGACAGCCTTTGTGCCCAGCATGAGACCGCCTGCCGCCATAAGGACAACATCACCCATGCCAAAGCCGAAAACAGGCTCCTTTTCCTTTACGGTTTTTTCCAGAGCCGCTATTTTGTCAGCGGTCTTTTTGTAGTCACTGCTGCCCTGGGAAAGCCCTTTCAGTGCTTTTTTGGCATCCTTCAGTTCCTTTCTGTCGGGATCCGCAAAGCTGTTGTAAAAGAGGGGGGTTATAACAAAGCCGAACAGCAGTATGACAAGGCTCACGCAAAACATACCTATGATGCCGTCTTTAAGGTCTGTTTCCGGAAGGAGTATCTCAGGGAAGGCAAGATATCTGTTGGTGAGTGCCATTATTTGGGTGGCAGCGGCTATGAGTGCAGTATAGACCAGTACGCCCACTACCATTTCCCTGTTGTCTATATCCTGGAAGCAAAGAACTATAAGACCGCATATAAAGAGGCAGAGCATTACGGGATAGAGACCGTAGATCTCAAAATTGTACCTGAGGAACACTCCAACAAACAAAAAGCCGGTCAAAGCCTCTACCAGCATATATCTCGGGGATATTTTCGCACCGCATGCCCTGCATCTGCCTTTAAGGATCAGCCAGCTGAAAACGGGGATTAGGTCGTACCTTTTGATCTCCGTGCCGCAGGTCATACAGTGGGAATTGTTGGTGATAAGTGATTCTCCTTTCGGCAGTCTCAGAATGCAGACATTGAGGAAGCTGCCTATGGTGATGCCGAACAGGAAGGAAAAGACCACGGTGACGATCTTCATCATGGCCTCAAGCTGGTCAAGAGTCATAATAACACCTCTCAAAAACGTTAATGTTTATACTATTCTATCACATATGATCCTTTTTTTCAAGAGATAGACAAAATATTTTTATAAGCAAAAGGGAGGAGAAAAGCTCTCCTCCCGAAAATACCATATCCAACGAAGATCAGGCGCTTATGCCGTGCTTTACCCTGTCCCCTACCTCTGAACGCTTCGCATCGTTGAAGCGGTCAAGGGTGCCTACAAGGTAGCCGGTGATCCTTCTGATCCTGTCAAAGGGAAGGATATGATAATCTATATCCACATATTCGCCGTCAACGGCAATATCTATGCAAGTGGTGCCGGGATGGAGCTCCTCGGCTCTCTTTACATACATATCGATCTCTTCTTTGGGAAGTGTACCCCCTGTAACATTTACCTGCATGATTATTCCTCCCTTAAATTAAGACAAGTGAGCCGTGATAAGCTTTTATTCTGTATATTTCAAAAAGCTGTCGGTCATAACGGCAAACACTATATCTTGTGGTGCAAGAACTATTCTACCACAAGATATAGTGTTTGTAAAGTGTTTTTTTATTTTGCACACGAAAGAATGAAAGAAGTCCGGGGGACGGGACATGGCAGTTTAAAGCCCTTTGATAAGAAAGCTCACTCAAAGATTACAATTTGATAACAAATCTTTGTAGGCTTGCACAAAAAACGATCTGCCTATTTGCTATTTTGCCAAGCCCAGTTCCCTTATATAGTCTGTCAGCTTCTTAGCAGCTTTTTCGTGGGTGGCCTCCGTAGGGTGCCAGTCGGTGGCATAGCCGTCTGCATTCACATCCTGTACGTCGAACATAAAGGCGGATATCCTTTCATCCCCGGTATCCTTCCTGTAAGCCTCCACCATGCTCTCGATGCAGGGATAAAGCTGATTGCCCATTATGCCCAGGGAGCAGATGATATAGCTGTCGGGGTGTACCTCCCTCACATGGCGGACAAATTCATCGTACATTGAGATATAGACAGCCTGGTTCTCCTCATTGCTCCCGGCCCAGCTGGCATCGTTGGTGCCCAGGTTTATGACGATCACATCCGGCTCGAACTTTGAATGATCCCATTCAATGGTATCAGCCTTTTTCTCAAAGCCGAAGGAGGTGTAGGAAAAGCCGAATTTGTCGTAGTAAGTCGGGACCAGCTGGTTGGTGTTCTGCTTGCCGTTTGTGGTGTAGCCTGAACAGATGCCGTATCCCGAGTAGGAGACAAGGCTCACATCCGCATCAAGAGCTTCTGCGGTCTTATAGGCATAGGTCTTTGTGCAGTCCTCCGTGTCGGTCTTGAATGTGAGCTTGTGCTCCGGGTCGTCCACACCGTAGCCGCAGGTGATGGAATCCCCTATGAATTCCATTTTGAGGGCTTTTTCGGCGGCAGGCTTTATGCTGCCGTCTGTCTCAACGGCAGATACTCCGCAGACAGAATTAGTCGATTCCGACAGCTTTACCACCCTTACCTCGGCAGTGCGTTCGGTGTCTCCCTCAAAGACGGTCAGCTCCTTTTCACGCCTGTCCACCATTTCGTCAATAACACGTTCTCCGTCAAGGTAGACTGCAACTCTTGCCTTTGTGCCGTCCTGCCCCACAAGTGCGCCCGAATCTCCCGCCAGCTTTATTTTCAGGCTTTTTCCCGTCACATCAAATGCCATGCCGCTGCCTGACAGAGCCATCCAGACAGTGCCGCTCTCATCTGTGTAGGTGCGTCCCATGGGAAGGACTTTCTCGTAAAAGGGAGCATCCTCCTGAATAACGGAGCTCTCTGTCTCTGTTTGTACCTGCGCCGCAGCAGTCTCAGCGGGAGCATTGCCGGAGCCTGCGCATCCGGAAAAGGACGGCAGCAGAATGAGAAGAGAGAGCAGAAGTGCTGTTTTGTTTGTCATAGTATATCCTTTCATGCATCATGAGCCCAAGGGCAGTGTGGCAATAGCGTTAAGATCCTCTCCTGCGGTGTTTCCCGCCATCAGCTCGTAGTAGCCCTGACAGGCTATCATGGCACCGTTGTCTCCGCACAGAGAAAGAGGCGGCATATAAAGCGAGATGTTCCTTTCGGCACAGGCTTTTTCAAGTGCGCTCCTTACACCGCTGTTGGCGGAAACGCCGCCCGCAAGAGCCAGCTTTTTTGCACCTGTCAGCTCTGCGGCAGTCATGGCCTTTTCTGTCAGATAATCCGATGCTGTTTTCTGAAAGGCTGCCGCAAGGCTGTCACCGTCTATGGTCTCACCCTTTTGCTCCGCATTATGGACAAGGTTGATAACGGCAGTTTTCAGACCCGAAAAGGAAAAGTCCAGTTCATTTCCTGAAAGATGAGGTGTGGGCAGCTTGTACAGGGTGCTGTCTCCCCGTGAGGCTGCCCTGTCTATATGCACTCCTCCGGGATAGGGGTATCCCAGTACCCTTGCGCATTTGTCAAATGCTTCCCCCGCTGCATCGTCCCTTGTGGTGCCCAGGATCTCAAAATGCGTGTAGTCGGTGACTTTTGCTATCATGGTATGACCGCCGCTTGCCACAAGACACAGGAAGGGCGGCTCCAGATCCTCATGGGCGATGTAATTTGATGCTATGTGCCCTGCTATATGGTGGACGGGTATAAGTGGCAGGGAGGCTGCCATTGACAGCCCCTTTGCAAAAGAGGTGCCCACAAGCAGAGCGCCTATAAGACCGGGAGCGTAGGTGACTGCTATGCCGTCCAGGTCGGAAAGACCCGCTCCCGCACTGTTCAGTGCTTCCCTTACGGTGGTAAGTATGTTTTCACAGTGGCGCCGTGATGCTATCTCCGGTACCACTCCCCCGTATTTTTTGTGCTCGTCTATCTGGGAATAAACGATGTTGGAAAGGATCTTCCGCCCGTTTACCGAAACTGCCGCAGCCGTTTCGTCACAGGAGCTTTCTATCCCCAGTATCAGTTTATCCATTTTGATCTTTCCTTCTGATATAGGTGTATCCGTCCTCGGCTGGGGACGAATAAAACCTCTTGCGAAGTGCAAGGCGTTCAAAGCCCAGCCTTTCGTAAAATGCAATGGCGGATGTGTTTGATACCCTGACATCAAGCACCGCATCCTGCGGGCACCTGCTGCACAGGGCATCTATCAGAGCGGTGCCGCAGCCCTTTCTGCGGTACTCCGGCAGCACCCCTATCTTTTCTATGTAAACACAGTCCTCATCCGATGCAAATAGATATCCCGCAAAATGTCCCTCGTCGTCAATTACCGCCAGTGACACAGAGGATGCCTTTTCAAGCTCGTTTTCTATGCCGTCTCTGCTCCACGGATCGGGAAAAAGCAGTTCTTCGGCTTTAGCTGCATATTCTGTGTGACACGGCAGAAAAGGAACTACCCTCATTTTATCCGCCGCCTCGGGTATTTCAGGTCACAGGGAGACACTTTTCTCACTATTATGAGCCTCCTTTTTTCACCGTCCGGCAGGGAGTATTCAAAGATGTTTTCGGTCTCACCGCCAAATATCTTCGGAACAGAGGTGTCGATCTCCTCACCCGGTCCCTTGTAGGCTGCAAATATGCCGCCTGTATGAGTGAGAGGAAGGCAGTATTCACAGAGAACATCGAACGCAGCCACAGCCCTTGCGGTACAAAGACCGAAGCTCTCACGCATTTTTCGTCCTGCCTCCTCTGCCCTCATATGTACACAGTTCATAGGCAGAGTGGCAGCACTCACTTCCTTCAGAAATGAAATGCGCTTGTTGAGGCTGTCTATAAGCGTCATTTCCGTGGAGGGACTCATGATCTTCAGCACCGTTCCCGGAAAGCCCGCACCTGTCCCCACATCTGCGGCGGTGTCGGGCATCTGTACATACCGGAGCAGCATGGCACTGTCCAGCAGGTGCTTGCAGGTAATTTCTTCCGGCTCCGTAATGCGGGTCAGGTTCATGCTGCGGTTCGTTTCAAGGAGCATCCCGATGTAGGTGTCCATGAGACCGTACTGTTCTTCGGTCAGACAGAGCCCGTATCCCGAGAACAGCTCTGCGGTCCTTTCAAACTGAAGTATGTTCATTGTATCCTTTTGTCTATCTCCACATATTCCTTGGATCTGAGTATGCTCTTGTATGCGGGGCGGATTATCCTCTTGCCGGTGGTGCATTCCTCAAAGCGGTGAGCACACCAGCCTGCCATTCTTGAAACTGCAAACAGCGGCGTGTAAAGATCCTCGGGGATGCCCAGCATCTTGTAAACAAAGCCCGAATACATATCCACATTTGCACACATTTGCTTGTCGGAGCCCTTGACGGTGCGCATAAGCTCGGGAGTCAACTTCTCAATGGTCTGAAGGAGCCTGAATTCCGGCTCGAACTCGGAGCCCTCCGCCATTTTGCGGGCATTTTGCTTGAGTATGACTGCTCTGGGATCGGAAAGGGTGTAAACAGCATGACCCATGCCGTATATCAGGCCTGAGCCGTCACCTGCTTCCTTTTGGAGTATCTTTGTGAGGTAGGCTGCTACTTCGTCTTCGTTTTCCCAGTCCTCCAAATTTGCCATTATCTCTTTGTGCATCTGCAGTACCTTGTGGTTGGCACCGCCGTGACGAGGCCCCTTGAGGGAGCCTATGGCAGCGGAGTAGGCGGAATAGGGGTCGGTGCCCGAGGATGAGAGCACACGGCAGGTAAAGGTGGAGTTGTTTCCGCCGCCGTGCTCCGCATGGAGCATGAGCATGATGTCAAGGAGCTTTGCCTCTTCGTCGGTGTATTGTCTGTCTGGCCTGAGAAGGGAGAGTATGAGCTGAGAGGTGGAAAGTCCCTTTATGATGGGGTGCATTATGAGAGAGCTGTTCTCAAAGTACCTTTGCTTGACAAAGTAGGCATTTACCATGAATACGGGCATCTTTGAGATTATGGAAAGTGCGGTCTCCACTTCGTGCTCTACGGTCACGGTGTCAGGGTCGTCGTCGTAGGAATACAGGGAGAGGACTGAACGTGCCAGCTTGTTCATTATGTTTTTTGAGGGGGCTTTGAGTATCATATCCTCAAAAAAGCCGTCCGGCAGCTCCCTGCGCTCATCGAGCAGATCTCTGAACTTGGAGAGCTGCTCGGTGGTGGGCAGCTTTCCGCAAAGGAGAAGATAGGCTATCTCTTCATAGCCGAAGCGCCCTTCCTTTACCACAGCATCCACAAGGTCGTTTATGCTGTATCCCCTGAAAATGAGCCTGCCCTCATCGGGGCTTTTCTCACCTTCGTTGAGCACATAACCGTGAACGTTGCAAATCTTGGTGACCCCCGCAAGAACACCGGAGCCGTCGGGGTTTCTCAGTCCCCTTTTTACATTATAGCTCTCGTAGTATTTGGGGTCTATCTTGTTTTCATCGATATAAGCCTTGTAAAGCTCATTTAAATTATCCATTATCTACACCAATCTAATCAAAAATTCAAGCTTGCTTTATACGGAAAGAACGAACATATCATAGATAGCCCTTATGGCTGCCTCGAAATCTTCTTCCTCCACACCGACAATGATATTGAGCTCGGAGGAGCCCTGATCTATCATCTTGACATTGATGCGTGCATGGGCAAGGGCTGAAAACAGCCTTCCCGCCGTACCTCTTGCCTTTCTCATGCCCCTTCCCACAACGGCGATGAGAGCAAGGTTGTTCTCTATCTCCAGTTTGTCGGGATGACAGCGGAAGTTTATCTCGTCAAGGACAGACTTTTCCTTTCCTATAAGTGCATCGGACGAAACTATTACGCTCATGGTGTCGATGCCGGAGGGCATATGCTCAAAGGAAAGGTTGTTCTTTTCAAGGGCACGCAGGACATTCTTCCCGAATCCTATTTCGGAGTTCATCATGTCCTTTTCTATCTGGATGACGGAAAGCCCCTTCTTTCCTGCAATTCCCGTGATCGTGTACTGAGAGGTCTGGGCGGTCTCCGATACGATAAAAGTGCCCTCATCCTCGGGGGAATTGGTATTTCTGATGTTTATGGGGATGCCCGCTCTGCGGACAGGGAAAATAGCATCCTCGTGGAGAACGCCCGCACCCATGTAGGCAAGCTCTCTGAGTTCCTTGTAGGTGATGGTGGTTATGGGAACGGGATTGTCTACTATGGTGGGGTTTGCCACCAGGAAGCCCGAAACATCGGTCCAGTTTTCGTAGATGACTGCATCTACCGCATTTGCGACAATGGAACCGGTTATATCGGAGCCGCCTCTTGAAAAGGTCTTGATGGTATCGTTGGGCATGGAGCCGTAGAAGCCGGGTATAACAGCCTTTTCGGTCTTGGAGAGCCTTTCTCCCAGCTTTTCCCTTGTGGTATCAAGATCGAAGGCGCCTGTTTCGTCGAATTTGATATATCCCGCAGGATCCACAAATTCAAAGTTCAGATAAGCCGCAAGTATCTTTGAGTTAAGGTATTCTCCCCTGCTAGCTGCATAGTCACGTCCCGCCATGTGGGCAAAAGCATCCTTGATCCGTGTAAATTCCTTTTCAAGAGAAAGCTCCAGCCCCAGTCCCTCGATTATGTCGGTGAACCTTTTCTCTATGCACTCAAATTCCTTGTCGAACTCTTCGCCCTTTGCTGCCTTTTCGTAGCAGCCGTAGAGCATATCCGTTACCTTTGTGTCTCCGGAGAACCTTTTGCCGGGTGCGCTTGCTACCACAAAACGCCTTGCAGGCTCAGCCAGTACTATGGCAGCCACTTTCTTGAACTGCTCGGCGCTTGCCAGGGAGCTTCCTCCGAATTTTACTACCTTTGTTTCCATTTTTCTATCCCTTCCGTTTTTATCAAAGAACTCTTATCTTGCCTGCAACAAAGCCGTCAAAGGCTTCAAGCCTGTCGTTTATTGCCGATTCCTTTTCCTCGGCTGTGATAAAGGCGGTCTCCCCGTCCTTTGCGCCCTTCAGGAACTCGGCACCCGGGAATGCTTTTGATGCTTCGCTCTCTGTCACACCTATGAGCCTTATGTACATACGCACCTTCTGATCCCTGTAATCTGCAATGAAGCTGTCGTCGGTGCTGTCCTCCCATGTGGCGGAGAGGATGGTGCCCTTTGTTTCGGCACATTCTATAACATCGCCCAGAACTGCGCTTGCGGTTGGCAGCTTTCCTGCGCCCTTTCCGTAGAACATGACCTCATCAAAGCCGTTTCCGTAGACCATAACGCCGTTGAAAACATCGTTTACAAAAGCAAGCTGATTTGAGAATGGTACGAAGCGGGGTGCCACAAGGGGGAAGATCCTGCCGTCGTCGAGCTTTTTGACGGAGCCTATGAGCTTTACGGCATAGCCGTTTGCCTTTGCATAGGCGGCATCGGCTGCGGTTATCTTTGTGATGCCCTCTGTGTGGACACTGTCGGGGTAAACGTGCTTTCCGTATACGAGGGAGGAGATGATGCAGATCTTTCTGCAGGCGTCGTGCCCCTCCACATCCGCCGTTGGATCCTTTTCGGCATAGCCCTTTGCCTGTGCATCCGAAAGTGCCTTTTCAAAGGGGGTGGAGTGTTCTATCATCTGAGTGAGGATGTAGTTGGTGGTGCCGTTCAGTATGCCCTCCACCGCAGTTATCTCATTTCCTGCCAGATCTTTGTGCAGTGGTCTTATAAGAGGGATGGCACCGCCTGTGGAAGCCTCAAAGAGGAAGTTGCAGTTGTGGGCTTTTGCCAGTGCTATGAGCTCAGCACCCTTTTTTGCCACCAGCTCCTTGTTTGAGGTGCACACGCTCTTTCCTCTTTCAAGGCATTTCTTTACAAAGTCGAAAGCCGGGTTCACGCCGCCCATGACCTCTGCCACAACGGTCACATCGTCATCGTTCAGGATATCGTTTATATCCTTTGTGAATCTGTCCGAATAGGGCAGACCGGGAAAGTCCCTTATATCAAGGATATATCCCAGTTCAAGGTCTGTGCCCTGACGGGAGTTTATCCTTTCCTTGTTTTTGAGGAACAGTTCCACCGTTCCCGAGCCCACCACTCCGTGACCCATTACTGCAAACTTTGACATAAATACACCTCATTTATTATAATGACTTTTCCTACATTATTATTTTAAGCTCTACCACACCCGGTACTTCCGACAGCTGCTCTGTGATATGTCCGCTGTCGTATTCGGTGAATTTAAGGGTGAGAGTAACTGCCGCAGCACCGTTCACAGGCACGGACTGGTTGAGAGTCATCACATTGGCGCCCTGTGAATGTATTACGGACAAAAGGGAAGAAAGAACTCCCGGTTCGTCTTTCAGCACTGCGTATATAGAGAGTATGTCCGGCTTTCTTTCCTTTTCATAGGAGAAAACGCAGTCCTTGTATTTGTAGAAGGCGCTCCTTGAAATGCCTACCCTTCTGCACACGGCGGTGTGGCTCTTTTCGTCTCCCACAGCCAGCAGCCTTTTGGCTTCAAGTACCTTCAGCACCACGTCGGGCAGCACGCTGCGCCGCACAAGAAGAAGATCCTCGTCGGACATATTATCACCCTCTTTTCGTGAAAACAAAAAATACTACAGTACGGGCTTCAAGTCCGTACTGTAAATACAGTTGTGTTTGTGATAAATACAAGTATACCACAGATGGTTTTTATTGTCAATAAAACAAGAAAAATTTATCTATTTTGCACAAAGTGCGGTGAAAAGCTATGATTAAATTTAATTTATCACATAAAGGAAATTGAATACTGTATATGATTTGCGGATAAATTATATGTTTTCTGTTGATTTTCACAAAAAAATATGCTAAAATCATATATACAAGTTTAGATCTTCCTTTTAAAAAGGAAAACAGACCGGGAGTGTTCTTGCATGGTCATAAATATAGTAGTAAATCCGAACGGAGCATCGGGAAAGGCATGGAGCCTGTGGGAGGAACTGGAGCCCGTCATAAAGAAAAAGGGCTGCGAGTACAGAGTACACCGTTCAACTCCTCACGAAAGCATAAAAGGCATATGCAGCAGGATAAGCGGAAGGGGCGAAAAAAGCGCCGTGATAGTCATAGGGGGCGACGGCTCTGTAAACGAAGCGGTGAACGGCATTTCCGACTTTGAGAATACTCTCTTCGGATTTGTTCCCTGCGGCACAGGCAGCGACATAGGGCGTGATATGGATCTACCCTCCGGCAAGAAGCAACTTTTTGCAGAAATGCTGGACTGTAAGGTAAAGCGCACATCCGATGTGGGGGAGCTGACCTTCTTTGAGGGCGGGAAAAAGATAATAAGGCGCTTCAATGTCAGCAGTGATATGGGTTTCGGGGCTGCCACCTGTGAATATGTCAACCGTTCGGGATTCAAGAGCATACTCAACAGGATAGGGCTCGGAAAGCTCATATATCTTATAGGTGCGGTAAAGGTGTGCTACTCTTCGGAGCCTGCTACTCTGTACATCACAGACAGGAAAGGGACAAGGTGCTATAAGAAATGCCTTTGCGCCATAGTCATGAACCATACCTGCGAGGGGGGAGGCTTTGCCTTCTGCCCCGATGCGGACATCGACGACGGTCTGCTTGATGTATGCGTTGGCAGCGGTATCTCAAAGCTTGCGTTCCTGGGCGTGCTGCCAAAGGCATATATGGGAAAGCATACCGGCTCAAAGGGCATCTTTATGGATCGAACAGACAGGGTCATAATAAGATCCGATACACTGTGCTGGGTACACACGGACGGTGAGGTAATAGGCAGGACGAACAAGGTGTATATGCGTATACTCCCCGAAAAGCTCAGATTGCTTCTGTGAGACCGTCCTTAACGATAAGGAGCCCATGATGGCTGAACAGCTTGGATTTTTCCCCCGTGTGTCCGAAAGCGACCCCCGTCCTCCCGAAACTATTACATGGAACCCGTGGTGCGGCTGCACAAAAGTTTCCGAGGGGTGCAGGCACTGTTATATGTACCGCCGTTTCGAGTCGGTGGGCAGGGATCCTGCTGCCGTGAGCAGGACGCAGAGCTTTGGTCTTCCGGTAAAGCGCCTCCGGACGGGTGAGTATAAGGGGATGTACAAAGTGCCCTGCGGCTCCCGTATCTTCACCTGCTTTTCTTCGGATTTCTTTCACAGGGATGCGGACGTGTGGAGAGGCGAAGCATGGGATATGATGCTGGAAAGGCAGGACTGCACGTTTTTTATGATAACAAAGAGACCGGAAAGGATATTGGAGCATCTCCCCGCAGACGGTACCGACAGGTGTTCTCATATCACCATAGCCGTTACCTGTGAAGATCAGCGGGCTGCGGATAAACGCCTGCCCATATATCTGGAGCTGCCTCTTTTGCACCGATCTGTTATGGTGGAGCCGATGCTGTCCCCTGTGGATCTTCGCCCTTACCTCAGGGACGGGCTCATAGAAAGCGTGAGCGCAGGCGGTGAATCGGGTCCCATGGCAAGAACCTGCGACTTTTCATGGGTGCAGGATCTGCAGAGCCAGTGTGTGGAATACGGCGTGTCCTTTTCCTATCATCAGACCGGAGCAAGGCTCATCAGAAACGGCAGGGAATATAACATACCCCGCAGGTATCAGCACATACAGGCGAAAAAAGCTCATCTTGACTATGATCCAATAAACAGGGTCCTGCCGGATGATGTGCCCGTAGGATGACGGTCACAGCGATGCGGAGGAGCGGAACTCTTCCGAAAGTGTTTTATTATGTTGAAGAAAGGCGGTGCTTTTATGCTGAAGGAATGGATAAAAGAAGAAAGACCCGATGACGATGTCATTGCCGAAAGGCTGGAAAAGGCAAGGAATGAACTGGCGGTAAGACAGATGCAGGTAAAGGAGAATTCCCTGCCTGTACTGGTGGTGCTGGACGGCTGGGGAGCCGCAGGAAAGGGAAGTGTGCTGGGCAGGGTGATAAAGAACATGGATCCCCGCTTTTTCAAGTGCGAGACCCTTTCGGAGCCTACGGCGGATGAAAAGAGAAGACCTTTTCTCTACCGTTATTTTATCCGTATACCCGCACAGGGGAAATTCGCCTTTTTTGACGGCAGCTGGATGGGCGATGTGACTTCCCGCTACCTGAGGGGCGACATGGGAGAAAAGGAATACAAGGATCATATCACCAGCATAAAGCGTTTTGAAAGGCAGCTCAACGACAACGGCTACCTTGTGGTGAAGTTTTTCTTCCACATAGATGAAAAGACCCAGAAAAAGCGCCTGAAGGCACTTGAAGAGGACAAGGTGACCGCATGGCGAGTTTCCGAGGCAGACAGGTGGCAGAACAGGCACTATGAAAAGTGCATGGATGTCTTTGATGAGTATATAGATGCGACCAATCAGTTCGTGGCTCCGTGGTACTTTATCGACGGCTCCAGCAAAAAATGGGCTGAGCTGCAGATGACGGAGATACTCCTGGCAAGCATAGACACCGCACTGAAAAACAAGGGTCTGAAGCAGTCTGCTCCCCTGCTGCAAAACACCTTCCCGCTAAAGCAGATGCCCCTTTTGTCGGAGATATCTCTCGACAAGAGCGTGAGCGACGAGGAATACAGGCGAGAACTGGATGAGCTCCAGAAAAGGCTCGGTGAGCTCCACAACGAGCTGTATCTGAAAAAGAAGCCCGTCATCATCGCTTATGAGGGCTGGGATGCGGCAGGAAAGGGCGGAAACATCAAAAGGCTTGCGGCAGCACTGGATCCGAGAGGCTATGAGGTGCATCCCATCGCAAGTCCCGAGCCTGCGGAGAAAGCAAGGCACTATCTGTGGCGTTTCTGGAAAAGGCTCCCCAAGGACGGACATATCGCTGTTTTCGATCGTACATGGTACGGCAGGGTGATGGTGGAAAGGCTGGAGGGCTTCTGCTCCGAAAATGACTGGCAGCGGGCCTACAATGAGATAAACGAGTTTGAAAAGGAACTTTATGACTGGGGAGCGGTCATTGTGAAGTTCTGGGTACAGATAGACAAGGATACCCAGCTGGCACGCTTTACAGAAAGGCAGAATACTCCCGAAAAGCAGTGGAAGATAACCGATGAGGACTGGCGCAACCGTGAAAAGTGGGACAGCTATGAAATTGCGGTGAATGAGATGCTTAAAAAGACTTCCACAACCTTTGCGCCCTGGTATGTGCTCGAATCCAACGACAAGCACTATGCAAGGCTGAAAGCGCTGAGGACAGTCATAAAGGCTGTGGAAAAGTCTCTTGACTGAGAATGTATCCCCACCTTGAAAAAGGTGGGGATGTTTTATCAAATCCTACAATTTTGAAAAGAGTCCGAGGTGGATATTCACCATTTTGACCTAAAATTTTTAAAAGGTGGATTTTATTGTAGACAAACCGTATTTTATGTGATATACTGATAGTTGCGCATTTTTGCCATTATTCAGATACTGCCGTTTGAGGCGGATATTATTACATAAAAGGACTGTTGATATGTTTTTTGATGCAAAAAAAGCCGGTGCGCTGTTTATGTCAGCGGCAATGCTCTCATCCCTTGCGGGCTGCGGTGCTACTTCAAGGACTGGCGGTACAGCCGACGGACAGGATATCCCTGCGGGTATTTACATCTACTTCCTGCAAAGCGCATACTATGATGCAAAAAGCAAGATAGACGAGCAGAATGCACCCGCTGTGGAAGGCGATGCTCCCGCTGAGACGGTTCAGACCTCCTCCAAGGAATTCTACGCTCAGTCAATAGACGGTAAAAGCGTTAAGCAGTGGGTCATAGATGAGGCTGTCAGACAGATGAGAGAATACGCCGTTGTGGAAAAGAAATTCGGCGAAAACTCCCTTGAGCTCACAGAAGCAGAGCTTACGGCAGCACAGAGCTATATGGACTATATGTGGGAATACGGCGGTGAATATCTTTCTTCACTGGGTATCAGTCAGGATTCCTACAAGTCTGTTTATCTTAACGATGAAAAGCGCAGCAAGCTGTTTGAAAAGATCTACGGCGAGGGCGGCGAAAAGGCTGTCCCCGAGAGCGAGATAAAGCAGTATATGCTGGATAACTATGTAAGATTCGATTACATAGATATGGAACTGAAGGACGGAGAGGGAAATCTCCTCAAATCCGAGGGCAAGTCCGAGATAATGGCTATGGCTGAGGATTATGCTCAGCGCTACAAGAACGGAGAGGATTTCACAAAGCTTGCCATAGAATATGATGATTATCATAAGGCTCTGGTCGCCGAAGCAGAGGCGAAGGCTGCTGAAGAGGCTGCACTGACGGCAGCGGAGACAGCTCCCGCAGAGGGCAGCGTTCTTGACGAGCAGGACGGTCTTCAGCTCGTGGAGGTGCCGGAGGAGAGCGCACAGGACGAGCCCGCTGCTGAGACTACCGTCAGTGTAGAGACAGAAGCCCCCGTTGAGGAGCCTGCTTCTGAAACTCAGGTGGCTGAGACCGCAGCAGAGACTGCGGAGACTTCCGTTCAGGCCGAGGAAGCTCCCGCTGCCGAAGAAACTGCAGCGGTCACTGCTGCGACGGAAGCGGAGACGATAGAGGAGACGACAGCAGCATCCGCAGCGGATGCCGCAGCCGGCGAGCCTCAGACTACCGAGGAGCTGCTGAGCGCTCATCCTGACTTCGCATCAAACGACCAGGTGATAGACCGTAAGACCACATATCCCTCCGAAGCTGTGGTGAAGGCTGTTTTTGATGAGATGAAGGTGGGTGACACCAAGATAATCGAATCCGAGGACAGCGAGCACTATTATCTTGTGGTAAAGCTGGATATTGAGGAGAAGGAAGACTATTTCCAGTCTGCAAAGTCCTCCCTGCTGTTTGAGATGAAGGAAGAAGAATACGACAAGCTGGTGGAAAGCTGGCTCTCGGAACAGAATTTTGTGACAAATCAGGCTTCCGTAAGGCGCTACGATCCTACAAAGCTATTCAAAGACTGATGAATACCCTGCTCCTGTCCTTTGCGGACAGGAGCTTTTGCTGTATTATGCTGTGAAAAACAGCCCATGCATCAGAGCGGTACCCCATATAAAAGAAATATACCGCTGAAAGAAGATGCGGACCGCTTGACAAAGTGTAGTAAAATGGTATATAATTAACACAGTTAAACTTTTTTGTCTTGGAAAGGCTTTGAAATGACGAGATACAATGTTACGGGAATGTCCTGTGCGGCGTGCAGTGCAAGAGTAGAAAAGGCGGTATCCGGAGTTGAAGGAGTTTCCGCCTGCAGTGTGAACCTGCTGACCAACTCGATGCAGGTAGAGGGCAGTGCGCCTCCGGAGGCAGTGATAAAAGCTGTGGAGGCTGCGGGCTACGGCGCCTCTGCGGAGGGTGCAAAGAAAACAGCGGCACCTTCGGGGGATACCGCCGACAGCGAAACAGGGAAAATGCTGAAAAGGCTGGCATTTTCTGTCGTTTTCCTTGCAGTGCTGATGTATATTTCCATGGGACACATGATGTTCGGCTTTCCCCTGCCCTCATTTCTTGAGGGGAACCATGTGGGGATGGGATTGGCGGAGCTGCTGCTTTCCGCTGTGATAATGGTGATAAACCAGAAATTCTTTGTCAGCGGAGCAAAAAGCGTTCTTCACGGGGCACCGAATATGGATACTCTTGTGGCAATGGGCGCAGGTGCGGCTTTCGTGTACAGCACGGTCTCCCTTTTCATGATGACGGTAAGCGGAGCAAAGGGCGACTATGAGGCAGTATCACGGCTGATGGATGAATTCTACTTTGAATCTGCCGGTACCATCCTTACTCTCATAACCGTGGGCAAAACTCTTGAAGCCTATTCAAAGGGCAAGACCACCAATGCTCTGAAAGCGCTGCTTGAAATGTCCCCAAAAATGGCAACAGTCATAAGAAACGGGAAGGAGCTCCAGATCCCCGCAGAGGATGTTGTGACAGGGGATGAATTTGCGGTGCGTCCGGGAGAGGCGGTCCCGGTTGACGGGGTCATATTATCCGGGAGCTGTGCGGTGGATGAATCGGCGCTCACAGGTGAGAGCATACCCGCAGACAAGTCTGTTGGAGACAAGGTCTATGCGGCAACGGTGAACAGCACGGGCTACATCCGCTGCAAGGCTACATCCGTAGGAGAGGATACCTCCTTCTCAAAGGTCATCCGCATGGTCAGCGATGCGTCCGCATCAAAGGCTCCTGTGGCACGCATGGCTGACAAGGTGTCGGGGATATTTGTTCCGACAGTTATCGGGATAGCACTGGTAACTGTGGCAGTGTGGCTGATACTTGGCCAGACTGTGGGCTATGCTCTTGCAAGGGGCATATCCGTTCTGGTCATAAGCTGCCCGTGTGCGCTGGGGCTGGCAACACCTGTTGCCATAATGGTGGGCAGCGGTGTGGGAGCCAGGAACGGTATACTCTTCAAAAATGCGGAGGCTCTTGAAAACTGCGGCAAGACCCGTATAGTCATATTCGACAAGACAGGCACCATTACAAAGGGCGATCCGGAGGTAACAGACATCGATCCCGCAGAAGGAGTGGAAAAGCAGGAACTGGTAAGATATGCCTATTCTCTGGAAAAAATGTCTGAACATCCTTTGGGAAAGGCAGTTGCAGCGTATTTTGAGGGCGGGGTCGAAGGCGTTCCCATTGATGATGTGAAGGCGCTTCCCGGTCACGGTATAAGCGGGAAGACGGAGGGCAAGGTAGTTTACGGCGTAAATGCCAAAAAGTCTTTTGAGCTTACGGCGGATGCCTCACTTGACAGTGAGGCGGAGAGGATGTCAAAGGAGGGCGCTACTCCCCTGTTCTTTGTGCTTGACACAAAGCTGTTGGGATTGATCGGCTGTGCGGATACAATAAGAGACGATGCTCCCGAAGCTGTGAAGTCCCTTTCAAGGCTCGGCATCAGAACCGTGCTCCTTACAGGCGATAACGAAAACACTGCAAAGGCGATAGGCACAAAGGCAGGAGTTGACAGGGTCATTGCGGGAGTTCTGCCGGACGGAAAGGAAAAAGTGGTATCCTCTCTTATGAAGACAGCTCCCGTGTCCATGGTGGGCGACGGTATAAACGACGCTCCTGCACTTGCAAGAGCGGATACGGGGATTGCCATAGGAGCCGGGACTGATGTGGCGATAGAAGCAGCAGACACGGTTCTCATGAAAAGCTCCCCCGCCGATGTGCCCGCAGCTATCCGCCTGTCCAGAGGCGTTATGAGAAATATCAGGCAAAACCTTTTCTGGGCGTTTTTCTACAATGTACTGGGCATACCTCTTGCAGCGGGAGTATTCGTACCTTTAGGCATCACTCTCAGCCCCATGATAGGTGCGGCTGCCATGAGCCTTTCCAGTTTCTTTGTAGTGACAAATGCACTGAGGCTCAATCTCCTTGATGTGCATGACGGCAGAAGGGATAAGGAAAGCGGAAAAAAAGTCAGTGACACGGCTTTTTTGGATATATTACCCAAGGAGGAAAAGAAAATGACAAAGACACTCACTATCGAAGGCATGATGTGCGCCCACTGCGAGGCTACGGTGAAGAAGGCTCTTGAAGCCGTTGATGGCGTGAACAGCGCCGAAGTCAGCCATGAGAAAGGTACGGCGATCGTGGATGTATCGGACAGGGTGACGGATGAGGCTCTGAAAAAAGCTGTTGAGGACAAGGATTACACCGTAACTTCTGTGGATTGATGTTTTCCCGCAGGCAGGAAACTGTCTGCGGGCAGTCTTTTTTGGAGAGGAGCCGATATTTGGTTCGAAAATATTCGTCATTATGCACAAATATGTAAAAATATCGCTTAAATGCTTGAAAAACAAAGCACTTTGTGATATACTCATATTAGTTGTGTGTGTAAAAAGCACGGCATAATGGGAGGGCTTGAAATGGTCAGAAGCATGACGGGCTTTGGCAGGGCTCAGAGGATCGTAAACGGGCGTGATATCACCGTTGAGGTGCGTTCCGTAAACCACAGATACTATGAATTTTCCGCAAGAGTGCCCAGAAGCTGCGCCTTTCTTGAAGAAAAGCTGAAAGGCTATTCCAACGCAAGAGTTGCAAGGGGCAAGGTGGAGATAAGTGTCATCATCAACCTTACGGAGGCGAGAGACACCCTTATTTCCGCAAATACGGAAATTGCAAAAGGCTATCTGGAGGCGCTGAGAAAGGCAAACAAGGAGCTTGGACTTACAGATGACATAACTCTTTCCCATATAATGAGGCTCCCCGATATTTTCCTCATAACGAAGGCTCCCGAAAATGAAGAGCAGATCTGGGAGGATGTAAAGGGAGTTGCTGATGAGGCACTGGCTACCTTTGTTTCGATGAGAGAAAGAGAGGGCAGGCGGCTGCGGGATGATGTGCTGGAAAGGCTGGATGTTATAGACCGCCTTGTGGCGCAGATCGAGGAGATATCCCCCCGCACGGTGGAAAACTACCGCAGCAGGCTTTATGCAAAGCTCTGTGAAGTCCTTGCCCAGGATGATATAGATGAGAGCCGTCTGGTGACGGAAGCTGCCGTATTTGCGGATAAGGTGGCTACGGCGGAGGAAACGGTAAGGCTGAAGAGCCATATAAGGCAGCTTGTGGATATGCTGGACTCAAATGAGCCGATCGGCCGCAAAGCGGATTTTCTCATACAGGAATTCAACAGAGAAGCTAATACCATAGGCTCCAAGGCGCAGGATGTTTCGGTCACGAAGCTCGTGGTGGATCTCAAAAGTGAGATAGAAAAAATTAGAGAACAGATACAGAATATAGAATGAATATTTTACATATCGGCTTCGGCAATGCTGTTTCTGCCGACAGGCTCGTGGCTGTAGTCTCCCCGGAGGCTGCTCCCGTAAAGCGTATCGTGCAGGATGCAAGGGAAAGAGGTATGCTTATAGATGCCTCCTGCGGCAGGAAAACACGTTCGGTACTGGTCATGGATTCCGACCATGTGGTGCTTTCCGCTCTTGCGCCGGAAAAGCTTATCGGAAAGGAAACAGATGCGGAAGGAGGATCGCAGTGAACAAAAAGAAAGGTCTGCTGATAGTAGTCTCCGCTCCTTCGGGCTGCGGAAAGGGCACCATACTTGAAGCTGCCATGAAGAGAAAGGAATTCTGCTATTCCGTTTCCGCTACCACCCGTTCTCCCAGACCCGGTGAGACAGACGGCGTGAATTATTTCTTCCTTGACAGAGAGAGATTCGAGGAAATGGCAAGAAACGGAGAAATGCTTGAATATGCCGAATTTGTCGGGAACCTTTACGGTACTCCGAGAGCGCCGGTGGAAGAAAAGCTGGCAGAGGGCAGAGATGTGATCCTTGAAATAGAGGTGCAGGGTGCCATGAAGGTGAAGAAAGCCTGCCCGGATGCGGTGCTCATATTCATTCTCCCTCCCTCCGTGGATGTTCTGCGCCAGAGGCTCTGCAAGAGAAAGACCGAATCAGAGGAGGTCATTGAGGAGCGGGTGGCTCAGGCGGGCAGAGAGATTGGCGAGGCTGTGAATTACGACTATGCCATTGTGAACGACGATCTTGAAAAAGCTGTGGAGGATTTCCTCGGAGTTATACAGGCTGAAAAACTGACCGTAAAGCGTCAGAAGGATACGATAGATAATATTATTAACGAAAAACAGTAAGGAGATCTTGGATTATGATGCTCAGACCCTCTATGAATGATCTTGCAACACGCGGTGAAAGCTATTACAGTGTGGTTGTGGGAATTGCAAAAAGAGCAAGAGAGATCACGGATGAAACGCTGAAAAAAAATCAGGCTGAAAAAAGCGAGACCGCAAGGCTGGCGGAAATGAAGACCGTGCAGTACGAAAAGCCTGTAAGGACTGCGGTTGACGAATACTACAAGGGAAAATTCACCATACTTGAGGATCCTTCTGTTAATCCCGGAGCATGATCATCGCCGATGTGGGAGTAAGCAGGACGAGCTTTTCCTTTGACACTCTTTTCGGGTATCGTATCCCTTTGGGAATGGATATAAAGGGCGGAGAAAGGGTCATCGTTCCCTTCGGCGCAGGTGACAGGCACAGGCTCGGCATTGTTCTGGGCAGGAGCGAGGTCACGGAAGAACAGGGGATGCAGCTGAAAGAGCTGTATTCGGTGGTGGATGAAAGTCCTTTTTTATCCGCTGAACAGACAGAGATCGTCAAGTACCTTAAAGATGTCACCATGTGTACCTATTACGAGGCTTTTCGTGCGATTGTTCCTCCCTCCTTCGGTCTGGAAATGTCGAGCGAGTTCACTCTTGAAAAGAAGCCCGACAAGGCGGATGTGTCCGAAAGAGCGTACAGACTGTACATATCGGCGCATTCTGCGGAAAATGCGGAAGAAGCGCAGACTATGCTTTCCTCCGACAGCAAGTCTCTTTCGGAGCTTATAAAGGGCGGATTTGTAAAGGAAAGGAACAGCACAAGGCAGAAGATACTCGACAAGACGGTGACAATGCTGAGAGTTTCTCCCGGCTGGGAGGAAAAAAATCTTACTCCAATGCAAAAGAAAGCGGCAGAGGTGCTTGAGAGAGAGGGAACAGCTACGGCGGTGGAGCTCTCATATCTTGCGGGCTGCTCCCAGTCGGTGATAAAAAAGCTGCTTGCTGCGGGTGCCGTTCTGAGCTATGAGGTCAGAAAGGAAGCAGGCGGTCCCGAAAATATGTCCTCGGAGGCAAATGATGTTGTGCTCAGCCCGGCGCAGAACGAAGTGTATGAGGGCATCGCAAGCCTTATAAGCGACAGTGCCCCCCATTCTGCGCTTCTGAGAGGTGTTACGGGAAGCGGAAAGACCATGGTCTTTGCGAAGCTGATAGAGTATACTCTCAGCCTCGGGAAAACAGTCATAGTAATGATACCCGAAATATCCCTTACTCCCCAGACGGTACAACGCTTTACTGCTCTCTTCGGAGAGACCGTTGCGGTGATGCATTCGGGGCTTTCCATGTCACAGCGTGCTTCCGAGTACGGCAGGCTGAGGGACAAAAAGGCAAGGATAGCTGTGGGGACAAGGAGCGCAGTATTTTCTCCCCTTGAAAACATCGGTCTTATCATAATGGACGAAGAGGGAGAGCGCACCTACAGATCGGAGAGGAACCCCAGATACAGTGCGAAGGAAACGGCCGCCTTCAGGTGTGCAAGGCACGGTGCCGTGCTTCTTATGGCATCGGCGACGCCTTCCGTGGAAAGCTATTACAGCGCTCTCAACAAGAATACACGGCTCTTTGAGCTTACCGAAAGATACAGGGCCTTTATCCCCCGAACAAAGCTGGTGAATACGGCCGGGCTCATGAGGAGCTTCAGCGATGAGCTTATACGGGAGGTAAACGACAGGATAAAAAAGGGCGAGCAGTCCATCATACTTTTGAACCGCAGGGGCTACAATACCTATGCCAGGTGTACGGAGTGCAAGACAGCCGTTACCTGTCCCAACTGCAGCGTCGGTCTTACATACCACAAGAAAAACCGTCTTCTTATGTGCCATATGTGCGGACATTCCGAGCCTCTGAACAGAGTTTGCCCTGCCTGCGGTCTCAGTACCGTGGCTCTTTCCGGAGCAGGTACTCAGAAGCTGGAGGAAGAGATTCAGTCTTTTTTCCCCGATGCACGGGTGCTCAGGATGGATGCGGATACCACCTACTCAAGATTTGCCTATGAAAACAGCTTTGAGGCTTTCAGAAAGGGCGAATATGACATAATGGTGGGCACCCAGATGATAGCTAAGGGGCTTGATTTCCCCAATGTTACTCTTGTAGGGGTAACGGGTATAGACAGGGCTCTTTGCACCGGTGATTTCAGAGCCTATGAGCGCACCTTTTCGCTTATAACACAGGTGGTCGGGAGGAGCGGCAGAGGCGAGAAGCCGGGTCTGGCTCTGATACAGACTGCAGAACCGGATCACTACATAATCTCTCTTGCTGCGGCGCAGGATTACAAGGCATTTTACGAGCAGGAGATAAAGATCAGGAAGGCTATGCTTTACCCGCCGTTCTGCGACATCTGCGTTGTGGGATTTACGGGCATATCCCAAAAGCAGACAGAGGGCTGTGCGGCTCTTTTTGAAAGTATGCTGCGAAAGGCATATGCGGAGGAAAAGGATAAGCTGCCTCTTGTGATCTACCGTGCAACAGCCTGTGATATAGAAAAGATTGGCGGTCATTACCGCTTCAAGATAGTTCTCAAATGCAAGAACGACAGAAGATTCCGTGATTTTCTCGGACGTGTGCGCATAGCTGCCATGAAGGACAAGGAATTCAAGGATATAAACATATATGCGGATATCAACGGTGATATCCCCTGATACTTAGCTTAGAAAGGCTCGAAAATGGCTCTGAGAAACATTTATCTCGACACTGACCCCATACTTCGCAAAAAGTGCAGAGAGGTCACAAAGTTTGACGAAAAGCTGGCTACCATACTGGACGATATGCACGAGACCCTTGACAAAGCCGAGGGAGTAGGACTTGCTGCACCTCAGATAGGCTATTGCAGGCGCTATTTTATCATGCACATCCCCGATCCCGAGCATGAGGGAGAGGAGCTGCGTGTGGAGGCTGTAAACCCGGAGATCTGCGATCCCGAGGGCAATCAGCACATACTGGAGGGCTGCCTTTCCATTCCCGATACATGGGGTTATGTGGACAGACCCATGAGCCTGACACTGAAAGCACAGGACAGGCACGGAGAGCATTTTGAGATGAGGCTTACGGGTCTTGGAGCCCAGTGTGCCGCTCATGAACGGGCTCATCTTGACGGACAGCTTTTCACTGATATCTGCACCGAATACGTGGAACCCGAGGAATTGCAGGAAAAGCTGGCAGAAAGAAGAAAGAACAGAGTAAGATGAACATAGTTTTTATGGGGACGCCGGATTTTGCGGCTCATTCTATGAAGGCTCTCATTGATGCGGGGCACAATGTACAGGCTGCATTTACACAGCCTGACAGACCCAAGGGAAGAGGAAATAAAGTCACTCCTCCCCCGGTAAAGGTCATGGCGCTTGAAAATGGCATACCCGTTTATCAGCCCCTGTCCGTAAAAAGCGGAGAGGATGCGGAGATGTCACTTAAAGTCTTAAAGGAACTATCCCCTGATGTTATAGTGGCTGCGGCTTACGGGAAGATCCTGCCTCCTGCTTTGCTCACTTTGCCGAAATACGGCTGCATAAATGTACACGGCTCTTTACTGCCCACTTACAGAGGCGCAGCTCCTGTACAGCGGTGCCTGATAAACGGAGAAAAGGAAACGGGTATCACCGTTATGCAGATGGCAGAGGGCATGGATACGGGAGATATGCTTTTAAAGGAGAGCACCCCCATCGACCCGGAGGAGACATTTGATGAGCTGATGGAAAGACTGGGTATAATGGGCGGAAAGCTGCTTGTAAAGGCTTTGGAGAATATAGACACCCTTGTTCCCGAAGCACAGGATGAAAGCCTTGCCACCTATGCCCCCATGATAACTAAGGACATGGCTCTTATTGATTTCAGCAAGACCGCCCTGGAGGTGCATGATCTCATCAGAGGGCTGTCTTCAAATCCCGGTGCCTATTTCATGCTGGGAGAAAAGCGCATAAAGGTCTACCGCAGCACGGTCTGCGAAAAGATATTTGATGCGGAGCCCGGTCTTGTAGTGAATAAAAGCGACTTTACCATTGCCTGCGGAGACAAAAAAGGCATTACCCTCAAAGAAGTGCAGGCAGTGGGCGGTAAACGCATGAAAACGGAAGATTTTCTGAGAGGGAACAAGCTATGAGTGCAAGAGAGGATTGTTACAGGCTGTGCTCACGGATAATGGACGGAGCCTTTTCCAATCTTGCAAAAAGCGGAAATGAAGGGGCATTTGCCCATGAATGGACGGATAAGGTCATAGCAAAAAGGCTCCTCCTTGAACATATACTGGGTCATTACATAAATAAGCCTCTGCAGAAGCTCGATAAAGAGGTAAGGCTTACACTTATGATCGGTATATGTGAGCTTATGTACTTAGATACCCCCGAAAATGTGGCGGTCAGTGAGTCTGTGAATATGGTAAGAACGCTGAAAAAATCCTCTGCCGCATCTCTTGTGAATGCCGTTCTCAGAAGCTTTATAAGGGACGGGAAAAGCATCCCGCCTGTGGAGGGAGACAAATTCCGTCGCTTTTCGGTAGAAAACTCTGTTCCCCTGGAGCTGTTAAAGAGCGTTGCAAATGATTATGGCGAAGATAAAGCCTTTTTGTGGGGCAGCAACTTCAATTCTGTTAATCACAGTGTAAGGGTCAATACTCTTAAAGATGAAGGAAAGACCTATGAGCGTATGCTGAAAGGTGAAAAGACGGATGACCCCATAGCCTTTTTGAAATCCTTCGGAGATGATTTCCGAAAGGGCTCCATGGAAAAGGGCGTCATTTATCCTCAGGGTATATCATCCCAGCTGTGTGCTCTTGCGGTCGGCGCAGGACCCGGTGAGACCGTTATAGACATTTGCGCAGCTCCGGGAGGAAAGTCCTTTACCATGGCTGTGGAGATGAAAAACAAAGGGCGGCTCATTTCCTGCGACAAGACAGAAAAGCGCTGCGATCTGATAAAAAAAGGCGCACAGAGGCTTGGACTGTCTGTAATAGAGGCAAAGGTAAATGACGGCACCGTCAGGAACGCAGGGTTTCCTGCTGCGGACAGAGTTCTTTGTGATGTGCCGTGCAGCGGCTACGGCGTTATACACAATAAGCCGGAGATACGCTACAAGCCCCTTTCCTCCTTTGATACTCTCCCCTCTGTTCAGTACTCCATACTTGAAACGTCTTCGGAGTATGTGAAAAGCGGCGGTACACTGGTATACTCTACCTGTACGGTGCGCAGATGCGAAAATGAGGACATAGTAGAGAGATTTCTGAAAGAACATCCGGATTTTTACGGATATGACGATATATTTGATGAAAAGACCCTGCCTTCGGAGGATATCCCTTTCACGCAGGCGGGAGTCATAGAAAGGTCTCATGTTATAAGAGCCATGGAGGGCAGCTTTATGAACACTATTTTCCGAGAGGGCTGCGACGGCTTCTTTATAGCTGTAATGAGAAGAAAATGAGCAAGATCGATATTTTGTCCCTTGGTTTTAAGGAACTGGAAACGGCACTTCGGGAAATGGGCGAAAAGCCTTTCAGAGCAGGACAGATCTTCAAGTGGCTCCATTGCGGAGACAGAGTGAAGTCCTTTGAAGAAATGACGGATATTTCCAAGGAGCTAAGGGGCAGGCTGGAGGATTCATTTGAGATAGTTTATCCGAAGGCAGTTAGAAAGCTGGTATCCAAAAAGGACGGCACCCGGAAGATCCTCTTCGAGCTTTCCGACAATAATCATGTGGAGACCGTTATAATGGACTACCGCCACGGGAAAAGCATCTGCGTTTCCACTCAGGTGGGCTGTAAGATGGGGTGTACTTTCTGTGCCTCTACCATAGCCGGTTTCAAGAGGAATCTCTCCCCTTCCGAGATACTGACACAGATCTATTCGGCTGAAAATGAGTGCGGTGTACATATAGACAGCGTGGTGCTCATGGGCATAGGCGAGCCCCTTGATAATTACGATAACGTGGTGAAGTTCCTGGGTATACTTTCCCACCCAAAGGGAAGAAACATGAGTCTCAGGCATGTGTCCCTTTCGACCTGCGGCATAGTGCCGAGAATAAAGGAACTGGCGGAGCTCAGGTCGGGACTTACGCTTTCGGTATCCCTCCACAATACCACAAACGAGGGAAGAAGCGCAATAATGCCCGTAAACCGCCGTTATGACATAAATGAACTGCTTGACGCCTGCAGAGAATACACAAAGGCAACAGGAAGGCGGATATCCTTTGAATATGCGGTAATAGACGGCGTAAACGATTCAAGGGAGGATGCGAAGCGGCTTGCAAAGCTCCTTGATGGCATGATATGCCATGTGAATATTATCCCTGTGAACCCTGTAAAGGAAAGGGATTATCACTCGAAAAAAGGAAGTGCGGCGGCTTTTGCGAAACAGCTTGAAAGCCTTGGCATAAACGCCACCGTAAGGCGCACCCTGGGTTCGGATATAGATGCCGCCTGCGGACAGCTCAGGCGTGAATATGAGATATGATACAGCCCTGCCGTTTCGGATCCCGCAGGGACCGCAAAGCCCGGATACTCTCTATCTGAACGGCAGATATCCTTATGGATTACAGTAACTTTTAATGACTATTGAGGTGATCTTATCAATGATGGTTTTCACTCATTCCGATATCGGCAAGAAGAGAAGCGAAAATCAGGACAGCTACGCTACCTGCGATCTTGAAGACGCAGTTTTTGCAGTAGTCTGCGATGGTATGGGCGGACAGAATGCCGGCAGAGAGGCAAGTGCCAGATCTGTGGAGATAATCACCGAAAGGGTCATGAAGGGCTACCGTGCCGACCTTGATCCCATAAGGCTGAGATCTCTACTCATCGCTGCGGTGCGCACTGCAAATGCGGTGGTATATGAGCTGGGGGAAACTATCCCGGAGTGTGAGGGCATGGGCACTACCTGTGTTGCGGCTCTTATACGCTACAATAAGGCGTTCGTGCTCAATGTGGGAGATTCCAGAGCTTACCTTGTGACCCACGAGATCACTCAGATCACCAAGGATCATTCAATGGTGCAGGATATGGTGGACAGCGGTGATATCACCCGTGAGGAAATGAGGAGCCATCCGAAGCGAAACATAATCACCAAGGCAGTAGGCGTGGATGAGGATGTTATGCCGGATTTCTTTGAGAAGAATTTCCCCGACGGTGCATCTCTCATACTCTGCTCTGACGGGCTGTATACCAGCTGTGATGAGGGCGAGATGTTCAGGCTCATCAAGGAACAGGATGTTGCAAATCCCGCACAGGCACTTGTGCAGCTTGCCCTGGAAGATGAAAACAGTGCAGACAACATAACTGCTGTAGTTATAAAATGAACCTTCGGGAGTGAAATCAAATGGACAAATACATCGGTAAAAAGCTGGATGGCCGATATGAGATAAACGAGCTTATCGGCATCGGCGGTATGGCCGAGGTGTATAAAGCGACGGATCATCTGGAAAAGAAAGAAGTCGCAGTAAAGATACTAAAAAAGGAGTTTGCCGACAACGATGAGTTTGTAAGGCGCTTCAGGAACGAGTCAAAGGCGATTGCCGTCCTGAATCACCCGAACATCGTGAAGATATTCGATGTGGGCATATCCGAAAAGATACAGTATATCGTTATGGAGTACATTGACGGCATTACTCTGAAAGAGCTGCTGGAGCAGCAGGGTGCGCTGAAGTGGAAGGATTCGGTGTATTTCATAACGCAGATACTAAGGGCTCTGCAGCACGCACATGACAGGGGCATAGTCCACCGTGACATAAAGCCTCAGAATATAATGCTTTTCCCGGACGGCACCATAAAGGTCATGGATTTCGGTATAGCCCGCTTTTCGAGGGAATCGGGGCGCACCATTTCCGACAAGGCTATAGGCTCCGTTCATTACATAAGCCCGGAACAGGCAAGAGGAGAGCTGACAGACGAACGCAGTGATATCTACTCCGTAGGTGTCATGATGTATGAGATGTTGACGGGAGTAAAGCCGTTTGACGGTGATACACCGATCGCCATAGCTCTGATGCATATGCAGGAATCTCCGAAGTCCATGCGCTCCATCAAGGAGGAGATACCGGAGGGACTGGAAAACATTGTTCTCAGAGCAATGCAGCGAGATCCCTACAAGCGTTATCAGTCCGCTTCGGAAATGATAAAGGACATAGAGGAATTCAAGAAAAACCCCGATATCACCTTTGAGTATGATATATCCCTTGATGAGCCTGAAAACGAAGGCTATGACGAGGAAGATGAGGATGAGGAGGGCACACGCTTTTTCAAGCCCGTAAAGGAAGAAGAAGCTGAGCACAGGAAAAAGCCCTCGCCTGCCAAAAAGCAGCAGCACAAGCACCGTGACTATGATGATGAGGAATATGATGAGAGGGAATACGAGAACGAAACAGTCTCCGGAACATCCTATTTCATAGTGGCGCTTACGGCTATAGCTGCGGCGGTTATCATCATGGCTGTGGTATTTATAGCATATAACCTTATACATACCATCGACACTCCCACACAGACAGCCCCTATGGTCGATCTGGTAGGATTTGACTACAACGAATGCAAGAATACCTATGCAGGCTATTTCGATATAACGATAGACGAACAGCAGTATTCAGCAGAGTACCCCTCCGGAACCATTATTTCCCAGTCACCCAAGCCCAATTCCACGGTGATCGTTGGAAGTACACAGGTAAAGGTAGTGGTGAGCAAGGGTTCGAGAATGGTCATTGTTCCGAATGTGTATACCCTTGAAGTGAATTCCGCAGTATCCATGATAAAGGATGCGGGACTTCAGCCGAACATCATAATGCAGAACAGTGATTCACAGGAAAACCACGTTATTTCTACGGATCCTGCAAGAAATGAGGAAGTGGAGTACAATTCCACCGTCAAGATATATGTCAGCATGGGTCCCGAGCAGTATAATATCGTAATGCCCGATGTTGTGGGCATGGATGTTATAGATGCCGTTAATCTCCTTGAATCCAACGGGTTCAATGTAAAGAGCGAAAAGCAGGACAGTGAGCTCCCTCAGAATGAAGTCATAGGTCAGAGCATCACAGCCCTTGACGAAAACGGCGATCCCAGGATAGTAGACCCGAGACAGGATATCCTTATCACCTACTCATCCGGTGTGGCTCCCACCACAAAGCTGAACATCACCTTTGCAGTCCCCGAAGGACTTTCAGGCCATGCAGAGTTCAGAGCCTATGTAAACGGCAACCTTTCCGGTTCACAGACCATTGATGAGATGGGATATGTTACCACGGTATCCATACCCATCACAGGAAATGATGTACAGAAGGTGGTAGTGGAAGCCATAGGCAGAGACGGCAGCGTGAACAGGCTGGGCGTATTCAATGTGGACTTTGCAACAAGAAGTGTGGACACTACCGAATTTGATTCGGAGCTTATGGGTATCCTTTATCCCGGAGAGCCGGAGCCCGAAGAAACAGTAACCGAAGCCCCGGAGGATTACGGTGATGAGATCACCGAGGAGACCACAAAGAAAAAGAAGAAGAAAAAGGTCACTGAAGCAGTGATGGACGAGCAGGAAATGCCGGAGCTGCCTCAGGAATCCGAAGTACCGGTGGGTGAACAGTTCTTTGAGGAGATAACACAGTAAAGCATATCCCGCAGGCTGATGTCTGCGGGATCTCTTTTTAAAATGATGATATCACAGTATAATGCGGAGGTAAATATGAGAGAAATAACTCCGGATGAGGTGCATAAACTTGAAAAATGTCTGCTGGCGCTGGCAGAACACCATAACAGGGTCTCTGTCAATTTCAGGGGCTGCTATCCCAAATCCCCTGTCGGTGAGACTATACAGCGGTTCTCCGATGATCTGGAAGGCGGAAGATCATATATATCAGTTGCAGAGGATGATAATAAGATGATTGGCTTCTGCAAGATCAATATCGAAAAAAGCGCCGGTGTTTTGGAATATCTCGTAGTCCTTGAGGAATACAGGGGTTCAGGGTACGGTTCCTTACTGATAGAATGGGCATTAGGAAAATTTGCTTCTCACAGAGTCCATGATATAGATGTAAAGGTAGCCGACGGGAACAATGCGGTATCACTCTATGAAAAATACGGTTTTAAAATGAACGCACATATCCTTAGGCTGAGCATATAGCATCCGTTTCAGCGGGATCGCAGTGAAAAAAATGCCGTCGGCACTGTGCCGACGGCATCGTATTTACAGGCTGCGGATCAAAGGTCATCAAGACCGCCGTGAGTGGTGATGGGAGGTTCCTCTACGATCTCATCGTTGAGTTCCTGCTTTTCAATGAAGTCCATTTCGTCCTCGATGTCCTTCATCTCCTCGTACTTGCCGGTAAGAGGAGCCTTGTTCCAGCGGCGGTTGCCTTCGGTGCTGGCAGGCTGCTCCTTGTAAACATAGCAGGTCCAGAAAACAGCTACAAAGGTGATACCCATGAAGATTATCCCCACATCTGTGATGTCGGGGAGCTCAAGACCGGCTCTCTTTCCGTCCGGATCGGGGAAAAGGTAGAGAAGATAGCGGGGAAGAACGCTCACTGCTGCGGTGATGGAGGAGGCATATCCCAGGAAGCACATCCAGAAACGGGAGTTTTTCTTTTCCATGCCGTTGAACACTCTTGCAACTGCCATAAAGAAGAGAACAGCCAGCATTCTTGATACCATTTCATAGAGCCTGTTGGTGTTCAGAGCTACCATGCTGTTGCCGATAAGCATCCTGAAAAGATGGATGAGCTGCCAGATGGCGTAGGTGGAAAGAACAGCGCAGTTTGCGTGGGTGATGCCGATCTCCTTGAAGATGTTCACACCGAGAGAAATAAAGGTGAGCGTTACAAGGATTATCATAAAGTGGGAGAAAAATGTGCCTGCGGTATAGCCCTGAAGGAGATTGTAGTCCTTGGCCTGCACCTGTGTGAGAACTCCGGTGGCAACCAGCTCGGCTTTTTCCTTCTGGTTTGTGGTGATGATGGTGAAAAGCTCTGCAACTATGCCTGCAAATGTGATGGCTGCCATAAATATGGAGGCGTAGCCCGCACCGTCCGGGAGCTTCTTTGCCAGCCTGTCATAGCGGAGGCGCCAGGGATTTACCAGTACCACCGACTCGATGACCTTGTCCCTTGCGTTGCCCGTGATAAGGACAAAGGCTATTAGACCAAGCCCGATAGCCATTACAAACAGGGGGTAATTGGTGTAAAAGCCCTTGTTGATGTATTTACCGGTGTCGAAATTGAAGTTGTTGTAAAGCTGATAGAGCCTTGCTGCTACCGCAAGAACGATCGTCACTACATAGACGAACATGGATGCGCTCTTCTTCAGGGGGCCTTGTCTGTTAGCACGCTCTACATTACGCTTTTTGACTGCATTTTCATCAACAACACGAGCCATAAGAACATTCCTTTCAAAATACGCATCCTATCAAACAAAATGCGCAATTATTTGTGTCACAGCAAGCATTCGTCCTCGGAACACACTTTCTGCAATATACAAAAATAATTTTACACTATTTCGGCGATTTTGTCAAGTGGAATTGTAAATATTTTTTTACAAAATCTTGATTTTGTGTTTTTTGGCAAAAAAGCTCTTTACGGTCAAAAAGCTTTTTCCCTGTCGGGGAAAAATATATCAAATTTACTATTGACACGGCATTTAATTGATGATATAATATCTTTGATTGTGTACTGTGGGGAATACTCTTTAAACATCCCTGCCGTACTTATGATTAAATGAAAGGAATGGTTTGAGAAGTGAAGAAGGTATCAAAGCCTGTCTTCTTTGTAGTGTTTTTCCTGATAGCTCTTTTTGCTGTCTCTGTCGTAGCAGGGTTCAAGTATTACTACGGCGATAATGAGACGGTCATCATCAAGGGCACGGACGGCATACGTTTCGGAATAGACATCAAGGGCGGTGTGGATGTTACATTTACCGTCCCCGAGGGTATAAACGCTACCGAGGAACAGCTGGACGCTGCCAAGGAGGTCATCGTACAGAGAATGGTGAACCTCTCCATCAATGATTACGAGACCTATATCGACTACAATTCCGACAGGATAATCGTTCGTTTTCCCTGGAAGGAAAACGAGACAAATTTCGATCCCGAGGCTGCTGTAAAGGAGCTGGGTGAGACTGCCGAGCTTTCTTTCAGAGAAGGCTCCGAGACCGATGAAAACGGTGCGCCCGCAGGTACTACGGCTTCAAACGTGATACTGACGGGTTCAGATGTTGCGGAGGCTTATGCTGCCTATGACAACAACAATTCATCCGGCGGAGAGTGGGTAGTTGCGCTGAAGCTCAATCCCGAGGGCGCAAAGAAGTTTTCCGATGCTACTGCAAAGCTTTATGAGCAGAACGGCTCCATTTCCATATGGATGGATCAGACGATGATCTCCGCTCCGAGAGTAAATGCGGTCATCACCGACGGAAATGCTACCATTTCAGGCAGCTTTGATGCTGAAAGCTCCAAGAAGCTGGCAGACCAGATAAACTCCGGTGCTCTCCCCTTCAAGCTGGTAACATCGAGCTTTTCCACCATTTCTCCCTCACTGGGCGCAGGTGCTCTTGATGCCATGGTGCTGGCTGGCGTGATCGCATTTATTGCCATCGCAGTCTATATGATATTCGTTTACAGGCTGCCCGGAGTAATAGCCGTTATCTGCCTTGTGGGTCAGGTATCCGGCACTCTTGCCTTTGTTTCCGGCTATTACGGATTCAGGGATTCCTCCATCCTTACCATCCCCGGTATAGCGGGTATAATCCTTGCGGTAGGTATGGGCGTTGATGCCAATGTTATCACCGCAGAGAGGATCAAGGAGGAGCTCAATGCGGGAAAGACCCTGAACGGCGCCCTCACAAACGGCTATTCAAGAGCCTTCTCCGCCATACTCGACGGAAACCTTACCATGGTGCTCGTTGCCATAATCCTTATGGGTGCGTTCGGTACTTCCGACAGTATATGGGCCAAGGTCCTGAGCTTTGCATTCTTCATGTTCGGACCTACCACTGCGGGTACTATCTACTCCTTCGGCTACACACTGCTTACGGGTACTGTTCTCAACCTGTTCTTCGGAGTGCTGTGCGCAAGGCTCATGACGATGTCCCTCTCCGGCTTCAATATCTTCAAGAAGCCCTGGCTTTACGGCGCCAAGGCCGCAGATAGATCCAAAGGAGGGGATGTAAAGTGAACAGGAACACAAAATTCAATATCCCCGTAATGGAGAAAAAGAAGATATTCTTTGCTGTTTCCATTGTTCTGGTGCTTTTCTCCATACTTTCGACCTTTATTTTCGGTGCAAAACTGGATATCCAGTTCAAGGGCGGTACTCTTATCACTTACCTTTACGACGGCAGCTTTGACACCGCACAGTTTGAAGCTGATGCCAAGGAAGCACTGGGCGGTCTTGACCTTGATGTTTCCACGGGAACGGATTTCAATACAGGAAGAAATTCCGTCAAGGTATCTCTCATATCCAATGCGGGTCTTACGGCAGAAAAGCAGATAGCACTTACTGATGCGCTTGAGACCAAGTACGCAGAAAACAATATCGAACTCCTTGAATCTACGGATGTATCCCCTTCCGCCGGTTCGGAATTCTTCAAGAAGTGCCTTATGGCTGCGGCTCTTTCTGCCATAGTGCTGATAATCTACATCGCTGTTCGTTTCAGGAACATCGGCGGATGGCTGGCAGGTGTGTGTGCAATAATCGCACTTTTGCATGATATAATCATCACCTACGGTGCTTTTGTTGTAATGGGAATGGAGATAGACGCCAATTTTATGGCAGTTATACTTACCATTCTGGGTTACTCCGTAAACGACACCATCGTTGTCTACGACAGGATAAGAGAGAACAAGACCCTTTACAAGGGAAGCATTTCTCTCTCGGATCTTACAGATCTCAGTATAAATCAGTCTCTCACAAGATCCATAAATACCTCCGTTACCACTATTTTTGCCATGATCGTGGTTTCTCTGGTGGCATCCATGAGAGGCGTGGAATCTATACTTTCCTTCTCTCTCCCCATGCTGGTAGGTCTTATAATCGGAACCTACTCCTCACTGTTCCTGGCTTCTCCCCTGTGGGTGGTGCTTGAGAGCAGGCGCAGCGCAGGCAAGGAAGAGGAAGGATCCAACAAGAAAAAGAAAAAGTAAAAAGAAATATTCACCGTCCCCTGTGGGGCGGTGATTTTCTAAAATCTGAGCTTTTTGACAAAGATTATGGATGTTATTATTATAGGTGCCGGTGCCGCAGGCATGGCAGCAAGCATATTTGCGGCAGGAAACGGTCATAAAGTCACTGTCTTTGAGAGAAACGACCGCAGCGGACGCAAGCTCTCCATAACCGGAAAAGGACGCTGCAACCTCTGCAATAACTGTACCAAAGAGGAGTTTTTCCTGAATATCCCCGTAAATCCACGGTTCATGTATTCTTCATACAATTCCTTCGACAAGGATGATACCATGCGTTTCTTTGAAGAAGAATGCGGAGTGCCGCTGAAAACAGAGAGAGGCAGTCGTGTTTTTCCTGTTTCCGATAAGGCGGCTGATATAGTATCGGCTCTTGAGCGGAAAATGAGAGAAGCAAATGTCCGGGTCATAAGGGAGCGTGTGAAGGAGCTCATCATAGAGGACGGCTGTGTTAAGGGAGTCAAGATCCACGGCGGCAGTCAGTACTTTGCAGATAAGGTCATAGTGGCGACCGGCGGAATGAGCTATCCCAAAACAGGCTCTACGGGAGACGGCTATAAATTCGCTGTACAGGCAGGGCACACCATTATCGGACCTAAGCCGTCCCTTGTGCCTCTTGAGACCAAGGAAAGCTGGGTAAAAGAGGCTATGGGTCTTTCTCTGAGAAATGTAAGGCTCACTCTTTTTGATACAAAGGGAAAAACTCTGTACAGCGAACAGGGGGAGATGCTCTTTACTCATTTCGGTGTGTCGGGTCCCTTGGTGCTGTCTGCTTCCGCCCATATAAAGGGAGAGTGCCGTCTTTCCATAGATCTGAAGCCTGCTCTGGATGAAAAGACACTTGACAACAGGATACTCAGGGATCTGGGAGAGTTTTCAAACAGAGAACTGGGAAATTCCCTGTCAAAGCTGCTGCCAAAGTCGCTCATCCCCGTAGTTATAAGGCTTGCGGGACTTGACGGAGAAATGAAGTCGAATAGCATAACAAGGGAGCAAAGGCGTGCGCTTCTGTCGGTAATAAAGGGACTTCCTTTGAACATAAAAGGCTTTCGCCCCATAGATGAGGCTATAATCACATCGGGTGGCGTGAGCGTCAGGGAAATAGACCCCAAAACAATGGAGTCAAAGCTGTGCAGGGGGCTTTTCTTTGCGGGTGAGGTAATAGATGTGAATGCCTACACAGGCGGCTTTAATCTGCAAATAGCCTTCTCTACTGCTCATGCAGCCGCTGTTTGATCTCAGCCGGAGGGCGGTGATTTATGGACATAACAAGATTCAATGCGGCGTGTGAGCTCGTAAGGCAGGGCGGAAGGCTGATCAAGGGTATAGGCACAAAGTCGGAGGGCTCAGTACACGCAGTTCTGAAAAACTATTTTGAAAGTGAACAGACCTCTCAGGAGGTCTCTGTGGGGCGGTTCATTGCCGACATCGTGGGAGAGACAGGCATAATCGAGATACAGACCTCCCATTTCAAGGCGCTTTCCGAAAAGCTGAGGGCTTTTCTGCCCGTTACCCGTGTTACGGTGGTCTTCCCCGTGTACCTTAACAAAAGGATAGTTTATATCTCAGAGGACGGGGTTGTGGAAAGGTCAAGGGTCTCGCCCCTGAAAGGCTCTCCTCTGGGCATTTTCAGAGAGATGATCTATATAGCCGAGTATCTGAGGGATGAAAACCTGTCCTTTAAGATAATGGTTCTCGATTGTGATGAATACCGTGTGCTGGTCCCGAACGGAAAAAAGGGACGGGGAAAGACCGGGTCGGTCACTGACCGATTTCCCACCAGACTTATAGATGAGATAACCATAGCCTCTCCGGGAGACTGGGTAAAGCTCATCCCCTGCCTGCACCAGGAGGACATGACAGTCTCGGATGTATATGCCATCACTCATGCTCCGAGAAAGGCGATATCTACCGCCCTTGCAGTCCTTTACAGAGGCGGTATACTCCGCAGGACGGGGAAAAAGGGAAGAGCCTTTTCCTACAGCTTCAGCGGTTAGAAAGGAAATACAATGGATCTGAAAGAACTTGTCTGCACTCTTGCAGGCATTGACGGAGTATCCGGGGATGAGAGCCGCATAGCGGCTTTCTGCAAGGAACTCCTTGAAAAGTACACGGAGGATGTCTGCATTAAAAACGGCAATGTTATCGCACATTTCGGCAAAAAGGAAGAAAAGCCCCATATAATGCTGGATGCTCACCTTGACCGTGTCGGTATGGTGGTTACAGATTTTAAGGACGGCTTTGTTAAGGCGTCTCCCGTTGGCGGGCTCGATATGCGCATTATGCCGGCACAGAGGGTGACAGTCCACGGCAAAGAGGATATAAAGGGCATTGTCTGCACCCTGCCGCCTCACCTTTCAAAAGAGAAAAAGGTCATGGACAGGGATGAACTGTGGGTGGACACCGGTCTTGACAAGGCTGAAAAATATATATCTTACGGTGACACCATATCCTACGACAGTCCCTGCACTCCCCTGCTGGGTACAAGAGTATGCGGAGCAGGTCTTGACGACAGGGCGGGCATAGCGGTCATATTCGAGATCGCAGAGCTGCTGAAAGATGAAAACATCCCCTTTACGGTACTCCTTTCCACAGGCGAGGAGGTAAACGAAAGAGGAGCTGCCACGGGCGGATATGTTATAGACCCGGATATCGCCGTTGAATTTGATGTGAGCTTTGCCATGTGCGGCGGAGAAAAGGCTTCAAAGTGCGGAAAACTTGGGGGCGGAGCCATGATAGGGTTCTCCCCTGTGCTCGACAGGGAAATATCCCTGAAGCTGAGAGCTATCGCCGAAGAAAAAGGGATACCCTACAAGGCGGAGGTCATGAGCGGCACAACAGGAACAAATGCGGATCGTTTCAGCATCTGCAGGGAAGGACAAAGGGCTGCTACAATATCTATACCCCTGAGATATATGCACACACCCGCCGAAGTGGTGGATACGGAGGACATCAGAGCCTGTGCAAGGCTGGCTGCGGAGTTTATGAGGAGGGAATACAAATGAACAAAGAACTGCTTGATACCCTTCTCAGAGAGCTTTGCATGATAAACGGCACCTCCGGGAGAGAGGAAAAGGTAAGAGAGTACATACTCTCAAAAATATCGGATAGATGCGAATGTACCGTCACTCCTTCGGGCTGTATCATAGCCGAGTACAAGGGGCAGAAAAGGCGTGAGAAAAAACTGATGATATCGGCTCACATGGATGAGGTGGGACTGATAGTTACAGATATCAACGAGGACGGCACACTTTCCGTAGACTGTGTGGGCGGTGTAAATGCGGATGCGGTAATAGGCAGGTGCGTGACCCTTGAAAACGGCATGAAAGGGTGTGTGGGCAGTCCCGCAGTCCACAACCTTTCCGAGGAGGAGCGCAAAAAGCCGGCAGCATTTGACAGTCTGTACGCAGACTTCGGCACACAGGACAGAGAAGATGCTTTAAAATACATTTCACCCGGCGACAATGTGTATTATGAGAACAACTACCATGTGTCCCCGGACGGTTATATCTTTTCAAAGGCAATAGACGATCGTGCGGGATGTGCGGCTATGATAGCCATGATAATTGAAAACGAACTCAGCTTTGATACCACATTCACCTTTGTCACGGCAGAGGAAGTTGGACTGAGAGGTGCCCGCACCGCCGCATATGTAGCAGACCCGGAGTATGCGATCGTGATAGAGACCACCACTGCGGCGGACATACCCCTGTCCGAGGGGGCTGCACGATGCTGTGAACTGGGGAAAGGTGCAGTTGTGTCCTATATGGACAGGTCTACTATCTACGACAGGGAGATGTTTGCTCTTTCCAGAAAGCTCGCCGCAGAAAACGGCATAGCATGGCAGACAAAGACTACCATAGCAGGCGGCAATGACAGCGGGGTAATACATATTTCCAGAGGCGGTGTGCGCACCTGCGCTATATCCGTACCCTGCCGCTACCTGCATACTCCCTCCTGTGCCGCAAAGGCAGAAGATTATTATGCGGTTTACAGGCTGGCTGTGCTCATGGCTGAAAATATCGGGATCCTTGGATGATAAAAAGGATCTATTCACTTCCGCAGGGCTTTGACCCTGTTGATTACCATTCCGGCAAGATCTTCGCATATTACAGGGCATACGGTGGGAAATACGATTTCTGCTCCTTCTATTCGTCGGATGATGCTGTGATAATGCTTAATTCATCAAATGCGGTCATTTACGGAAAAGCCGACAGAGAATGTGCGGAGCTTATCTCCCTGTTGGGGGCACAAAGTGCGGAATGTGCTGTTAGGATCGACATTGACGGATATTCCGCACATGAGGTATATCTTTGCTGTGGAAAGCCTTTTGCCGCCGAAAAAGCGGAGGTAAAAACGGAAGTGGCGTTCGGGGATGTGGAAAGGGTGTTTTCCCCGTCCTTTCCCGGTATCCCTGCGGATGCCTATTATACAGATCTTTCTCACCGTGTAAGGCACGGGGTCTCGAAGGCTTTCCTGTACAGGGACAGCTTTTGCGAGCTGAGCTTCGGTGCAGGGGGATATTCCTTTCTTTCTGCTGTGTGTACAGCCCCCGAAAGCAGAGGAACGGGTCAGATGAACAGGCTTTTGGGAAGCCTTGATATCGGCAGTGACCTTGCTGTTATCTGTGAAAAGGAACTGCTGCCTTTCTATGAGAAGATAGGTATGAAAAAAAAGAGGACATATTTCAGGATGACAAAGGATAATGCGTGAGCAGCACAGTTTATCCGAAAACGAACGAAAGCCCGCCCGTGATATTTACAAAAGGACAAAAAGATGCTTATTAAAGAACTTTTCAAGGACATCGACAATATTCCCAATCCCATAGGTAAGGGGGAGCTTCTGCGTATAGAGGCAGCAAAGGACAGGAGTTATGTCAAGGTAAGAGCGAGCTTTCAGACGGTCCAGAGCACGGAGAATATCCTTTTCTTTGAAAAGCTCCTGAAAGACAGCATGAGACTTGAGTATTCCCTTCTGGAATGCCGCTATGCCCCTACACTTTTTGAAAAGGAATGTGCGGCGGACATAATAAAGTACATGAAGACAGGTATGCCTGTTATAAACGGGCATTTTACCAATGCCTTTTACTATATGGAGGGAGAGACCCTTTGCATAGAGATAAGGGCAGGCTCTGCCATGCTTTCAAAACAGGGCTTTGAAAAGGCACTTTCAGGCAGGATAAAAGAAATGTTCGGCAGGGATCTGGAAGTAAGGCTCATAGAAAAGATACCGCCCGATGCGGAGAAAAAGCATGAAGCTGAACTGGCTGCGGTCACGGAGCAGACCTATACCGCAGCTCCGGAGGCCGAAAGGCCTATCCCTGTTTCTACTTCCCTTGAAGCTCCCGCAGAGATAGTGACCATTGACTTCAATACCGCTCCCATTTTAAGTGACGGCGCCCAGATAATAAAGGGCAAGAAGATATATGCGGACAAGCTGAGGAGCATAGCGGAGCTTTGTGAGCCTCTTTCCCAGATAGCCGTCTGGGGAGATATCTTTGATGTTCAGGTAAAGGAGATAACCAGCAAGAAGGGTGATGAAAAAAGGATCACCACCATAAGCATCACCGATTACACAGGCTCCGTGAACCTGAAATTCTTTGAAAAGCAGTCCGATCCCGAGACCGTATCAAGACTAAAAGCCGGTCAGACTGTGGTAGTCAGAGGAAAGTGTGAATTTGATACTTTTGACAAGGAATTTGTGTTCTTTGCCTCTGATGTGATGAAGGTACAGAAAAAGGAGAGAACGGACAGCTGCGAAGAGAAGCGTACAGAGCTCCACTGTCACACAAATATGTCTGCTCTTGACGGCCTTACCCCTGCGGCAGAGCTTATAAAGCGTGCCTATTCATGGGGGCACAAGGCGATAGCCATAACCGACCACGGCGGAGTGCAGGCATTTCCCGAAGCGGCTGCTGCCTGCGACGACATAAGGCGGGAGGACGGAGACTTCAAGGTGATATACGGCTGTGAGGCTTACTCCGTAAACGATACGGCAAAGGCGGTAACTGTATATAAGGACAAGCCCATAAAGGGAGAAGTGATAATCTTTGACCTGGAGACTACCGGCTTTTCCGCAGCAGATGACAGGATAATAGAGTACGGTGCAGTAAGGCTGAAGGATCTTGAACTATGCGACACCTTCGAGACCTATGTAGACCCAAAGCGAAAGATACCCGAAAAGATAACGAAGCTCACGGGCATAACTCAGGACAAGGTAGACGGTGCGGAGGATGACAGAGCCGCCCTTGAAAGGTTCATAGAATACTGCGGAGACTCCCCTGTTCTTGTGGCTCATAACGCAGGATTCGATACCGCATTTATCAAGGCTGCCTGTGTGCGCTACGGCATAGATTTCAAGTTTTCCGTCATAGACACGGTGGTAATGTGCCGCAGTATGCTGCCGGAGCTTAAAAAGCACAAGCTGAACATAGTTGCAAAGCACCTTGAACTGGGTGAATTCGATCACCACAGAGCCTTTGAGGATGCAAAGATGCTGGGACGCATCTACATCAAGCTGGCAAACCGCCTTGTGGATGAGACGGGCATCGAGAACATCTCACAGATAAATGCGGAGGTCAGCCGTGTGGATCCCAAGACCCTGCGGCCTCACCACGATATCATACTGGTGAGAAACAACGCAGGTCTAAAAAACCTTTACAAGCTGGTGTCCATGGGGCATATAAAGTATTACAGCAGGGTGCCCCGCATACCCCGTTCGGAGATAGATACCCACAGGGAGGGTCTGCTCATAGGCTCTGCCTGCTCAAACGGAGAGCTTTATTCGGCTGTCCGTGACGGACGGCCCTGGGATGTGCTCCTTGATATAGCCTCCTTCTACGACTATCTGGAGATACAGCCCACCGCAAACAACGAATATCTGATCCGTGAGGATGAATACGAGAATATAGACTCGGAAGAGGATCTGAGAAACTTCAACCGCACTATCGTCACACTCGGAGATGCTCTCGGCATACCTGTTTGTGCGACCTGTGATGTGCATTTCCTTGATCCCGGAGATGCGGTATTCAGAAAGATCCTCACCTATGACAAGCTTTCCGATGCGGAGAACCAGCCGCCTCTCTATCTTCGCACCACAGAGGAGATGCTGGAGGAGTTTTCCTATCTCGGAAAGGAAAAGGCATATGAGGTGGTAGTCAAAAACACCAATCTCATTGCGGACATGATAGACCGTGACATAAAGCCCATCCCTCCCGGAACATTCACACCCTCCATGGACAATGCGGAGGAGGATCTCACCCGTATCACATGGGAGAGGGCAAAGGCAATGTACGGCGATCCCCTGCCGGAGATAGTTCGGAAAAGGCTTGAAAAGGAACTGAACTCCATCATCAAAAACGGATTTGCCGTGCTTTACATGATCGCTCAGAAGCTGGTGGCAAACTCCAACGAAAACGGATATCAGGTGGGCTCCCGTGGTTCGGTAGGCTCCTCCTTCGTTGCGAATATGTCGGGCATATCAGAGGTAAATTCCCTGCCTCCCCACTATCTTTGCCCCAAATGCCACAACAGCGAATTCTTTGAGGACGGAAAATACGGCTCGGGCTATGACCTTCCGCCGAAAAAGTGCCCCGTCTGCGGTGAGGAATACATCAGAGAAGGCCATGACATCCCCTTTGAGACCTTCCTTGGCTTCAACGGAGACAAGGCTCCCGATATAGACCTTAACTTTTCGGGAGAATACCAGACCAATTCGCATAAGTACACGGAAGTGCTCTTCGGTTCGGATAATGTGTTCAAGGCCGGCACCATAGGCACCGTTGCGGAAAAGACGGCATACGGCTATGTAAAGCATTATCTGGAGGATGTACACAAAAGGGTCACAAGGGCAGAGGAAAACAGGCTCACCATCGGCTGCACGGGTGTAAAGAGGACCACAGGTCAGCATCCCGGCGGAATGGTGGTAGTACCTTCCGATTATGAGGTTTATGACTTCACACCTGTTCAGCACCCTGCCGAGGATCCGAAGTCTGAATTCGTGACCACCCACTTTGATTTCCATTCCCTCCATGACACCATACTGAAGCTTGATGAGCTGGGACATGATGTGCCTACCCTTTACAAGCACCTGGAGGATATGACCGGTGTAGACATCAAAAGCGTTTTCCCTGCGGATGAAAAGGTGATGAGCCTGTATCTCTCGCCTGAGGCACTGGGTGTGACAGCTGAGGACATAGGCTGGAAAACAGGCACCCTTGCCATTCCCGAAATGGGAACGGGCTTTGCGATGCAGATGCTTGTGGAAGCGAAGCCCACAAAGTTTTCGGATCTTTTGCAGATATCCGGTCTTTCCCACGGTACGGATGTATGGCTGGGAAATGCACAGGAGCTCATACGCAGCGGTATATGCACCATTTCCGATGTTATAGGCTGCCGTGACGGTATCATGACCTACCTTATCTACCACGGAGTAGACCCCAACCTATCCTTCAAGATAATGGAGATCACAAGAAAGGGCAAGGCTCCGAAGCTGCTGACAGAGGAAATGAAGCAGACCATGAGGGATCACGATGTTCCCGAATGGTACATCGACTCCTGTCTGAAGATAAAATATATGTTCCCCAAAGCCCATGCTGCGGCATATGTAATCGCTGCCAACAAGCTGGCATGGTTCAAGGTATACAGACCCCTTGAATTCTATGCTACTATCTTTACCGTGAGAGGTGAGAACTTCGATGCGGAAGTAGCGATGCTGGGCAGAGAGGGCGTAAAGATGAAGATGAAGGAGCTTGAAGGGCGTGAGAGCCGCACCGCAAAGGAAAACGGCCTGTACGATATGCTCCTTATCGTGAACGAGATGATGGCAAGGGGATACGATTTCCTGCCCATAGACATAAAGAAGTCCCACGCAAAGAAGTTCCTTGTGGAGGACGGAAAGCTGAGGATGCCCTTCTGCTCCGTGTCAGGAATAGGAGAGGCGGCGGCAGAGGCTATATACGAAGCTGTGCAGAACGGAGAGTTCCTCTCCATAGATGAGATCCAGGAGGCAAGCGGTGTTACGGGCTCAGTTATAGAAAAGCTGGAAAGCATCGGTGCCATGGGTGATCTGCCAAAGTCGGATCAGATGAGCTTGTTCTGATATGAGCAGGCAGATCGCTGCATCGGGCGATGCGGCTGTGAAAGTAAGGCACAGTCTGTAATTTTGACACGACACAGGTCATGGGCGGAAAAAATAATACTGCTGTCGGTGCTGCCGACCTTGACAACATCGCAAAAATATGATAATATGATAAAGCATGAAAAAAATCCAAAGGAGCTGATATTATGGGTCTGACACTTACCGAGAAGATACTCAAAGCCCACATCGTTGACGGTGAATTCGTCAAGGGCAGCGAGATCGGTATAAGGATCGACCAGACACTTACACAGGATGCCACCGGCACCATGGCTTATCTCGAATTTGAGGCTATGGGCGTGCCCAGAGTGCGCACGGAGAGAAGCGTGGCTTACATAGACCACAATACCCTGCAGTCCGGCTTTGAAAATGCGGACGATCACCGCTTTATAGGCTCCGTTGCCAAAAAGCACGGTATATATTTCAGCCGTCCCGGAAACGGTATATGCCATCAGGTGCACCTTGAAAGGTTCGGTGCTCCCGGAAAGACCCTTATAGGCTCCGATTCCCATACTCCCACAGGCGGCGGTATCGGTATGATCGCCATTGGTGCGGGAGGTCTTGATGTGGCTGTTGCCATGGGCGGCGGCGCATATTACATCACCTACCCCAAGATAGTAAATGTGAAGCTGTCGGGTGCTCTTCGCCCCTGGGTGAGCGCAAAGGACGTTATCCTTGAGGTACTGCGCAGGCTGTCCGTAAAGGGCGGTGTAGGCAAGGTGATAGAGTACACGGGCGAGGGCGTGAAGAGCCTTTCCGTTCCCGAAAGAGCCACTATCACCAACATGGGCGCAGAGCTGGGCGCTACCACTTCTATCTTCCCCTCCGACGAAACTACAAGGCAGTTTCTGAAGGCTCAGGGCAGAGAGGATGTTTACACTCCCCTTTCCGCCGATGAGGATGCCGTATATGACGAGCTGGTGGAGATCGATCTTTCAGCTCTTGAACCCATGGCTGCATGTCCTCACTCCCCCGACAATATCAAGAACGCCAGGGAACTGGCGGGAATGAAGATAGACCAGGTCTGCATCGGTTCCTGCACCAACAGCTCTCTCATGGATATGATGAAAGTCGCCCACATTTTAAAGGGCAAGACCGTTCACCCCGATGTTTCTCTTTCCATTGCACCGGGTTCCAAGCAGGTGCTCAATATGCTGGCGCAGAACGGTGCTCTCTCCATTCTCATAGATGCGGGTGCCCGTATACTTGAAAGTGCCTGCGGTCCCTGCATAGGTATGGGTCAGTCCCCCAATTCCGGCGGTATCTCTCTGAGGACCTTCAACAGAAACTTCCTGGGTCGCAGCGGCACCAAGGACGGACAGGTATATCTTGTGTCTCCCGAACTGGCTGCTCTTTCCGCAGTAAATGGCGTGTTCTCCGATCCTACGGAGCTTCCCGATGATTTCAGATTCGAGATGCCCGAAAAGTTCGTGGTAAACGACAACATGATCGTTCCTCCCGCCTCTGAAGAGGATATGGATAAGGTCGAGATACTCAGAGGCCCCAACATAAAGCCCTATCCCGATACCGCTCCCCTTGCTGATACCATCGAATGCGGTGTTTCACTCAAGGTAGGTGATAACATCACCACAGACCATATCATGCCCGCAGGTGCAAAGATACTTCCCCTCCGCTCCAATATCCCTGCTATCTCCAACTACTGCTTTACCGTCTGCGACGAGAAATTCCCCGAAAGGGCAAAGGAAATGGGCAAGTCTGTGATAGTCGGCGGTTCCAACTACGGCCAGGGTTCCTCCCGTGAGCACGCTGCTCTTGCTCCCCTTTATCTTGGTGTAAAGGCAGTGCTTGTAAAGAGCTTTGCCCGTATCCACCGTGCAAACCTTGTAAATGCGGGAATTCTCCCCCTCACCTTTGTAAATGAGGCGGATTATGACAAGATAGATGAAGGCGATATCCTTCTCCTTGAAGACCTGCGTGAAAAGGTGGCAAAGGGCGATACGGAATATACCGTCATCAACAAGACAAAGGGTATAGAGATACCCGTTCTCTGTGAGCTTTCAGGAAGAACTGCGAATATAATGCTTGCTGGCGGTCTGCTTGATTTCACAAGGGAAAACCTTAAATAAGATATATGTTTCGGATTTTTTCAGCCGGTACTTTGGTACCGGCTGTTGTTTTTTTATATAATTGCGCACTTGAATTTGTACAATATGACGAATTTTTTGAAAACTATTGACAATCAAATATGATAGTGATATCATTATAATATCAAATAAAGATATATTTGATTTGATAAACCTATTAGCACGATATGTGCGGGAGGAAGAAAATGAAAGAAAAAATCATAAGCACAAAGAAAAACGGTATGACAGTCCTCGTACTGACCATTCTTGCCTATATTGCCGGTGTCCCTCTGCTGATATTTGCATTCAACTACGATAATATCTTTGGACATATACTTTCTACGGCAGTAGGCGCTTGGCTGACACTGGGGTGGATCATGTTCATGGGACTGAAGGTGCTGAAACCTCAGGAGGCGCTGGTGCTCACACTTTTCGGTAAGTATTACGGCACACTGAAGGGCGACGGCTTTTACTGGGTAAACCCCTTCTGCACAGCCTTCAACCCTGCTGCATCCACGAAGCTGAGGCAGTCCGGAGATGTTTCGGGAGAGCACAATCCCCTTATGAACATCACGGCGGAGGGTGTCAATGCAGCTCTTTCCATGGGCGGCATCAACAAGCGGATCTCCCTCAAGATCATGACCCTCAACAATAACAAGCAGAAAATAAACGACTGTCTCGGCAATCCTGTTGAGATCGGCATCGCAGTTATGTGGAAGGTGACAGACACCGCAAAAGCAGTTTTTGAGGTGGATAACTACAAGGAATACCTTTCCCTGCAGTGTGACACGGCTTTGAGAAACATCGTCCGTCTCTATCCCTACGATGTGGCAGAGAATGTGGACACCACCGGGGACGGCATTGCGGATGAGGGCAGTCTCAGAGGCTCCAGTGAGATAGTTGCCAAGCGTATACGGGACGAGATACAGGAAAGGGTTGCAATTGCAGGTATAGAGATAGTAGAGGCAAGGATCACCTATCTTGCATATGCTCCGGAAATAGCCGCAGCCATGCTCCAGAGACAGCAGGCATCGGCAGTTGTGGATGCAAGGAAGCTCATAGTGGACGGTGCGGTAGGCATGGTGGAAATGGCTCTCGAACAGCTTTCCGAAAAGAATGTTGTGGAGCTTGACGACGAAAGAAAGGCTGCAATGGTCTCCAATCTTCTTGTAGTCCTTTGCGGCAACCATGATGCACAGCCTGTTGTAAACTCGGGGTCCATATATTGATGGCTGCAAAGAAGCAGGTGCCCCTGCGCTTGTCGGAAAAACTGTACAACGACATTGCTGCATGGGCAGAGGATGATTTTCGCTCGGTAAACGGCCAGATAGAGTACCTGCTGAGTGAGTGCGTGAAACAGCGCCGCAAAAACGGGGGCTACGTGGGAAAAGAGATCGACAAGCCGCCGGATATAGATGTACAGGATTTTGAATAGTTTACAGCGCACCTGCTCTTCTGAACAGGTGCGCCTTTTCAGTATTCGGTGTGAAAATCCCGCTCATCCTCCGCAAGGGGGATGCTTTTTGTTATTATGTCCCTTATGTCGATATAAGTCCCCTGCTGTACTGCCTGCAGCACCATGTCGATCTGTTCCTCAGTCCCCTGCAGTTCCATTGTAACGCTGAGATCGTCCTCGTTTTTCACAAAGCCCGTGCAGCCGTAATGCCGTGCCGCATTGACAGCCCTCCATCTCAGACCCACTCCCTGTACGCTGCCGTAAAGGCATAAACGCTTCCTAATTATTTTTCCCATTGAGTTCTCCTCCGTATGTAAGAAAAAGTTTACGATTTTTTAATAAGTCTTGACAATCCCTGCAAAACAAAGTATAATGAAAATGGTTTGATTTGTCAAGACAGGGGGTGAATACCAAGTGAAAAAGAATTTCGGAAAAAAGGGATATCTTGTCTATTATCTTATCTGCTTTATCCTTGCATCGGCAGCGGCAAAGGTGGTGCTCGATATAGGCAGTGCCATGGGTCTTACCCCTCTGTCTTTTGTGTTCTCGCTTCTCGTGCTGGTGATAGTGGCGTGTCTCATAGTTCTTGCCGGCTATCTCATAGGGCGGAAAAAACGCAGTACGGAAGAATTTGAAAAGGTCTGTTCAGCTGCCTCGAAACTGGATATGCTGGCTGTGGTGTGGGAACAGGATCTCAGAGAGGTCTACTGCAATGAAGCCATGACTACGGCGGTGGGCTATACCTCGGAGGATCTTAAGAAAAGGGAGAATATCCTGAAGGTCTTCCCCTCCTCTGTCCTGGACAGCAAAACACAAAAGGACTTTGTTTCCCGCAAGGACGAGATCTTTACCATACACGGTTCCAACGGTGCGGGAGTGGTGACGGTGTGGACCACTTCACGGGTATTCACCGATGAGAACGGCCGCTCCTACTATATTTCAGTAGGTCCCAATCTCAACAGGGTGGAAAAGATGAAGGATGCTCTTATGGAGTATTCCGAAAAGCTGGAGGATTCGGAGCAGCGCTACGCCCTCATAATGGATATCACGGAAATGGGTGTCATCCTGCGGTATTCCGACAACGACTATTACTATACGAACAGCCATATACGGCGAATGCTTGGCTTTGAGGATGAAGGGATATATATCACAAGGGAGCAGTTCCTTGAAAAGATGCACCCTACGGACAGGATCATGGTGCAGCAGTTCGTACTGACAGCGGCAAAAAGGCAGGAAGCAGGTGCCGAGGATGCGGGAGGCATAGAACTGAGGGCAGTTTCCGCAGATGGTGATTATCACTGGTATATGCTGAGGTACCGGGTCACCTCCGGAGAAAAAAGGATGATCGAGTGCGGCGTTATCATCGACATCACCAACGAAAAGCAGAAGGATCTGATGATCGAGAAAATGGCTTATGTGGATGAATTGACGCAGATCGCCAACAGGAACCGTTTCCTCGTTCTCGGAAACGAACTCATGGAGATATACAACGCCGATCATTCCTACGATTACTGGGTCATCATACTGGATGTGGACGAGATACACATAATAAATGATGCCTACGGCCATAAGGTAGGAGACGACGTCCTGAAAAGGCTGGCTCTCATAATCATGAGCGTTATGACCGGCGGCGGGCGCTGCGCCCGTATCGGCGGAGACGATTTTGCCATGATAATCCGTGACGAAGGCGATGAGTCTCTCCCCGAAAAGATACTTGAAAGCATCGCCCAGAAGCTGTCGGCTCTCACCATAAGCGGAGTGCGCTGGCATAACATCACCTGTTCCGCCGGCTATTGCCGCCTTTCCGACGGAGACGGCAGTGATTTTTCACAGGTGCTGGAACTGGCGGAATTTGCCCTTGACCAGAATGACGGTATAAAGAATACCTACGCACGCTATGACAGGGCTCAGAGGCTCAGCGTGCTGGACAGCGCGCAGGTGGAAAGGGAACTGGACAGGGCGCTGAAAAACAGCGAGATGGTTCTATATTATCAGCCGAAGATAGAGTTTTCCACCGGCAGGATAATAGGGGCAGAGGCGCTTATCAGAAGGGTAAAGCCCGACGGTACCATAGTAAAGCCGGCGGATTTCATCCCGGTGGCGGAAAGGTCAATGATAATCACCCGCATAAGCGGTTTTGTAATGAACGAGGCCTGCAGGCAAAACAAAGAGTGGCAGGATAAGGGGCTTTGCAATATCACCCTGTCCATCAACCTTACGGCTGTGGATTTCTACAGAACGGATATAATACAGCTCCTGAAGGATACTCTTGAAAGGACGGGGCTTGAACCAAAGTACCTTGATGTGGAGCTTACAGAATCTCTGGCGTTCAAGGATATAGATACTGCGGTGGAGCAGATGAAAGAGCTGAAGGAGCTTGGGGTAAAGCTTTCCATAGATGATTTCGGCACGGGTTATTCTTCGCTCTCCTATATAAGAGAGCTGCCGATAGATCTTCTGAAGCTGGACAGATCCTTTATATGTGACCTTGAAAAGGACGAGGTATCAAGGCAGATAGTTTCATCCGTTATACAGATAGCCCGCTCAAAGCATCTAATGACCATTGCCGAGGGCGTAGAATCGGAGGGACAGGCAGAGATACTGAAAAAATGCGGCTGCGACCTTGCACAGGGTTATCTTTTCGGAAGACCTATGCCCGCAAAGGATTTTGAGGACTTTGTAAAAAGGAACAGTATCCGCACCGAAGCACATCCGGACTCATAATAACTTACAGTGGTATAATGTATAAAATACGGGGTCAATAAATGCCCCCGTATTTCATTTTTTATTGTTAAAAAATGCTATTTAAATAATCATTGTTGTGTGTTATACTTAAATTCGGAGAATCATTTTTGTGAAGGGATCAATATGTATAACTATCTGAAAAGGGCTTGGGCTGAAATAGATCTGAACGACCTTGAAAAGAACCTGAACGAGCTTTTGAGGGTCTGCGGCACTTCACAGCCTGTGGCTGTGGTCAAGGCCAACGCATACGGACACGATGACAGGAGCATTGCCCCTTTCCTTGAAAGAAAGGGCATAAGCTTTTTTGCGGTGTCCAACATAAAGGAAGCCATTACTTTGCGTGAGTGCGGGGTCAAGGGCGAGATACTCATACTTGGGTATACTCCTCCCGATGAAGCGGAAGAACTGGCAAAATATGACATAATACAGGCTGCTGTAAGCCTCGATCATGCTCTGAGACTGGATGATGAAGCCAAAAAGGCAGGGGTGAGAGTAAAGCTGCATATGGCTGTGGATACGGGCATGGGGCGTATAGGCGAAAGCGGCGAAAAGGCTGTGGAGGCTCTGGTAAAGGTATCATCCCTTGAAAATATCATCCTTGACGGTGCATTTACTCACTTTGCGGTGGCAGACACCCTTTCGGAGGATGAGATAAACTATACCTCTGCTCAGAGGGAGAGTTTTTTCAAGGTCATCAGCAGCTTTGAAAGCAAGGGAAAGACCCTGCGGCATAAGCACTGTCTCAACAGCGCAGGGGGTATATTCCACTATGACAGCCGTTCCACTCTTGTGCGAAACGGTATAGTCCTCTATGGCTTAAAGCCCGATATTTCCCTTGAACTGCCGTTCAGACTGCACCCTGTTATGTCCCTGAAAGCTGTGGTGAGCCTTGTAAAGGAAGTGCCTGCCGGGACTTATGTTAGCTACGGACGCACCTACAGGAGCGAGGGCACAAGAAAGATAGCCACCATACCCATAGGCTATGCAGACGGCTATCCGAGAAGTCTTTCGGGAAAGGGCGAGGTGCTGATCAGAGGAAAGCGTGCTCCCATAACAGGCCGTATATGCATGGATCAGCTCATGTGTGATGTGACGGACATAGAGGGCGTGTGTGTTGAGGATACAGCGACCCTGATAGGGACTGACGGAAATGAGACCATAACAGCCGATGACATAGCCGTTCTTTCGGGTACCATCGGTTATGAGATAGTCTGCGGCATATCAAAAAGAGTGCCCCGTGTCATCATTGAAAACGGGGAAACAGTAAGTGTAAGAGAGTATTATTGATAGATAGAGAATATAATGGATATAAATATAACAAAAAGGATCGGATGTTTCGCAGCTGCATTGTGCCTTCTTTTTGGTGGATGTGCTCAGGGGAACGGGAACGGAAAAGTCCCGGAGGAGACCAGAGTATCATCTACCTTTACCACAGCCCCGAAGGAGGTCACTTCCGCCGCAGTGACGTCAACTGCGCTTGCGGAAGTGCAGACTGAGGCGAAAAATGAAAAACCGGTCTATAATTATTTTGAGAATGTGTACTTCATAGGTGACAGCGTTGCGGAGGGCGCTGTGAGAGACGGATATCTCAGCCCCGGAAACAGCTATATAAACCACTTCTCCGAAAGGCTGAAAAGTGCGGGAACGGACGGGACGCCCCTGACTGACCTTATCGCTGTAAGACCTGAGCCCTACATATACCTTTGTGTGGGTGACGGTGATATTATGGCAGATGTGAGCCCCGGTATGTATGCGGACAACATCAGGTCATTTGTCGAGGATATAAAGGAAGCCCGCCCTGATGCGGTCATAACGGTGCTTGGGGGCTACAAGGATGCCAAGGAGCACAACGAGGCTCTGGAGAAGGTGATAACAGGCTTTGTGGATCCCAATATCCACTATGTTGATATATCCCTTGCCGTAACGGACTGGCAGGAGGACGCCCTTAAAGATGAGTATAAGGGAGCAGACGGAACACTGAACTCTGACGGGATACGGGCTGTGTTTGAGATGCTTTACAAGAACCGTTACAGTGATGTTCTGGCTGAAAACGCCAAGCTGCGGTTCATGTACCCAGAGATCACAGCAGATGCACCCGAAAGAACGGTAACGGACGACAAGGTGGCATATCTCACATTTGATGACGGCCCCTCGGATCACACGGAGGAAATACTTGATATCCTCTCCGAATATGATATAAAGGCTACTTTCTTTATAACCGGACGTTCTGTCGGAGGCAGAGAAGACATCATAAAGCGTGAGAAGGAAGAGGGTCACGTTCTGGGGCTCCATTCCTACACCCATGATTATGACCTTATTTACGGTTCCGCAGAAGATTTTATGATAGATTTTTACAGGGTGTATGAGCGTGTGACGGGCATTGTCGGAGATGACAGCATATGGTGCTTCCGTTATCCCGGAGGCAGCTACAACAAGTTCAACAAGACCACGGCGGATACTATCATAAGCGAGATGAACCGCAGGGGCTTTGCGTACTTTGACTGGAACTGTGCCACTCTCGATGCGGAAAAGGGCTCCGATCACGACAGCTGTGTAAAGACTTTGAAGGAAAGTGCGGTGTACAACCATTCGGTAGTGCTGATGCACGATGCCTCCCCTCTTACTCCCGGCTATCTTCGTGAGGTGATAGATCATCTTATAAGTGAGGGATATTCCTTTGAGACCGTTGCCACAGCTCCCGATATGCACTTCAGAAGACCTTCATGGTTCGATGAAGAAGAGGATGCGGAAGACGGTGCAGATGAGGACAGCGCCGATGAGAGCGGTACTTCGGACAGTGAAAGTCCGGAGGAAGGCTCCGACAGCTATGATGAAGATGATGGATAATTACAGGTGAAGTTGATTTGGAGAGTAGTAAAGAAAATATACTGGGCACCGAAAAGGTACCGGGGCTGGTAGTGAGATTTTCCGTACCAAGCATAATCGCTATGCTGGTAAGTGCCCTTTACAATATAGTAGACCAGTTTTTTATAGGCAATAAGGTGGGGATGCTGGGAAATGCAGCCACAAACATTTCCTTCCCCATAGTTACTTCCTGCATTGCGGCATCTCTGCTTTTCGGGATAGGAGGGGCAAGCTGCTTCAACCTTGCGATGGGGGGCGGGAAAAAGAACAAGGCGCCCTATTATGTGGGTAATTCAGCCTTAATGCTCTTTCTGAGCGGCACTTTGCTGGCAGTTGTCACACTTGTTTTCACTGAGCCGCTGCTAAGGCTGTTCGGTGCATCCGAAGATGTGCTCCCCTATGCCCTGGAGTATGTAAGGGTAGGTGCGCCCGGCTTTCCGTTCCTCATACTTACGACCGGCGGCTGTCATCTCATAAGGGCGGACGGAAAGCCTGCCATGTCCATGATCGTAAACCTTGTGGGTGCTGTGATAAACACTGTGCTCGATGCACTTTTTGTGATGGTATTCGGCTGGGGCATGAAAGGTGCTGCTCTTGCAACGGTCACGGGTGAGGTCGTATCTGCCGTTCTGGTGGTGATGCTCCTTTACCGTTTCAGGACGGTAAAGCTCATGAAGAAGCACTTCATACCCAACTTAGGTGTGATATGGAAAGTTGTCTCCATCGGTATGGCATCCTTCTTTAATCAGCTCGCCATGATGCTGGTGCAGATCGTCATGAACAATACCCTGAAAAAGTACGGAGAGCTTTCCTCCTTCGGACCGGATATCCCTGTCGCCTGTGCAGGCATAGTCATGAAGATAAACCAGATCGTCTTTTCGGTAGTGATAGGGCTCGGACAGGGAACTCAGCCCATAGAGAGCTACAACTACGGAGCCGGCAGGTATGAAAGGGTGAAAAAGGCGTTTGTCATCGCATCCGGTACGGCGGTCATATTCTCCGCTCTGAGCTTTGTGTGTTTCCAGCTGTTCCCTCGTCAGATACTGGGTATCTTCGGGGACGGTACTTCGGAATACTTTGAATTCGGGACGCTTTTTATGAAAAGGTTCCTGTTCTTTGTCTGGCTGGTAGCTTTGCAGCCGGTCACATCCACACTTTTTACATCGATAGGAAAACCTGTAAAGGGCATTTTCCTGTCTCTCACAAGGCAGATAATATTCTTCCTGCCCCTTCTGCTGATACTCCCCCGCTTTTACGGGATCTACGGCATACTGTACACCGGTATGGCAGCCGATCTCCTTTCGGGGCTTACTACTGTGGTAATGGTGGGTCTTGAGTTTGCATCCATGAAAAAGCTGGAGGCAAAGGCGCAGGCGGCGTGATGATAACATACTTATAAGGACGGTGGTCATATGTCACAGAAAATATTTCCCACAAAGGGCGCTCTTCTTTCCCTTAAACGCTCCGATTCTCTGGCAAAGCTGGGCTTCGAGCTTCTTGACAGGAAAAAGAATGTGCTGATAAGGGAACTGATGGCAAGAGTGGATGAGGCGAAGGCTTTGCGTTCTTCCATTTCAGACACCTACAAGGAGGCATATGCCGCCCTTCAGAGAGCAAATATCACACTTGGACTGGTAAGCCGTGCGGCGGGCACGGTACCGGAAGAAAACGGCGTTCAGGTCTCTTACAGGAGCGTAATGGGGTGTGAACTGCCCAAGGTGAGCTTTGAGGAAAAGCCCCTCGACATCCCTTACGGATTTGAGAACACGGGTGAGGATCTGGATATAGCCTACATCGCATTTAACCGTGTAAAGGTCATGACAGCCAGACTGGCAGAGATAGACAACACAGTTTTCAGGCTTGCAAACGCCATCAAGAAAACTCAGACAAGGGCAAATGCACTGAAAAACATCGTCATACCCGAGTATGAGAGGAATATCCGCTCCATTTCCGACAGTCTGGAGGAAAAGGAGAGGGAGGAGTTTTCAAGGCAAAAGGTCATAAAGATCCAGAACGAGAAGAAAAAGCTAAAATAATGAATGACCGCTGCTTTTTGCAGCGGTTTTTGGTTAGTATCAACAAAAAATTCCGATACACCTTGTGGATGTATGGCAATAATTCAAAAAATCCCGTGTTCATAAAAAATACTTGACTAATTTTCACTAAAAAGGTATAATTGAAAGTTGATAGTGAAAAATTATGTCTGCAAGGCAGCTTTATGTTTTGTGTATAATATACATCAGATGAAAGGATGACAGTATTGATCTCACGGTGGTCGCCTGTAACTCCCGACAAAGAGTCGGTGAAAGAGATAATGCAAAAGGGTCAGGTGACCTCGCTGACTGCCAAGGCGCTTGTTATGGCAGGCTGCGGCAATATAGAAGAAGCCGCTGCCTTCTTCGGTCAGGGAGAGGATGAACGCTATCATCCCGCAGAGTATATACTGGGGATGGAAAAAGCTGCCGGTATAGTGAATGAAGCCGTGGAGAGCGGAAAAAGGATCTGTATCTACGGCGACTACGACTGCGACGGCATCACTGCCACAGCGGTCATGGCTGATTATCTTGAAAGCATCGGTGCGGATGTACACACCTACATAAATGAGCGAAGCGAAGGCTACGGCATGAACCTTGCAGCCGTAAGGCAGCTTGCGGATGAAGGCACGGAGCTTATCATCACCGTTGACAACGGCATCGCCGCAGTTGATGAGGCAAAGCTGTGCAGGGAACTGGGTATGGATCTGGTGATAACGGATCATCATATGCCCGGTGATGTGCTGCCGGAGTGCTCCGCTATCGTCGATCCCCACAGGAAAGAGGACGACTATCCCTTTAAAGATCTCTGCGGCTGCGGTCTTGCACTAAAGCTGATAGCTGCCATGGAGGGTGCGGACACGGAATTTGCCGTGGAGCAGTACGGTGATCTCGGAGCTATCGCAACTATTGCCGATGTGGTGCCTCTGAGGGGAGAAAACAGACAGATAGTGACCGACGGCCTCAGAGTATTGGAAAATACCGAGAGGATAGGGCTCAAAAAGCTCATAGAGAAGTCTTCTCTGAAAGAGATAAACTCCACATCCGTGGCATTCGGCATTGCACCGAAAATAAATGCGGCGGGGCGCATCGCTTCCCCGAAGGATGCACTGGCACTTCTTCTCTGTGATGATGAAGAAGAAGCGGATGAGCTGGCGCAGAAGGTGATAGACCTTAATACCCAAAGGCAGAGCCTGACGGAAGAGATATACAGCGATATTGCGGATCAGATATCACGGGAGCCGGAGATACTCAACCGGCGGACGCTGGTGTTCTGCGGAAGCGGCTGGCACCACGGCGTTATAGGTATAGCTGCCGCAAGGATAATGGAAAATTTCGGAAAGCCTACTTTTATACTTACGGAGGAGCCTGATGAGCTCAGGGGCTCCGCAAGGGCTTTCGGCAGCTTCAATGTATTTGACAGCCTTGTTTATTCCGCCGATCACCTGACCAAAAAAGGGGGTCATGCCGGTGCTGGCGGCTTTTCCCTTGAAAAGAGCGAGCTGGAGGCATTCAGGGATTCGCTTGAAGAATATGCTGCCTCTCTGGAGAAAAGACCTGTTCCGGAGATAACCGCCTGTGCGGATATAAGCCCGGAGGAGCTGACGGCGGAAAATGCAGAGGGACTGGAGATACTGGAGCCCTTTGGAGAGGGGAATCCCAAGCCTGTTTTTTTGCTGACGGACTGTGTGATCACGGCAGTCTCTCCCCTTTCGGGCGGCGTACACACAAGGCTTGGTCTTAGATACGGGGACAAAAGCCTTGAAATGCCGCTTTTCGGAAGGTCTGCCGACTGTTTCCCCTATAAAAGCGGCGACAGCGTGAACATACTGGCAGGACTTGAAGTAAACGAATACAAGGGGCGAAAGAGCCTCAGACTGAAATATGTGGATATGAGACCGAAGGGGCTCAAGCAGGAACGGCTCATTTCGGCAGAGGAGCATTACGACCGTTTCAGGCGGGGCGAGATACATGACAGGACAGTTCTGGATGCCATGCGGCCCGACAGGAACGAGCTTGCGGTCATATACAGGATGATAGACGGAAAAACGCCTCTTGAAGTTTGTGCAAGATGCGGGACGGACAGCATCAACCTTTGTAAGGTGCTCTGCGCCTTTGATATATTTGCGGAGGCAGGGCTCATAGAATACAGCCGCTCAAAGGAGCGGGCAAAGGTCATACACACGAACCGGAAGGCGGATCTTTCACTTACTCCCACAATGAAAATGCTATAAAATATCCGGGATGACCGATGAGGCTTTGTCGGTATCCTGTTAAGGTGGTGCGATCGTGCTCAACAAGACTGAGACCATTTATACTATAGATGATATAATGGAGTTCATTCTCAAGGATGACCGTCATGAAAGCTATGATACAAGCAAGATCGTTTCTGCCTATGATTTTGCTGCCACGGCTCATGCGAACCAGATGAGGTCTTCCGGAGAGCCATATATAACCCATCCTGTTGCGGTATCATATATACTTTTGCAGCTTGGTATGGATACTGACACTGTGTGTGCGGGTCTGCTCCATGATGTGGTGGAGGATACTGACCACAGCCTTGAAGAGATAAAAAAGCTCTTCGGTCAGGATGTGGCGATGCTGGTGGACGGTGTCACAAAGTTAGGCAAGATACCGCTCTTTACGAAAGAGGAGCAGCAGGCAGAGAATGTCCGCAAGATACTCCTTGCCATGTCCCAGGACATAAGAGTTATCATCATCAAGCTGGCGGACAGGCTCCACAATATGAGGACCCTCCAGTTCAGACCTGCCCACAAGCAGAGGAATACCGCACTGGAGACTATGAACATTTATGCTCCCATAGCTCACAGGCTGGGTATAAAGACCATTCAGGATGAGATAGAGGACATAGCCTTCCATTATCTGGATCCCTTTGCCTATGCGGAGATAGAAAATGCTCTGAAGATCAGGAGCGATGAAAGGCAGCGCTTTATAAAGCAGATAGAATCCCAGATAGAGGAAAGGTTCGTTCAGATGGGGCTTGAAAAGCCTCAGCTTGCCGGAAGAGTGAAATCTGTATACGGGATATTCAAAAAATCCTTTATGCAGAACAAGAGCATTGATCAGATCTATGATATATATGCGGTAAGGATCGTTGTAAACACTGTAAATGAGTGCTACAATGCGCTGGGCATAATACATGATATGTACAAGCCCATGCCAAACCGCTTCAAGGATTATATCGCAACTCCCAAATCTAATATGTATCAGTCCCTCCACACGACCGTTATAGGAAGTGAAGGCATACCCTTTGAGGTGCAGATCCGCACGGTGGATATGAACTATATCGCCGAATACGGCATCGCAGCCCACTGGAAGTACAAGGAGGGCATAAAAGGCAAGGACAAGCTCGAAAACCGCCTTGCATGGATAAGGCAGATAATAGAAGCGCAGCAGAGCGCTGACGATGTGGAGGAGATAGTCCGCACCATCAAGTCCGACCTCTCCCCCGAGGATACCTTTGCCTTTACTCCCAAGGGAGATGTAATAACACTTCCCGCAGGGGCTACAATAGTGGATTTTGCCTACGCCATACATACACAGGTCGGCAACAAGATGAAGGGCGCCAAGGTGGACGGAAAGCTCGTTAGCCTTGACTATGAGCTAAAGACCGGAGAGATCGTGGAGATACTTACATCCAATTCTCCCGACCACAGCCCGAACCGTGCATGGATAGACATTGCCAAGACCCATGAGGCTAAATCCAAGATAAGGGCATGGTTCAAAAAAGAGCGCAGAGAGGAAAATGTCGCCAGGGGCAAAGAGGCTCTGGAAAAGGAATTCAAAAGAAACGGCGTAAATGTCCCGCCGGAGGATCTGGAGAAATTCCTTTCGGATGATATGCACAGGCACAACTGCGAGACCCTTGACGATTTCTATGCGGCTCTCGGCTACGGTGGCATCATCCTTTCAAAGATACTTCCGAGGCTCAAGGAAAGCTACAACAAACAATACAGATCCGAACAGCCCGTTGCACCGGTGGTCGTTCCCAAGCGCAGCAGCACCGGCATAATAGTGGGCGGCGAAAACAACATAGAGGTAAAGCTGGCAAAGTGCTGTTCTCCCCTGCCGGGAGAGGATATAGTGGCTTTTGTAACCAAGGGACACGGCTTTTCCGTTCACAGGAAGGACTGTGTCAATTACCTCAATTCCATAAACGGCGGCGGAGATCCCGAAAGGTGGACCCCTGCCACATGGGCAGAGAATACCAAGAAAAACGACAATCCGATCTTCAATGCATCCATTGACATAGTATCCGGTGATCTTCTTTCTGTTCCCATGCAGGTAATGGCGGTCACATCGGAAATGCGCATACCTGTCCTGAGCTTTAATTCAAAGACGCTCAAAAACGGCAATTCCGAGATACTGATACAGTGTCAGATAGCAGGGTCGGAACAGCTTGCGCTGATGCTTGCCAAGCTGCGGAAGATCCCCCTTGTGATAAGTGCGGACAGAGTTATTAACTGAAAAGGTCTGAAAAATGTACACGATGACTTTACCCTCTATGGGTGCTTTCGGCACCAATGCCTATGTTTTGTGGGATGAAGAAAAAAGAGGCGTGCTGATAGATGCGCCCTGTGATGCGGATTATATCATATCCGAGATAGACAAGAAAGGGATCTCCCTTGAAAAAATACTGTTGACTCACGGACATATAGATCATATAGGGGCTTGTGCCCGGGTAGCACGGAGCTGCGGCGCAAAGATCTGCATACACAAGAAGGATCTTCCAAAGCTGTACGGCGATATAGGAAATGTATGCGGCTTTTTCGGATTGCCGGAGCCCGAGTATCCCCAAAAGGATGATGTCATAGCCTTTGAAAATGACGAAAAGATAGAATGTGGGAAAATGTGTGCGCAGGTGATAGAGACACCGGGTCATACGAGCGGAAGTGTATGCTTTCTGTTTGAGGATGAGGTCAGCGGAGAGCTGCGCCTTTATACGGGAGATACTCTCTTTGCGGGGAGCATGGGCAGAACGGATATGCCGGACGGTGATGAGGACAGGATCTTTTCCTCACTTTCCCTGCTGTGGGATCGCTTTGAGGGGAAAGATGCACTGATCTTCCCGGGACATGGTCCGAGCAGCACTGTTGAGGCGGAAAGGATACGCAACAGGTATTTTATTTATGCCCATAATATCGGTAGATGATGTATGCTTGATATCTGTTTTATAAATTGTGATCTGAAATACGAGACTGAGGCTGTGGTAAAGCTTTTCTTCCCGCTGGAGCATTTCGGCTTCCTTTATGATGAAGAAAATGTCGGGGATGAATATATCATAATTGAAAATGTTCCCGGACAGACTGTCGGCATCAGGCTGAAGATCGGAGAATGCGAAAGAAATGAAGCCGTTTCCTCCGGAGAAAATGCAAAGGAAACGGAAGAAAATGTTTGCCGTGCCCTTTATCTCATACTGTCTGAGTTTACGGGCAAAAAGCCCGAATGGGGCGCTCTTACCGGTATAAGACCCGTAAGAAAGATAAACAGTCTTCTGGATGAGGGGAAAGCAAGGAACGAGATCTTCGGTATACTGAATGAAAAATACTTCATCAGCGAAGGAAAGTTCTCTCTTTGCTATGACACTGCATTAAATCAGAGGCTTGCATTAAAAACTCTTGACAACAACAGCATTTCTCTGTATGTGGGCATCCCGTTTTGCCCCTCAAGATGCTCCTATTGCTCCTTTGTTTCTCATTCCATAACATCAAAGGGCGCCATGAAGCTGATGGACGGATATGTTCGGAAGCTGACAGAGGAACTGAAACTGATTGCCGATGCCGTGAACGGCACGCCCTTTTATATCAACACTGTCTATTTCGGAGGAGGAACACCCACCGCCCTGAGCGCAGAGGATCTTTCAAGGATAATATCTGTCGTGCGGCAGGAATTCGACCTCAGAGGGTGTGAGGAATTCACTGTTGAGGCAGGAAGACCTGACACTATAGACAGAGATAAGCTGTGTGCGATGAAGGAGGGCGGAGTTACAAGGATCTCCGTAAATCCTCAGAGCCTTTCGGACAGTGTCCTGAAAAAGATCGGCCGCATACACACTGTTGACAGATTTCATGAAGCCTTTGAGCTTGCGAGAAAAACAGGCTTTGACAATATAAACTGCGATACCATCGCAGGACTGCCCGGAGATGATGAACAGGGCTTTGAAAACACGCTGAAAGAACTTATAAAGCTGTCTCCGGAGGGCATAACCGTTCACACCCTTACGGTAAAAACAGGAGCAAGGCTTGCAGGCAGCAGTAGGGACGCTTTTGCGGATGACAGTGCAGTAAGCCGTGAAACAAAACTTGCACGAAGACTCCTTTCCGACAGCTCCTATCTCCCCTACTATCTTTACAGGCAGAAAAACACCATAGGAAATCTTGAAAATACGGGATATTCCAAAAAAGGATACGAATGTCTTTACAACATATACATCATGGATGAGACACAGAATATCCTTGCTGCGGGCTGCGGCGGTTCCACAAAGCTCGTAGCGCCCGGAGGAAAGATAAAGCGTGTTTTGAACTACAAATACCCCTACGAATATATTTCACGATTCGATAAAATGACGGAATACAAAAGACAGGGACTCAAAAACGATCTTTTGTCTCTGTGCAAGACCTACAACGCCGAAAGGAGTAATCTTTAATGCTCATCAACGGAAAACTTCTGCGCTCCGCTGTTATATCCGCATCACTTGCCCTTACAGAGTCCAAAAAGCTCATAGACGAGCTTAATGTGTACCCCGTACCTGACGGAGATACGGGTACAAATATGTCTCTTACCTTTGAGTGTGCCAAGGAATCTGTGACTGTTATGTCCGAAGCATCAGATGCCGGGGATGTTATGAAGACTGCATCCTCTGCCATGATAAGGGGTGCCAGAGGCAACTCGGGCGTAATAACCTCACTCTTGTTCAGAGGCTTTGCAAAGGGCATAGAGGGCAGGAAGGAGCTTAACTGCGAGGATATAGCCAACGCTTTCAGGATAGGCGTGGAGAGTGCTTACAAAGCGGTCATGAAGCCTGTTGAGGGCACTATACTCACTGTTGCGAGAGTGGCGTCCGAAAGGGCAAGGGATATGTCATTCCAGACAAATGATCCTCTTGTTCAGTGGAGCGAGATGGTGGCAGCAGCTGCTGCTGCTCTGAAAAAAACTCCCGAGCAGCTCCCCATACTGAAAAAAGCAGGTGTGGTGGATGCAGGTGCCAAGGGTCTTGTTATCATTCTTGAGGAAATGCTCAGAGCTTTCAGGGGCGAGCCAAGATCATCTGTCCAGAAGACGGATGCTGCTCCTTCAAACAAGCTGCATATAGATATAAGAGACGATGAAGAAATAATCTATGCCTACTGCACGGAGTATATCGTGAACGGTGAGCATACACCCGAGCAGGCACAGGAGCTCAGGGCTTATCTTGAATCCATAGGGAACTGCGCAGTGGTGGTGGACGATGATGATATAATCAAGATCCATGTACACACCAACAATCCCGGTCTTGCCTTTGAAAAGGGTCTTACCTACGGCTATCTCAGCAATATGAAGATAGACAACATGAGGCTCCAGAGAAACAAGCGCATGGAGCAGATGCGAAAGAAGGAAATCCCCGTTCCCGCAGAGCCCGAAAAGAATTTCGGCTTTGTTACGGTGGCAAACGGAAGCGGAGTCATATCCATGTTTAAGGATCTTGGAGCAGATGAGGTCGTTATGGGCGGGCAGACCATGAATCCGTCAGCAGAGGACATACTGAGAGCAGTCTACAGTGTCCCCGCAAAGACCGTGTTCGTGCTTCCCAACAACAAGAACATCATCATGGCAGCAGAACAGGCTATGAAGATATCCGAAAAGGATATGTTCGTTCTTCCCACTACCTCCATTCCTCAAGGAATGGCAGCACTTTCTGCCTTTGATCCCGACAGCGATTTTGACAGCAACAGGACAAATATGTCCCAGGCGGCAGACAAGGTGGGCTCCGGTCTTATAACCTTTGCTTCCCGCAATTCCGTATTCGGCGGTCACGATATCAAATCCGGAGACATAATGGCTCTTGAGAACGGCAAGCTTTCATTTATAGACAGAGACCTTACAAGGGCGGCTTATAAGCTGGCACGAAAGCTGGTAAAAGCCCAGAGATCTTCTGCAACATATGTTACCGTGCTGGTGGGTCAGGAAGTGACCGAGGACAAACAGGCGGATCTTGAAACACTCATGAGATCAAAGATGCCTGCCGGAGCGAATATTACATTCCTCAGAGGAGAGCAGCCTGTTTATTACTATGTGATCTCTGTGGAGAGCGAGTAATGATAACTCTTATAACAGGTCATTACGGCAGCGGAAAGACTACTGCTGCCGCAAACCTTGCCGCATTAAGGGCAGGTACAGGGAGCACGGCTCTTGTGGATATGGACACTGTTAATCCTTATTTCAGAGCAGCAGATCTGTCCGCTTTCCTTGAAGAAAAGGGCGTAAAGCTGATAGCTCCCATGTATGCAGGGACAAACCTTGATCTTCCTATACTCAATTTTGATATTGCAGCCATTTCACGGGAATATGAGAATGTCATCTGCGATATGGGCGGAGACGATGCGGGAGCCTATCCCTTCGGGAAATTCTCCGAATATGTGAAAAACTGCGGTGCGGGATGGGAACACCTGTTTACAGTGAATTTCTGCCGTCCCCTCACTTCTTCCCCGGAAGAGTGTGCCGAGAGCATAGATGAGATAGTCCGTGCCTCCCGTATGCCTGTGACGGCTATCATAAACAACACGAATCTTGGCAGTGAGACCACAGAAGAGATAATAAAAGACGGTCTTGAAAAGGCGAAAGCTCTTGAAGAACTGACAGGTATCAGTGTGACATACAGTACATTCCCCGCTTTCCTTGATGTCTCTTTTTCGGAACAGCTGGTGAAAACGGAGATACTTATAAAGAATATATGGGAATGATCCCTTTGAAAAAGCAAATTCTAAAAGATAAAAGGTGGAACTTATGGCTAATATGACAGTCGATCATTCAAAATGCAAAGGCTGCGGTCTTTGCACAACAGTCTGTCCGAGAGAACTCATAAAGCTTAGGACGGATATACGCACACCCAAGGGGTATAATCCCGCAGAGTGCAGTGATATAACAAGGTGCACCGGCTGCGGACTGTGTTTTCTCATGTGCCCTGATTGTGCCATAACCGTAGAAAAGTAAGGAGGACTCCCAATGGCAAGCGAAAAGAAGTTGATGAAGGGAAACGAAGCCCTTGCAGAGGCAGCTATCAGGTCAGGCTGCAAATGCTATTTCGGTTATCCCATTACACCGCAGACGGAAATTGCCGCATATATGTCAAAGAGGATGCCCAAGGTGGGCGGAGTGTTTTTGCAGGCAGAGAGTGAGATAGCAGCCATAAATATGGTATACGGTGCGGCTTCCTCAGGAACACGCTGCATGACCAGCTCCTCCTCCCCCGGAATATCTCTTAAATCAGAGGGTATCTCCTACCTTGCAGGCTCCGATCTTCCCTGTGTCATAGTAAATGTACAGAGAGGCGGTCCGGGTCTCGGCGGCATACAGCCCTCTCAGTCGGATTACTACATGGCTGCAAAGGCAGGCGGTCACGGCGATTTTCATATGCTGGTATTTGCGCCTTCATCCGTTCAGGAAATGGCGGATATGGCTGCCATGGCTTTTGAGAACGCTGATAAGTACAGGATGCCGGCTATGATCTTTGCGGACGGTCTTCTGGGTCAGATGATGGAGCCCGTGGAGTTCCCCGAGATCACTCCGGATGCTCCGGAGAAGCCCTGGGCCTGCACCGGTCACGAGATGAAGAGGAAGCACAACATAATAAACTCCCTTTACCTTGTTCCCGAAGAACTGGAAAAGTCCAATATAGAACGCTTCAAGCGTTATGAGACTGTGGAAAAGGAGCTTTGCCTTTGGGACGAATACCTGTGCGGGGATGCAGAGATAATAGTTACTGCCTACGGTGCCAGCGCCAGGATCGCCCGCTCTGCGGTCACAGCCGCAAGAGCAGAGGGAATAAAGGCAGGTCTTATAAGACCCAAGACCCTGTGGCCTTTCCCCAAGCAGGCGTATGTGAATAATCTGGACACTGCAAAGGCTTTTCTTTCCGTGGAGATGTCCATGGGACAGATGGTGGATGATGTCCGCCTTGCCATAGAATGTGCGAGACCTGTCCATTTCTTCGGTCACACCGGCGGAGTGGTCCCCACTCCCGGCGAAGTGCTTGAAAAGATCAGGGAGATAAATGCAAAGTAGGCTTTTGACATTCATCAAATGAGAAGTGATATAAAGGAGAAAATGCAAATGAAGGTATACGGAATAGTCAGTGAATACAACCCTTTCCACAACGGTCATATCTACCAGATAGAGCAGACCAAGAAGGAAACAGGCGCAACTCATATAGTTGCTGTGATGAGCGGCAACTTTGTTCAGAGAGGTGAGCCCGCTCTGCTGGATAAGTTCAAGAGAGCTGAGATAGCTGTAAAGAACGGCGTTGACCTTGTGATAGAGATGCCTGTGCGCTACAGTCTTGCAAATGCGGAGCTTTTTGCAAGAAGTGCGGTCATGATACTGGGTGCGCTTCGCTGTGTGGATGGTATCTCCTTTGGTGCCGAAGCCACTGTTGACGAACTGAAAAAGTGCGCAGATGCTGCAAGAGAGCTTGCTACTGCTGAGAACCTCCGTCCTCTTATGGAAAAAGGAATGAGCTATCCTCAGGCACTCCAGCAGCTTATAGCTTACCATTACGGCCCCCTTGTTTCAGAAGTGCTCAACGATCCCAACAATATACTTGCCGTAGAGTACCTCAAGAGCATTTCCGTCCTCAATTTGGAGGATAGCTTAAAGCCGTTTGCCGTTAAGAGATTCGGTGCTGCCCATGACAGTGACGAACACTCCGATACCATTGCCAGCGGCAGCTACATCAGAAAGCTCATAGATGATGACGAGGATATCTCTGCATTCGTTCCTAAGGAGACCGCAGAGGCTGTAAAGGAATATGATGATAAGGATCTGCTTTGCTGGTTTGAGAATTTCGAGAGGATACTCCTTTACAGGCTGCGTGTGATGAGCCCTCAGGATCTCTTCACCACTCCCGATCTGGATCAGGGTCTTGCAAACCGTATCTTCAATGCCGCAAGACAGGCAAATTCTCTGGAGGATCTTCTTGATAAGATCAAGGCTAAGCCCTACACCATGGCAAGGATCAAGAGAGTGCTTTTCAATGCGCTTCTCGGCATAAAGGCAGAAGATCTGAAAATACCTCCCCTTTTCGGACGCATACTTGCTCTCAATGACAGAGGTGCGGACATACTCAAGCTTGCAGGCTCACTTCCCGAAAACCGCTTCCCCATCCCCTTCTCCTCCTCTCTGCGTGACTTCATACCCAAGGAAGAGGACAGAAAGGATCCGAGAGCGCAGAGGAATATGCGTCTTGCCAGCATGACAGCTCTTTCCGGCGATATCTATTGTCTGGGAAGCAGAGCAGTTCGTCCTTCCGGAATGGACTTTACCACACCTATCACCTTCAATAAGATCGAGGGCTTTGTATCAGAACTTCCCGCCGATCTCAAGACGACAGCTCATCAGGGCACTGCCGAGGAGATAGAAAAGGCAAGGCAGAAGGATCGTGAAGAGTTCATGGCAAGAATGGCCTCCCGTATACAGGAGACCGAGGGCGGCGGTGAAGGCGGAGATGCTCCCGCAGATACGCTTATCGAAGAGATAAACACCTCCGCTTCCAATGAGGACACGGAAGAATGACACAGGAGAAGATAGATCGCATAAACGAGCTGGCGAGAAAGCAGCGCACCATTGGTCTTTCCCTTGAAGAAAAAGCCGAACAGCAGGCGTTAAGGGATGAATACCGCAGAGGTGTCATAAACAATCTGAAAAGCCAGCTTGACAATATAGAGATCGTTGATAAGAAATAACAATGCTATCGGTACATCTTGCGGGGTGTACCGACATTTTTAAGAGGAAGAGAATATGTATTTTGACAGCATCCATACCCCTTCTTATGTGGTAGATATCGCTCTGATCGAAAAAAACATGAAGATTCTTGACAGTGTCCGCAAAAGGACAGGCTGCAAGATACTTCTGGCTCAGAAAGCGTTTTCCATGTATTCTCTGTATCCGATGATGAGCGGATATCTGGACGGCACCACTGCCAGCGGCCTTTATGAGCTGAAACTTGGGCGGGAGGAAATGCCGGGCAGAGAAGCACATATCTATTCCCCTGCCTACAAGGACAGTGAGTTTGATGAGATAGCATCACTTGCAGATCATATAGTCTTCAACTCCCCTGCTCAGTACGAAAGGTTCAGGTCCCGTGTGAAGGAAGGCACACAATGCGGTATAAGGGTAAATCCTCTGTACTCGGAAACGGAGACAGCGATATATGACCCCTGTTCAGAAAATTCAAGACTGGGCACCCGTCCGGAAGATCTTGATATGTCCCGCTGCGAGGGTATATCGGGGCTGCATTTCCATTCGATGTGCGAACAGGGGGCGGATGTGCTCCGGAGAACGCTCGTACACTTTGAAAAGCATTTCGGCAGGTATCTCTATGATATGGAGTGGGTAAATTTCGGCGGCGGCCACCATATTACCCGTGAGGGCTATGATACGGAGCTTCTCGTAAGAGAAGTAGACCGTATACAGCAGAAATACGGTGTGCAGGTTATACTGGAGCCGGGTGAAGCTCATGCTCTGGATGCAGGCTTTCTGGTGTGCGAGATACTGGATGTTTTCACATCTGCGGGAAAAAGTCATGCCATAGTTGACGCCTCTGCTGCCTGCCATATGCCGGATGTGCTTGAAATGCCTTATACACCGAGAATAACATCAGCTGTGAAGGACGGTGCCTATACTTATATCATTGGCGCACCTACCTGCCTTGCCGGGGATGTGATAGGTATCTATTCCTTTGAAAAGCCCCTTTCCGCAGGCGACAGGCTCGTTTTTGAGGATATGGCGATATACTCCATGTGCAAGAACAATACCTTCAACGGTATGCCTCTTCCCTGGATATATACCGTCAGGGACGGCAAAACAGAGCTTGTGAGAAAATTCGGGTATGATGATTTTAAAAACAGGTTATGATCATATGAAACAAGCCGCTCATTTAGGGACGGTTTGTGTGATCTTTTAACAATCTTCTTTTTGATACAGAAAGTGAAATATGCGAAACGGAAGTTCATCAGGGTATAAACAACAGCAGCCGTTTCCATGAACTGAACCAGCTGCTGTATGATTAGTATGACTACCGGACTACTACACAAAGATCCATGGTCGTATGCAAAAGCAAAAGTATCTTAATAAAAAAACCGGAGGGGTAAACAAAGTGCGAAATATTTGTAAATCTATAAATTATTGCTGTTAACAGCCTCAAAATAACCGGTTTGATGCATTATTGGACTTATTATTCGGTAATGTTTGTAGAAAATCACGAACAAAAAAATCGAAAAAACCATTGACAAAGCACATCAAAAAGTATATAATGACAAAGTGTGCATTTGCAGGTGATTTCTGCCTGCACAGCATATAAACTATGAAAGGAGATGTATTGATGCCAACCTTTAATCAGCTTGTCCGCAAGGGCAGAGATGTTATCGAGAAGAAGTCCACGGCTCCCGCTCTTCAGAAGGGTTATAACTCCAAGAAGAAGATAGCCATCGACCTTTCCTCTCCTCAGAAGAGAGGTGTGTGCACCGCTGTAAGAACGGCTACCCCCAAGAAGCCTAACTCTGCTATGAGAAAGATCGCCAGAGTAAAGCTCACAAACGGCAACGAAGTTACCGCTTATATCCCGGGTATCGGCCATAATCTTCAGGAGCACTCAGTCGTACTCATCAGAGGCGGAAGAGTTAAGGATCTCCCCGGTGTGCGTTACCACATCATCAGGGGTACTCTTGATACTCAGGGTGTTGCCAAGAGAAATCAGGCAAGATCCAAGTACGGCGCAAAGAGACCCAAGGCAGGCAAGTAATAGCCTGCGGCTTTATGCCGATGTACTTTCAGCTTAAATCGTTTGCAGAGATACATTTTATGTATAGACATGAGCTTCGCTCCTTGTCTGCCTCTGCCCCGACGCATTAAGCGAGTACCTATGAATTCATCATTATGAAGGAGGGAAGTATTGTGGCAAGAAGAGGTAGAATCGCAAAGAGAGAAGTTCTTGCAGATCCCGTTTATAATTCGGAGATCGTTACCCGTCTTATCAACAATATTATGCTCGACGGCAAGAAGGGTGTCGCCCAGAAGATCGTTTACGGCGCATTCGATATTGTCGGCGAGAAGACCGGCAAGGATCCTCTTGAGGCTTTTAACGAGGCACTCGAGAATATCATGCCCCAGCTTGAGGTAAAGGCACGCCGTGTGGGCGGTGCTACTTACCAGGTCCCCATGGAAGTAAGAGCCGAAAGAAAGCAGACTCTCGGTCTGAGATGGCTCACCAGATATTCCAGGGAACGCAACGAGAAGACCATGAAGGAAAGGCTTGCTGCCGAGATCATGGACGCTATGAACGGAGTGGGCGGTGCTGTCAAGAAGCGTGAGGATACTCACAAGATGGCAGAGGCAAACAAGGCGTTTGCACATTACCGCTGGTAAAACGGAGGTTTATTTATGGCTATGGCAAGAGACTGTTCTCTTGAAATGACAAGAAACATCGGGATCATGGCTCATATAGACGCCGGTAAGACCACCACTACCGAGCGTATCCTTTTCTACACCGGTGTCAACTACAAGATAGGCGAGACACATGACGGTGCATCCACCATGGACTGGATGGAGCAGGAAAAGGAAAGAGGTATCACGATTACCTCCGCCGCTACCACAGCGCACTGGACAAAAGACGACAAGAATTACAGGATCAATATCATTGATACCCCCGGTCACGTTGACTTCACTGTTGAAGTTGAGCGTTCCCTGAGAGTTCTTGACGGCTCTGTTACTGTTCTTTGTGCAAAGGGCGGCGTTGAGCCCCAGACTGAGACCGTATGGCGACAGGCTGACAAATATCAGGTCCCCAGAATGGTATATGTAAACAAGATGGACATCATGGGCGCTAACTTCTATCATGTGCTCGATATGATGCATGACCGTCTGAAATGCAATGCCGTTCCTGTGCAGCTCCCTATAGGAACAGAGGCACAGTTCAAGGGAATAATCGACCTTATCGAGATGAAGGCTGAGATCTACTATGATGACCTCGGCAAGGATATGCGTGAAGAGGATATCCCCGAGGATATGATGGATCTTGCGCAGGAATATCACGATAAGCTCATAGAATCCGCTGTTGAAATGGATGACGAGGTAATGGAAAAGTACTTCGAGGATCCCGACAGCGTAAGCAAGGAAGAGATAAAGTCCTGCATCAGAAAGGGCTGCATATCCAACAGGATGGTGCCTGTTTGCTGCGGTACTTCCTACCGTAACAAGGGCGTACAGAAGCTCCTGGATGCTATCGTTGACTATATGCCCTCTCCTCTTGATATCCCCGCTATCAAGGGTGTGAACCCCGATACAGGTGCTGAAGAGGAAAGGCCTGCTGACGACAAGGCTCCTTTCTCTGCTCTTGCATTCAAGATCGCTACCGACCCCTTTGTCGGAAAGCTCTGCTATTTCAGAGTTTATTCCGGTACTGTTGACGCAGGTTCTACCGTACTCAACGCTACCAAGGACAACTCCGAAAGAATGGGACGCATACTTCAGATGCATTCCAACCACAGAAAAGATATCGAGACCGTTTATTCCGGCGATATCGCTGCCTGCGTAGGTCTTAAGAATACCACCACAGGTGATACTCTCTGCGACCCCAAGCATCCTGTGATACTCGAATCCATGGAATTCCCCGAGCCTGTTATCCAGCTCGCTATCGAGCCTAAGACAAAGGCAGGTCAGGAGAAGATGGGCATCGGCCTTTCAAAGCTCGCTGAAGAAGACCCCACATTCAGAACATGGACCGATGAGGAAACAGGTCAGACCATCATCGCAGGTATGGGTGAGCTCCACCTTGATATCATCGTTGACAGACTTCTCCGTGAATTCAAGGTAGAGGCTAATGTAGGTGCTCCTCAGGTCGCTTACAAGGAGACCATCAAGGGCAATGCGGATGTGGATCACAAGTATGCTCGTCAGTCCGGTGGTAAGGGTCAGTACGGTCATGTAAAGATCCGTGTATCCCCCAATGAATCCGGAAAGGGCTATACATTTACCAACTCTGTTGTGGGCGGTGCTATTCCCAAGGAATATATCCCCGCAGTTGACAAGGGTATTCAGGGTGCCATGAAGGCCGGCGTTCTTGCAGGCTATCAGGTAGTTGACGTGGCTGTTGAACTGTACGACGGTTCTTACCACGAGGTAGACTCCTCTGAAATGGCATTCTCCATTGCCGGTTCCATGGCCTTCAAGGAGGCTATGAAGAAGGCACAGCCCATCATTCTGGAGCCTATCATGAAGGTTTCCGTATTCGTCCCCGAGGACTTCATGGGTACCGTTATCGGTGACCTGAACTCCAGAAGAGGCGCTATACAGGGTCAGGAGGTAAACAACGGTACTGCTCAGGTAGATGCCCTTGTTCCCCTCTCCGAGATGTTCGGCTATTCAAATGACCTTCGTTCCAAGACTCAGGGTCGTGGTAACTACACAATGGAGCCTCACAGCTACATCGAAGTTCCCAGATCCGTTTCCGAGAAGATCATTTCTTCCAGAAACAAGTCTCAGGACTAAGACAGATAAAAAAACACGGATTTTTTTGTGAAATTTACAAAAAACACTTGAAATCTGCTTTAAAATCTGTTAGAATATATTTCATAGTTGTGTGTCGGCCTAATATAGGCTGCGGCACCTTTTGGCAGTAAACTGCCGGCGGAAGCGTATGGGGAGCATCTGCTCTCCTGCGGCCAAGCAAGTTTATTTTAAGGAGGAATTTTCCAATGGCAAAGCAAAAGTTTGAAAGAACCAAGCCCCATGTAAACATTGGTACCATCGGTCACGTTGACCACGGCAAGACTACTCTTACCGCTGCTATCACCAAGTATCTTTCCCTCAAGGGTCAGGCACAGTTCGAGGACTATGCTAACATCGATAAGGCTCCCGAGGAGAGAGAAAGAGGTATCACCATCAACACTGCTCACGTTGAGTATGAGACTGACAAGCGTCACTATGCTCACGTTGACTGCCCGGGCCATGCTGACTATGTTAAGAACATGATCACCGGTGCTGCACAGATGGATGGTGCTATCCTTGTTGTTGCTTCTACCGATGGTCCTATGGCTCAGACCAAGGAGCATCTTCTCCTTGCCCGTCAGGTTGGCGTTCCCTACATCGTTGTTTTCATGAACAAGGTTGACCAGGTCGATGACGCTGAGCTTCTCGAGCTCGTTGAGATGGATATCCGTGAGACCCTCGACAGCTATGAGTTCCCTGGCGATGATACTCCTATCATCAAGGGTTCTGCATACCAGGCTCTCATGAGCGATTCCAAGGATCCCGATGCTCCCGAGTATGCTTGCATCAAGGAGCTCATGGATGCTGTTGATGAGTATATCCCTACTCCCGACAGAAAGGCAGATCTCCCCTTCCTTATGCCTGTTGAGGACGTATTCACTATCACTGGTCGTGGTACTGTTGCTACAGGTAGAGTTGAAAGAGGTCAGCTCAGAACTTCCGACGAAGTTGAGATCATCGGTCTCACCGAGGAAAGAGCAAAGACTGTTGTTACCGGTATCGAGATGTTCAGAAAGATCCTCGATTACGCTGAGGCAGGCGACAACATCGGTGCACTTCTCCGTGGTGTACAGCGTTCTGACATCGAAAGAGGTCAGGTTCTCTGCAAGCCCGGTTCTGTAAACCCCCACACCAAGTTCAACGGTCAGGTTTACGTTCTGTCCAAGGATGAAGGCGGCCGTCATACTCCTTTCTTCAACAACTATCGTCCTCAGTTCTATTTCAGAACTACTGACGTTACTGGCGTTATCACACTTCCTGCTGACAAGGAAATGTGCATGCCCGGCGATAATGTAGAGATCAGCGTTGAGCTCATCACTCCTATCGCTATTGAAGAGGGTCTCCGTTTCGCTATCCGTGAGGGTGGTAGAACTGTAGGTTCCGGCGTTGTTTCCAAGATCAACGGCTAAGTTTTTTCAAACATAAAAAATGCACTGTCTCGTGTAATACGAGGCAGTGTTTTTTTATAGATGAAAAAAGAATCACAGATAAACTGTATTAGCACTCTTAGAAATAGAGTATTAGCACTCATGTTATGTGAGTGCTAATATTTCACCTGATTTTCACATAGCTGATATTGTATCATCACAATAAAGGTGTATTATAATACCTGTAAACAGAAAGGATGCGCCGCAGGGACAATAGTTTATACTGATTTCTGACCGATGTATAGACAAGAAACAAGCCGCAAATGCTTGAATATAAGGGAATTTGAGGCTTGGAGATCGTCTATACATCGAGGAAGAATTAGTATTATGCGGCTGCCCTTTCACCAAGAAGCACATTTTCCCCTGCCCTGTGAACTGCCTGTACAGGGCAGATAGGAAAGATATAGATATCAGGAGGTAATATTATGTATGGTCTTACACCTTTTTCAAGAATGAATATATTTGACGCTATAAATGATTTTGACAAGGATTTTTACGACAGAGGCACAAAGGTAACAGCCTGCCGTACAGACATCAAGGAAGATGAGGACAAGTTCGTGACCGAATCCGAGCTTCCGGGCTTTAAGAAAGAGGATATATCCATTGACATTGACGGTCAGTCCCTTACCATCAGAGCAGTACACAGCGACAAAAAGGAGACAGAGAGCAGCGATGGCACTAAGAGCAGATATATCCGCAGGGAACGCAGCTACGGCTCCTATCAGAGAAGCTTTGACATCAGCGGTATAGATACGGAGAATATAAGTGCAGCCTACAAAGACGGCATACTAACCCTTACTCTTCCCAAAAAGAAGGCTACTGTTCCTCCCACAAGGAGATTACAGATAGATTGATAGTCTGAACAGGTGTACAAAATTCAAACGACTGCTTTGGATAATTTGTTCAAATCTACAAAAATCATCTATTTACCGAAAAGCACTTGATTTTTCCCGTAAAGATGATAAAATAGTATTAGCACTCAAGATAAATGAGTGCTAATCATTTTGATATAAGCCCTCAGGGGTCTAATATGAAAGGAAGTATCGGTATGAAGATAAAGCCACTTGCTGACAGAGTTGTCATCAAAATGACAGAAGCCGAGGAAACCACCAAGAGCGGTATCATCCTCACAGGCAATGCTAAGGAAAAGCCTCAGATAGCTGAAGTCGTTGAGGTAGGACCGGGCGGCATGGTAGACGGTAATGAAGTTAAGATGATCCTCAAAAAGGGTCAGAAGGTACTTGCTTCAAAGTATGCAGGCACAGAGGTCAAGATAGACGGCGTTGAATATACCATCCTCCGCCAGTCTGACATTCTTGCAGTAGTTGAATAATCGGAGGTATAGTAATGGCTAAGGAAATAATTTACGGAGAGGCAGCAAGAAAAGCTCTTCAGGCAGGTCTGGACAAGCTTGCCGATACTGTTAAGATAACTCTGGGACCCAAGGGAAGAAATGTTGTTCTGGATAAGAAGTTCGGCGCTCCCCTTATCACCAATGACGGTGTTACTATCGCAAAGGATATCGAACTCGAAGATTCCTTTGAGAATATGGGTGCTCAGCTGGTAAAGGAAGTTGCTACAAAGACCAATGATGCTGCAGGTGACGGTACTACCACCGCTACACTTCTGGCTCAGGCTCTTGTAAGAGAGGGCATGAAGAACATCGCTGCAGGCGCTAACCCCATGATAATCAAGAAGGGTATTGCAAAGGCTGTTGACAGCGCCGTTGAGGCTATAAAGGCAAATTCCAAGGAAGTAGAGGGCTCTGCCGATATTCAGAGAGTTGCTACTGTTTCTTCCGCTGATGAGGAAGTTGGTAAGCTCATTGCAGAGGCAATGGATAAGGTAACAGCCGACGGCGTTATCACTATTGAGGAGTCCAAGACCGCAGAGACCTATTCCGAGGTCGTTGAAGGTATGCAGTTCGACAGAGGCTACATCACTCCCTATATGGTAACAGATACAGATAAGATGGAAGCTGTTATTGATGATGCTCTCATCCTTATCACCGACAAGAAGATATCCTCCATCCAGGAGATACTTCCCCTTCTTGAGCAGATCGTACAGTCCGGCAAGAAGCTGGTCATCATCGCAGAGGATGTTGAGGGCGAGGCTCTGTCCACACTTATCGTGAACAAGCTGAGAGGCACATTCACCTGTGTTGCAGTAAAGGCTCCCGGCTTTGGCGACAGAAGAAAGGAAATGCTCAGAGATATCGCTATACTCACCGGTGGTGAGGTCATCTCCGAGGAGATAGGTCTTGAGCTTAAGGAAACTCAGGTTTCTCAGCTTGGTAAGGCAAAGCAGGTCAAGATTACCAAGGAGAACACTATCATCGTTGACGGTGCCGGCGACAAGAAGGCTATCAAGGACAGAATCGCTCAGATCCGTGCTCAGATAGAAGTTACTACTTCCGATTTCGACAAGGAGAAGCTCCAGGAAAGACTTGCTAAGCTCTCCGGCGGTGTTGCTGTTATCAAGGTGGGCGCTGCTACCGAGATCGAGATGAAGGAAAAGAAGCTCCGCATCGAGGATGCACTTGCAGCTACAAAGGCAGCTGTTGAGGAAGGCATCGTAGCAGGCGGCGGAACAGCACTTATTAACGCAATGCCCGCTGTAAAGAAGCTGACAGATTCTCTTGCCGGTGATGAGAAGACCGGTGCTCAGATAGTTCTCAAGGCACTTGAGGAGCCTGTTCGTCAGATCGCAGCTAATGCAGGTCTGGAAGGCAGCGTTATCGTTGACAAGATCGTTCGCTCCCGCAAGGTGGGCTACGGCTTTGATGCCTACAACGAGGCTTATGTGGATATGATCCCCGCTGGTATCGTTGATCCTACCAAGGTAACAAGAAGTGCTCTCCAGAATGCAGCTTCCGTTGCTGCTATGGTACTTACCACCGAGTCCCTTGTGACCGATGTTAAGGAGCCCGAGCCTGCTGCACCCGCAGGCGGCGGAATGGGCGGCATGGGCGGTATGTATTGATAAACGCTCAATAAGTAAGTTTCCCCGTTACGGTCATTTGACCGTAACGGGGTTTTGCTTATACTAATTTCTGACCGATGTATAGACAAGAAACAAGCCGCAAATGCTTTAATATAAGGGATTTGAGGCTTGGAGATCGTCTATACATCGAGGAAGAATTAGTATTATGCGTAAGAAAAAAACAGACAAAAGAGGATCATTATGTGATCATGGTCTGCATCTGTTCATATAAGCCCGGTATCGCCGACATAGCAAGTATACCCGACGAGGTCGCAAGGTCAAGGAGGATGTGACCTGTCATAAGCGGCAGGATATCCTTTGTTTTTCGGTAATACAGGCAGAAAGCCACAGTCAGGGGCAGGAATGAGATCACTCTGTATATGAAATAGCGAAGATCCGGCATAAATGGGATAAAGCCGTGCTGCATAGCATAGAAAAGAGATGGCAGCACTATCGCTGTTATCCCTTTGAGATGACCGGTCCCTGTACCGAGATACAGTCCGTCCTCTGCAAGTGCTGTGGTCAAAGGCAGGAGCAGAAGGTTTGCGGCAGCCAAAGCCGCAGGCACAGGGCTCATTATTCTAAGGGATACAGGCGGCATGATGGAGCCGTAACAGATATACCCTGCTGCATACAACAGTGCCATACCGCTTACGACTGTAATGGCGGAAACTATCAGGAACCTGCCGGCTTTTGACTGACCCTTACGAAGATGTATAAGCTCGGTAAATGTCATTCCGTTTCTTCTGGCATAAAGCATGAGGATGATAATAGTCAGGATATTCACACAGGTGGCTGTCGGTGACCATATACCACAAAGACTGTCATATCCCCTGCCTGTAATTGCAGATGCAGATAAAAATACGATCAGGAACATCACACAGCGCATGGGCATCAGTGCATATATGAGCCGTTTATCCGTTTTGCGGTCTTTTTCATCTATGGGTTTGTGATGTATCTTTTCAGTTAATGCTGTGTCATCGTGTCTCATATTTTCTCCTTTCTATAAATACAATTATATAAATAGGCTTATATAATTATATAACATACTTATGTGTTTGTCAAGCATTTTGGGAAATAAAGAAAAATATGTCGTGGCAGATGTGCACTTTCAGAATAATTAAGACCCATTTTGTACAAAAAAATCCTCCTGTATGCACATGGCACACAGGAGGATTTGATTTTACTCTTATGCAACAGGGTAAACGCTTACCTTTTTACGGTCTCTGCCAAGTCTTTCAAACCTTACAACACCGTCAACAGTTGCAAAAAGTGTGTCGTCAGAACCGATACCAACGCCTGCACCGGCATGGATATGTGTTCCTCTCTGACGATAAAGAATGTTGCCTGCCTTAACGAACTGACCGTCTGCACGCTTAGCACCAAGTCTCTTGGACTCACTGTCACGGCCGTTCTTGGTAGAACCCATTCCCTTCTTATGAGCAAAGAACTGCATCGAAATGCGGATCATTTGGAAAACCTCCTTTATCGGGTCTTTAACTGTCTGACCACCGACACCTTGATGGTGCCCGGATAGTCATCGGAGATGTACCTCAGATGAGTGCAAAAGGAATCAAGCAGCTTCGAGGAAGGATCCTCCTGCTTTACTCCCTCAGGAAGATACAGGCATATCTCTCCGTCGGAGACTCTTACATCTGCATCAACACCGAAATGATCGGTGATGGTATTGCAGACCAGCTGTACTGCGGAGGAAACAGATGCACAAACTACATCCTCTCCCCTGTCTGCCCAGCCTGCGTGACCTGTTACCTCAAATCCCATAAAGGGACTTTTCTCATCGAGGCAGAAACGGGCATAGATCATTTATGCCTTGATAGCGTCAATACGAACCTTGGTGTAGGGCTGTCTGTGACCCTGCTTCCTGTGGGAAGAGCCCTTCTTGGGCTTGTAGGTGAAAACAGTTATCTTCTTGGACTTGCCATTCTTGATGACCTTGGCCTCTACAGTAGCACCGCTGACATAAGGAGCGCCGACCTTGATGGAATCGCCGCCTACAGCTATTACCTTGTCGAAGGTAACCGTGTCATCGGACTTCACATCAAGCTTCTCGATGAAGATCTCATCGCCTTCCTTGACCTGATACTGCTTTCCGCCTGTTTCAATCACTGCGTACATTATAGGCACCTGCCTTTTCTATAAACTCGCTGTTCGGGCAGCCTGCTGAAGGCAGACATTTTAAGAGCCTTTACCATGCGGCCTTTCAATTATATCATAAACAGCGGATCCGTGTCAATAGTCATTTTTCACAATTGATCCTCGCTTTGAGAGTGCTTTTGTTGATATATACACGATCTCACAGAATCAAGCACGGTGATGATACATTCTTTTCTGTTATCCGGTATACCTCCCAGGTAAGCCGATATATCATCTGCGGATATGCGCTCTGCAAATCCTGTTTCCCTGCCTATTATCATTTCACTTACGGCAGATGCGGAGGCTATGGCTACAGAACAGCCCAGCACCTCATATCCCGCATCACTGACAGTATCACCGTCAAAGGACATATAGAATGTGACCGTGTCTCCGCAGACAGCCGATGACTTTTCCGACACGAAGTCAAACTTTTCCGGAACTGCTGCGTTGCGTGGTCTTATAAAGTGGCTTTTGAATATATCAGTCATATTATTTTACGTCCATAAACTTAAAGAGGATTCCTGTCTTTTCAACGGTAAGCACACCGAAGGAAGGCGGCAGACCATCATGTGGGATGGCGCAGGAGCCGGGATTTATAAGGTATATCCCATCTTCACGGCTTTCGTGGCGGCAGTGGGTGTGACCGAACAGAGCTATTTTGCAGCCTGAAAGATACGCCGCAGAAGCAAGGCCTCCAAGTCCACCCTTGACACCGTACATATGGCCATGAGTCACGAAGATATTGCCGCCCTCTGTTTCAATGATCTGTGAAAGCGGGTGCGGGCGTATGTCACAGTTTCCTCTTGCCTGTATTATCCTTATATCCGGGTACTTTTCCTTTACGGGAAAAAGGTCATCCTCGCCGTCACCTAAATGAACGGCTATGTCAAAGGAATTCTCCATCCTCTCAAATACAGACTTCACGGCAGATCTGTTGCCGTGAGAGTCGGAGATGACAAGTATTTTCATAGCTGCCCCGTGTTCTTTCTGTATGAAAGGTAGTTTTCAAGTATCATTACGGCAGCAAGTGCATCCACCACATTTTTGCGCTTTTTTCCGTGAACATTCATCTCATCAAGTGCATAGTGGGCAGATACCGTAGTAAAGCGCTCATCCCAGAGAACGGTCTCTTTTCCCGTGAGAGCCTTCATCTTGTCCGCAAACTGCTTTGCCAGCGCTTCGGTCTCTCCGGGCTTTCCGTCAGTGCGGCGAGGGAGCCCGACCACTATAAGCTCCGCTCTAAGCTCCTTTGCCTTGGCTGCTGCCTGCACCGCACATTTTTTCATATCCTTCTCAAATATCACCGTTACGGGAGATGCAAGTATCTCCATGCTGTCGCAAACGGCAATACCGGTACGGCTCATGCCGTAATCGACTGACATTATGATCATCTGAAAAGCTTCAATTCTCCTTTGTCATACATTTCCTGAAGGGCGCACATAACTCCCAGTTTTCCGGATGTGTAGGTGAGGCCGCCCTGTATATACACAGCATATGGGTCTCTGAGGGGACCGTCTGCGGAAAGCTCGATGGATGCACCGTTATTAAAGGTGCCTGCCGCCATTATAACCTGTGAATCGTAGCCGGGCATATCCCATGGCTCGGGAGAAACAAAGCTGTCTATGGGTGAGCCTTTCTGAAGTCCCTTGCAGAAGGCTATCAGCGCACCTTCGGAACCGAGAACGACGGATGTGATTATATCTCCTCTTTTTTCGCTCGGAGAGGGGTAGACCTCGTAACCGAAAAGATCCATTATCCTTGTGGTGAATACCGCTGTTTTCAGGGCATTTGCTGTCACTTCCGGCGCAAGGAAAAGCCCCTGATACAGGCTCCTGTTTTCGTCAAAGGTGGCTCCGGCTTCTCTGCCTACTCCGGGAGCAGTCATCCTTCCGGCGCAAAGCTCCACCAGTTCTGCCTTTCCTGCTATATACCCGCCCGAATGAGCGATACCTCCGCCGGGGTTCTTTATGAGAGAGCCTATTGCAAGGTCAGCTCCTACCTGTGTGGGTTCAGCCTTTTCCGCAAATTCACCGTAGCAGTTATCCACCATAACTATGCAGTCCGGCTCTGCTCCCTTTGCAGCCTTAATAATCTCTGCCACCTGTCCCACCGTGAGCGATGGACGCAGAGAATAGCCCCTTGAACGCTGTATATAGGCTACCTTTGCACCTTTTACCTTCTGGAATATCTCCCCTACCTTGGGATTCCCGTCGGGGGTCATTTCCACCTTATCGTAGGCAATGCCGAAATCCGCAAGTGAACCGCTGCCGCTGCCCCTTATGCCTATCACCTCTTCAAGGGTGTCGTAGGGGTCACCCGTAAGCGAAACTATCTTGTCACCGGGGCGCAGCACGCCGAAAAGTGCAGTGGTAAGGGCTGCGGTGCCGGATGCGATGGTAGAGCGCACCAGTGCATCCTCTGCACGGAAGGTCTCCGCAAAGACCTTGTCGAGGGTGTCTCTGCCGATATCCCCGTAGCCGTATCCGGTGGTGCCGCTGAGACAGGCAGCGGAGACCTTGTTGTTTATAAAGGCTCTCAATACCTTTTCACTGTTGAAAGCGGCTGTTTCGTCTATTTCTTCAAAGCTTTCCCTGCACAGAGATTCTGCCTCTGCTGCAGCCTTTATTATCCTTTCCTCAAACTCAAAGCCGGGAACGGCTATGGGCTTGGGGTCAAATATCTGTGCCATTTCCCTTTAGCCTCCGTAATTCAAATGCTGGTTCATGGAGGAGCCTACATTTACTCTGTACCTGAATTCATCCGCTGACTCCGGCTTTGCCATATAGCGGGTCACCTGTTCTGCTATAAGTATGGCGTTTGATGCCCTTCCTTCGAGCTTGAAGTTCTCAAAGCCCATGGGAACATATTTGTTGTAAAGGTCATCCGGCTTTACATGGAGAGGATATTCCTTCTCTCCGAAAAGGAACACGTTTCTGTCTGCACATTCCCATTCCGAGATACGGTTTTTCATCTGCTCTTCGGGGGTCATGCGGTTGTACCTCTCCATATATTCCCTGTAATGCAGCTGCTGCTCACCTATCCAGCGGTAGTGCTCCTTCCTTCTTGTGCAGCCCGGGCGGCAGGCAGGGTTGGAGAGTATCTCACAGCGCTTTCTTTCCTCGGGTGTCAGCTCTTCAAGAGATTCATAATCATTATTGAAGTTATAGTCCAGTACCACCAGTGAATAAGGCTTTGCCAGCTCCGCTTTGACCTCGTCAATATCCCTTATGCACTTGCAGGTGGAGGATGTGAGCTTAATGTTCGGGTGGGTCTTTCTGATGTATTCCTCCAGAACGGGAGAGTTTACTATACACTCGTTGAGACCGTTGTCCGCAAAGTCAAGAAGGTCGTTGCAGTCGTAATCATCAAGGTGTTCCTCTTCTATGAGGGGATTTGTCCAGGTAAAGCGATAGGGTATCCCCATTTCGTTGTACCTTGCTATCTCCGCCTTGGCTTTTTTTGCATCGTATTTTCCGAGCATCATCCTTCCGCCGTTCCAGATGACCGGAGGGCTGCCGAAAAATGAGCCTATCTCTACGCCATCTCTTACAAGGTGAGGGTGATCGTGTACAGTGTGCATGATGGAACAGCAAACGCTTATATCGTTAGGTGCTTCACCTAGGTGAAATTTTATCATTCTCTATCTCTCCCGATATTAAAAAGTCTTAATGTATTCTCAGCGGCAAGCGCGGCGAAAAACTCCGTCTCTGTACCCTTTGCTGCTGCTATATGAGCAGCAGTTTCGGGGAGCATCAGGGAATCGCACCGTTCTCCCCTATGGGACACGGGCGGCTGACAGGGGGCATCCGTCTCGATCAGGATGCGTTCTGCCGGTATCACGGACAAGGCTTTATTTCCTTTTTTTACATTCGGATCTGTGATAAAGCCCGTAAAGCCTATATACATACCGAGCCTTATTATCCGCAGGGCTGTCTGGGCAGAGCCTGAAAAGGAATGTACTACCCCTTTTGGACGGTATCTTTCCAGTATCTCAAAGGTATCCTCCCATGCGTTTCTTGTGTGTATGACTACCGGAAGGGAGTGGGCTCCTGCGATCTCAAGCTGTGCCGCAAAGGCTGCCTTCTGCCTTTCCCTGTCTGCGGGGATGTGGTAGTCAAGCCCTATCTCCCCTATGGCTGCGACCTTTTCAAGCTCTGCCAGCTTTTCTATGACAGGGAGCTCTTTTTCAAAGTTGTCCGTTTCAAGGGGGTGGATACCCACAGCAGCGTACATCTGCGGGTATTTATAGGCAAGCTCCGCTGTGCTCCTGCTTCTTTCCGCATTTATACCGATATTTATCACCCTATGGGTTACTTCAAACACCCTTTTCAAGACCTCATCACGGTCCGCATCAAAGGCGGGGTCGTCATAGTGGGCATGGGAATCGACTATCATTTCTTTTTCCTCACGCTGAATCCGAAATCCCCCAGCTTTCTTCCCAGAGCAAAATACCCTCCGTGGGAATATGCCATGAGCCCCGCCTGTTCAAGGTTTATTTTTCCCTTGCTGTCGGTGTATCTTTCATCCACCGTGACACACACTACATTTGCAATGAACATGGTATGGGAGCCAAGGTCTATCTCTCTTTCCACCTTACATTCGAGGGATACGGGTGAAAGGCTCAGGGTAGGCGCTTTGCAGACCTGGGAATCCACGGTCTCAAGGCGGGACAGCTTGTCATATTTCCTGCCGCTTTTCATTCCGCAAAGGTCGGTGACCTTCGCCATTTTGGATGTGGTCAGGTTTATCACAAACTCTCCGGATCTTTTTATTATGTCGTAGGAATACCTTTCAGGGCGCACCGACACATAAGCCATAGGCGGCCGTGTGTTTACGATGCCTGTCCATGCTGCTGTAAAGACATTTTTTACGTTTTCTTCTGCGCAGGTGATAAGTGCTGCGGGAACGGGGGCAAACAAGGTGCTCCCTTCAAGGCGCTTACGCATTTTTCATCTCTTTCTGCATATCCCTGATAATGCTCTCTATATCCTCTGTCCTGTATTTTGCTCCCGTCCAGTATTCATGGGCCACAGCTGCCTGCCATACAAGCATTGCCATCCCGCCTACGGCAACAGAACCGTTGGCACGGGCAGTTTTCATAAGAAGGGTCTCATCCGGATTGTAGATAACATCAAAGACAAAGCCTACGGACTCTGTAACGCTTTTGTCTACGGGGGAAGCATCTGTTTTCGGGAACATCCCAACGGGAGTAGCATTTATAAGAGTTTCAAAGCCTTCGGAAATGTCTATTTCGTCGGGGTGTACCACCTTTATGGGTGTGTGAATGCTGTTTTTCTCCGCAAATTCCTTTACAGGGTCTACGGTGTTCTCAAAGCCCTTCATAACGGATACGGTAAGCTGTCCGCCGTGTCTTAGTGTCTCGATGGCGATCATTCTTCCGACACCGCCGCAGCCGCATTGCAGCACCTTTCCGGAGAGCTTTCCGCCCGCAGCCTCTATGGAGCGCAGAAAGCCGTCACAGTCGGTGTTGTAGCCTTTCTTTACACCGTCCTTTACGGAAACGCAGTTTACTGATGAATAACGCTGTGCCGTAACATCAAGCTCGTCAAGATAAGGGATGATGTTCCCTTTGTGAGGTATGGTGATGTTGAAGCCTTTAAGTGCAAAAAGCTCTTCTTTCCTTGTGTCCAGTTCCTCAGGCGCTATCTCAAAAAGGCTGTAATCAGCAGTTATGCCTTCGAGGTCAAAAAGCCTTTTGTGTATGGGCGGAGACATGGTGTGTCCCAAGGGATAGCCCAGAAGTCCGTATTTTTCCATTTTGTCAAAACTCCTTTTGGATATTTTTTCTATTGTCGCACTATATCCCCGTATTTCCCGCCTATAAGGGCAAGGAGCTCCTCCGGGGAAAGCTCTATCTGTGTCCCCACTTTGCCGCCGCTGACAAATATCCTGTCAAAGAGCATGGCATCCTCCTGAATGACTGTGGGAAACTGCTTTTTCATCCCGACAGGAGAACAGCCGCCCCTTATATAGCCTGTTATCTGTCTCAGCTCCTTTACATGGAGCATCTCAACGGAGCGCTCTCCTACTGCTCTTGCTGCTGCCTTCATATCCAGTTCGCAGCCTACGGGTATGCAAAAGACATAGAAGTTTTTTGCGGGGTCTGAGGCTCCTCTCGTGACAAGTGTCTTGAATACTGCTTCCGGAGCTTCGTTGAGAAGTGCCGCCACAGTGACACCGTCTACTGCCTCATCGCCCTGATGGGGATATTCATGGATACTGTATTCTATGCCCGCCGTTTCAAGTATCCTCATGGCGTTGGTCTTGATCTGCTGTTCCTTCATCTTTCTCTTCTTCCGCCGTGAACCAGAATGTGGAGCCTACTCCTTCCTCAGAGCGCACACCGAACTGAAAGCCGTGCATGATGAGCACCTGCTTTACGATGGAAAGACCCAGACCGGTGCCGATCTTGTCACGCTTGTGCTTTTCAGCACGGTAATATCTGTCAAATATCACCCCGAGCTGTTCTTTGGGTATGCCCTCTCCCGTATCGGTGACTGAAACCTCTATCTTTCCGGGATGCTCTGTTTTGGGAACGGCACAGATGTATATATCTCTTGAATCCCCTGAGTAGTTCACCGCATTGTTCACAAGATTGTATATGACCTGATCCAGCTTGATGGGATCTGCTTTTATATAAAGTCCTTCGGGAACGTTCACATAGAAATTATAACCGTCCTTTTCGGAGATGAGCGTATATCTGTTCATGATGCCGTAGATGCGGTCATGAAGATCCACTTTTTCGGGAGAAAAGCCCGAAGAGCCGTTCTCAAGCTTGGTAAGATCAAGTATATCGTTTACGAGCGCCGACAGTCGGTCGCTTTCCTCTATTATTATCTCTAAATGTTCTTCCCTCTTTACGGGATCGTCTCCCGACAGATCCCTTATCATTTCCGCATATGCCTTTACCATCGTAAGCGGTGTGCGCAGGTCGTGGGAGATGTTTGCCATAAGATCACGCCTCATGGTGTCAATTTTCGTGATCTCCGAAGATGCGTAGTTCAGGGTCTCGGCAAGCTGTTCCGTTTCCGTGTAGCCGTTGCCGTTGAACTCTACATTAAAGTCGCCCTTTGCGAGCCGTGATGCCGACTTTGTTATGCGGGTGATGGGAGTGGAGAGAAGGCTTGACAGGAAAACGGATATACCGAAGCCCAGCACCAGCATACAGATGCTTATCTGGAGCATCTGATGCCGAAGCAGCTCTACTGTTGATTCAAAGGGCTCCAGAGTTGTGTTTATCAGGAGGTAGCCGATGGGCTCCTTTCCGCCTATCGCCTGCACATAGAGCATAGTGTTGACCTTTAAGGCGTTTCCTGTCTCCTCGGTGTATATACCGTCCTTGGATTCCCTTGCCATTCTGCGGTAGTTTTGCAGCTGTTCGTCGGATGCACCGTGTATCAGACAGTTCTCACTCATAACATCACAGGAAAAGCGGGTAAGACCATATCTGTCCTGGAGTATAATGCACAGGTTTCTTGTGCTGCCTATCTCATAGATAGACTTCGGAGTAAGCGTACCGTCATAAAGACCGGTAACTATATACTGTGAGGCATAGCTGATGTCTGCGTTCTTCCGTGAACGGTAATTCGCCTGAAAGGTGGCTGTAAAGGTGACCCACATTATTATGAGTATGCTGATAATAAATATGGCAAAGTATATCCACACAGTAAAGCGGACACTTCTCAGTGCCTGCTTTATCCTGCTGTCTTCGTGGGGAGTGGGCTTCTCCTCCTTTTTCTTACTGCCTTTCATCGAACTTGTAGCCCATTCCTCTCACTGTGACTATGAATTTTCTGTAATCTCCGAGGGAGTTTCTCAGCATTTTGATGTGAGTGTCCACGGTTCTGTCGTCCCCGAAGAAATCAAATCCCCACACCTCGCTGAGAAGCTTTTCTCTTGAAAGCGCTACTCCCCTGTTGTTCACCATATAAAACAGAAGGTCATATTCCTTCGGAGTGAGTGCCACATCCTTTCCGTCCACAAGGACACTTCTTCCCGGGATATCGAGGGTAAGGCCCTCAAAGGAAAGTATCTCCTTTTCGGGGGCTGCGGAGCGCTTCATAACCGCTCTCATCCTTGCAAGGAGCTCCTTGGGTGAGAAGGGCTTTGTAACATAGTCATCCACCCCTATCTCAAAGCCGAATAGCTTGTCATATTCTTCTCCTCTTGCGGAGAGCATTATAACAGGTATCTGCTTTGTTTTTCTTATCTCCTTTACGGCAGAAAAGCCGTCAAGGCGGGGCATCATCACATCCATGATGATAAGGTCGTAGTTGTTGGTACGGCACTTTTCTACCGCCTCCATGCCGTCCTCAGCCTCATCCGTTTCGTAGCCCTCAAACTTGGCATACTCGTTTATAACATTTCTTATATTCTTTTCATCATCAACTATAAGCAGCTTTTTAGCCATTTTGTTACCTCAGTCTGTAAAGATCTGCACCCAGACCCTGTTATCCGGGTCATAGGCAACTCCGATCTTCGTATAGCCCTCGTCCAAGATATTATCCTTGTGGCGGGGAGAATCCATCCATGCTTCCATGACATCTTCCGCCGTGCTCACCCTGCGTGCTATGTTCTCACCGCTGTGGGAATAGTATTCCGTGATGGCGGTATAGCAGGCTGTGCCGTCCGGGCGCACATGGGAAAACTTTCTTGACACTTCATCTGCCCTTACAGCGGCGCTTTTGCACAGAGAGCCGCTCTTTTCAAGGGAGGGAAGTCCCCGGCTGTTTCTTTCTTCGTTCACCATTATGATGACTTCATCCGCATAGGTATCGGCATCGAGATCACTGCCCTTTTCTTCCTCTGCAAGATCCTGTGTTCTGTATACCGTCAGCTTAACAGTGTAAAGCACCTTTCCGCTTTGCCTTTCGCAAACGGTTATGAAGCCCTTTCCGGGAAGCTTTGAGCGGATTATGATATCAAAGCTGTCATTCTTGATGACACCGCAGGAAATATGGGCTATGCTTGAATTATCGAGCTTCACCACCACATCTTTTCCCGCCGGAGCGCTGATTATTTTGCTTTTTCCGTAGAGTACCCTGACATTTTTGTCATAATGCCTGTCATCCGTGTCCTCTGCTGCAGCCTTTTCCTCCTGCTCGCCGTTGACGATTATCCTGCATTGGGCTTTTTCTCCGTCGCTCTCTGCATAGATGTAGGCGGTTCCGGGGCTTTTCGCCGTCACTGTCCTTGAATCCTTGTCATAAGAGAAAACATAGCCGTTCGACACGCTGTAATGAGTATACTTTCCCCTGTCAAGAAGTTCAAGGTCGGCAGTTTCTCCCACCTCAAGTGTAATGGTCTTCTTAGAAAAACGGGGCTCGGCAGACACGGCAGGTGATGCCTGTCCTGCTATCAGAAGGGATGCCAGAAGCAGTGCCGCATTCTTTTTTGTGTCTTTCATCATACTTCACTCTCTTTTCCGTTCAGTCCTTGAGATATACAAAGTATTTCTTCGGGTTTTCTTCTATATCCACATACACTATCACACTTTCACCCGGAACATAAGGCTGTTTGGCAGGGTGAAAGGGACGGCTTTTAAAGGTGAATTCTTCGATGCCGTTATCATAACGTGCGATTATACGGTGGTATTGTACATTGTTTACAGCCGTGCCGGACAGCTTTTCTTCCCAGTTGTCGCACATCACATATCTGTCACGGTCTATAAGCCTTTTGGCTTTTATCATTGTGCCTATTTCGGACCACGTGAGTCCAAAGCCCACTCCGCCGAAAATAAGGAAAAAGCCTGCAAACAACAATAACCACAGCTTTGGCTCGGACCTCATATTTTGGGGATCGTCCCTGTTTACCAACACTTCGACAAAGTCTCCGGTCCTCATTCCCGAAATGTAGTAATCAAGGCTGTTGGTATAGGCTTCACCATCGTATACATAAGTGACTTCCACATTATGGCGGGTCCTTCTGCTCTTTCCACTTCCGGTGGTATATGCATCCACATTTGTTATGACGGCGTTTATCCTGTCGGCGTTTCTTTCAAAGTTCCTGTAGCTGATATGATATACAGCGAATCCGGCTGCAGCAGCAAATCCGATAATAAAAAACACAAGACCTAAGATAAGGGTGGTTTTGTCAGGCTTGTATCTTGGCAATTCTGTCACCTCGTTTGATCTATTATGAGACCGGTAGGACAGTGGTCGCTGCCGGTGATGCTGTCGTATATCTCCGCCCCGGTCACATGGGGGAAAAAGTCATCGCTTACAAGGAAATAATCTATGCGCCACCCTACATTGTTGGCTCTTGCATTTCCTCTGAAAGACCACCAGGTGTATTTTACGGTGTCGGGGTGGAGCGTCCTGAAAGAATCCTTGAAGCCTGCTTCAAGGAGCTCTGTCATTTTCTGCCTTTCTTCGTCGGTAAAGCCTGCTTTTCCTATATTGGAGCGGACATTTTTTATGTCTATCTCCTTATGGGCAACATTCATGTCTCCGCAGACTACAACGCCTTTCTTCTGGGAAAGCCTGCAAAGATAATCCCTGAAAGTGTCCTGAAAGCGCATCCTTGACTCAAGCCTTGAAAGGTCGTTCTTGACATTCGGCACATATACATTCACAAGGTAGAATCCTTCAAACTCAAGGGTGATGCTTCGCCCCTCGTTGTCGTACTCCTCTTCACCGTAGCCGTACTCAACGCTCAGAGGCTTGATCCTTGAATACACAAGGGTCCCGGAATAGCCTTTTTTCTGTGCGGGGTACAGGTATTCATATGGATGGCTCTCCGGGTGGAACTCATTCTGATCGGCTGTGAGCCTGCTCTCCTGTACACAGAATACATCCGCTCCGCTCTCCGCAAAGAAATCCGCAAAGCCTTTTTTCAGCGCAGATCTCAGCCCCGCTGTGTTCCATGAAACTATCTTCATTTGCATTAACTCCGTTTTAAGTGATGACTGCCTTTGCCTTGTTTACTATTACCCTGTCGTTTTCGTAGATCAGAAGCTGATTTGCGTGACCTACATCCACCCACTTGGCTTCCGCTATCTCCCCGGCGCCCGGAGTAAAATCAAAGGTCTTTGCTTTTGCTATAAAGTATACGACAACCTTTTGTATATCCTTTCTCGGAAAATAGGTGACAGTCTCCCTGAAGGTAGGATCCAGTATGACTTCTATGGAAGTCTCCTCCATTATTTCTCTGAGTGCGGTCTCCTCCTCGCTCTCCCCCTCTTCCATATGCCCTTTGGGAAATGACCAGTGACCGCTGTTTACATGTTTGATAAGCAGTATTTCAAGGTTCCCGTGATGCTTGCGGTAGACCACAGCGCCACAGGATTTTTCAAATGTCATGCATTTCACTCCCGAATTAAAGATGATAAGTCATAATAATTATATCATAATCGAAATACAATGTCAATGGAAAAATATCCCTTAAAACACAAAAAACGCTGCTCTTTACAGGCAGCGTTTTATAGATCCGAATGCTGTTTTACTTTATAACTCTTATCCTGATAACATTATCCACTTCTTCAAGTTCTTTTCTGATCTTGTCGGTTATCTCACCGGAAGCGTCGATAAGAGTGTAGGCATATTCCTTGCGGGAAGCGTTTACCATGTTCTCTATATTGATCTTTTCGCTGCCCAGAATGCTGGTGACTTCGGAAATTACTGCGGGAACATTCTTGTGCAGAACGCATACCTTTGTGCCGGAAGCAGACATGGAGGCATTGGGATAATTTACGGAATTTCTGATATTGCCGTTCTCCAGGTAATCTATAAGCTCCTCTGCGGCCATTACTGCGCAGTTGTCCTCTGCCTCAGGAGTGGATGCTCCGAGGTGGGGAAGTGCGATGGCATTCTTCACACCCAGTATCTCTTCGCAGGGGAAGTCTGTCACATAAGCGGCGATCTTTCCGTTTTCAAGTGCTTCGATCATGGCGGTATTGTCCACCAGCTCGCCTCTTGCAAGGTTTATCACCCTTGCACCGTCCTTCATAAGTGCGATAGTTTCGGCTTTGATAGTGCCCTTTGTCTGTGCGTTATAGGGAACGTGGATGGTAACATAATCGGCTTCTGTATAAACATCCTTCACATCGGAAACTGTCTTTACCTTGCTTGAAAGGCGGAGTGCGGTGTTTACGGAAAGGAAGGGGTCATAGCCCACTACCTTCATGCCGAGGGAGATCGCAGCATTTGCCACAAGAACACCGATAGCACCAAGACCTATGATACCAAGGGTCTTTCCGGAGATCTCGGGACCTGCAAACTGTGCCTTGCCCTTTTCAACTATGCCCGCAACATCGTCACCGTTGCCTTTAAGATCCTGAGCCCATACCAGAGCATCGGGAACTCTTCTCGAGGAAATGAGAAGGGCGGTGAGAACCAGCTCCTTTACTGCATTTGCGTTGGCACCGGGGGTGTTGAAAACAACTATACCGTCTGCCGCACACTTGTCTACGGGGATGTTATTGACTCCTGCACCTGCTCTGCCTATGGCGAGAAGACTTTTTTCAAAAGCCATATCGTGCATTTTAGCACTTCTTACCATTATGGCTGCGGGCTCGGAAACATTGTCACCCACATTGTATTTGCTCCTGTCGAAAAGATCTGTGCCGCAGGCTGCGATCTTGTTGAGCGTAAGTACGTTGTACATCGTTATCAGTCCTCTATTCTACTTTTCCGAACCAGTCAGGTTCTCTGAGTGCCGGATCAAGGTAAGGCTTTCCGTCACGGCCGACAATGGGAGTAACAGCCACACTGCCGTTTCCGGAATTGTAAAGATACAGATACTCTACTCCTGTATATTTGTCATAGAGTATTTCGTAGGATGTCATCCCGCCAAGCTTACCGCCCTGACCCTTGAGCTTTTCAAATCTTTCCTTTTCAGGCATTATCAGCCTCAAACTTCTTCATGAATTCTACCAGCTTTTCTACGCCTTCTATGGGCATAGCGTTGTAAACAGAGGCTCTCATGCCGCCTACTGTCCTGTGACCCTTCAGGTTTACAAAACCTGCTGCGGTAGCTTCCTTTACAAACTTGGCATCCAGTTCCTCATTGCTGGTAACAAAGGGGATATTCATGATGGATCTGTCTTCCTTGCGGACTGTGCCCTTGAAGAGCTTGCTTTCGTCAAGGAAATCATAGAGGATGTTGGCTTTCTTGATGTTATGAGCCTTCATAGCCTCCAGACCGCCCATCTTCTTTATCCACTTGAACACCTTGCCGCAGATATAGATGCCGTAGCAGGGAGGAGTGTTGTAGAGTGAGTCGTTGTCTGCCTGTATCTTCCAGTCCATCATGGTAGGAGTGCAGGGAAGAGCAGGGCCGTCAGCGATAAGATCCTCACGAACGATTATTACCTGTACACCGGAAGGACCTATGTTTTTCTGCACGCCTCCGTAGATCACACCGTACTTGGAAACATCCACGGGTTCGGAAAGGAAGCAGGAGGATACGTCAGCTACCAGCTCATGACCCTTCGTGTTGGGGAGAGTCCAGAACTTTGTGCCGTAGATTGTGTTGTTCTCGCAGATGTAAACATAGTCAACATCATCCGGGATATCAAGATCGGAGCAGTCCGGGATGTAGGAGAAGGTCTTGTCGGAGGAGGATGCCACACGAACTACCTCACCGTACTTTTCAGCTTCCTGTGCTGCCTTCTTTGCCCACTGGCCGGTAATGATATAGGCTGCCTTCCTGTTCTTCATCAGGTTCATGGGAACGCCCGCAAATATGAGTGATGCTCCGCCCTGAGCAAAGATCACCTTGTAGTTGTCGGGTATACCCATGAGCTCTCTGAGATCCTTTTCGGCATCCTTGATTATCTCATCGTATACCTTGGAACGGTGGGACATCTCCATTACGGACATTCCGCTTCCCTTGTAATCCAGCATTTCTGCTGCGGCTTCTTTGAGCACTTCCTCGGGGAGAACAGCGGGACCAGCGGAAAAATTGTACACTCTTGACAATTTGTATCTTCCTTTCCTGTCTTATATCGGCAATATTGCCGTAAAATCTGTAAAAAGATTGGTGATAATTCACAACCTTCTTCATTATACTACATTATTCTCTCTTTGTCAACACAAATTTTGCCGTGTCGGCACGGCCGACAGCGACCCGTTTGTTTCTTTGTACGGAATAATAGCATACGGGCTCGGCTCTCTGAGCCGATGATGACTATTCCCGCCTTAATGGGTCTCAAACCAGCTGTTTCCGCTCTTTACATCCACTGCGAGCGGAACGGTGAAGGCAGCGGCATTCTGCATTTCCTCCGAAAGTATCTTTTCGGCGGCAGGAGCATCCTTTTCGCTTGCCTCTATTATCAGTTCGTCATGTATCTGGAGAACGAGCTTTGCTTCCGGGAGTTCTTCCTTCAGTCTCTTGTACACCCTCACCATGGCGATCTTAATAACATCGGCTGCAGTACCCTGTACGGGTGCGTTCATTGCCATTCTCTTTCCGAGCTGGGCGATATTTGCCTTTTTGGAGCTGAGTTCCGGTATATATCTTCTTCTTCCGAAGGCAGTTTCGGAATATCCCAGCTTTCTTGCCTTCTCCACCGCTTCGGACATGAATTCTCTTACACCGGAGAAGTTGTTCAGGTAGTTGTCTATGTACTTCTGCGCTTCCTTGTTGGAAACATTTATATCCTTTGCAAGCGAAAATGCGCCTATGCCGTAAACTATTCCGAAGTTTACTGCCTTTGCAGCACGCCTCATTTCGGGAGTGACCATGGAAACAGGCATACCGAACACCTGTGAGGCTGTGGCGGTGTGGATATCTGTTCCGGAAAGAAAGCTCTTTTTCATGTTCTCGTCACCGGACAGGTGGGCAAGAACTCTCAGCTCGATCTGGCTGTAATCTGCATCCACCAGTTTACTGCCCTTTGGAGATACGAAAAACTTCCTCATTTCCCTGCCAAGCTCGGTACGGACGGGTATGTTCTGCAAATTGGGCTCTGTGGAGGATATACGCCCCGTTCTTGTCTCGCACTGCTTGAAAACGGTGTGTATCCTGCCGTCCTCCTCCACCTGTTTCAGAAGCCCTTCAACATAGGTGGATGTCAGCTTTGTATATGACCTGTAAAGAAGTATATCTTCAATTATGGGGTGTCTCCCCGAAAGATCCTCCAGCACCTCCGCATCGGTGGAATAACCGCTTTTCGTTTTCTTTCCGTGGGGAAGTCCCAGCTTTTCAAAGAGTATGGCAGAAAGCTGCTTGGGAGAAGAAATGTTGAATTTCTCCCCTGCTTCCAGGAAGATACGCTCCTCCAGTTCTTTGATGGTGCCCTCCAGCTTCTCGCCGAAGTCCTTTATGCCCTGAGGATCCACTGCGACTCCCTCATGCTCCATTGATGCCAGCACTTCTGTAAGGGGCAGTTCGATGTTCCTGTACAGATCGCCGCAGTTTTTCTTGTCGATCATATCATCAAGAATGGTACAAAGCTCATCAAGTACGCATATATCCGCATACTCTCCCATTTCAGTGTGCTGTTCTGTGCCGTGGAGCGCAGCAATATTCCCAAGCTCATGCTGTTTGTCGTTGGTGTTTAGTATATAGGATGCGATGTAAGCATCCGAGACGATATTTTTCAGGCTTATGCCGCCGGAAAGACAGTATCTGTAAACAGGCTTTGCATCAAAGGTCTTTTTCCTGCACGGAAGAGACAATATCCTCAGTATCTCCTTACGGGATGATGTCCTGTATGTCTTCCCGCCGCAAAGGGTGTAAAGCACCTTTCCGGAAGGCTCATCCTTTAAAAGGAAGGTCATATCCCCCTCCGGAGCCTTGTCCGTGACGGAGTATTCCTTCTTTTCCGTATTCTGTTTTATGGGGATGTTCTGCACCTTGGGCAGTGTCAGCCTGAATTTTTCTATGAGCTTGTACATTTCAAGCCTGGACAGGAGCTTTGCCAGTTCTTCACTGTCCGGCTGCTTGTAGGCATAGCTTTCGGCATTTTTTTCGATCCCCGGCACATCCTTTACGATCTGTGCAAGCCAGCGGCTCTCAAAGGCACTTTCTTTACCCTCTGTCAGCTTTGTTACAACTGACTTGGTGCCTGTAAATTCTCCCGCATCCATAGAACGGTAGATGTTCTCCACGGAGTCAAAATTTTTTATAAGATCGGTGGCAGTCTTTTTTCCTATGCCCTTTACACCCGGTATATTGTCGGAAGTATCTCCCATAAGCCCTTTCAGCTCCACGAGCTGCAAAGGCCTGAGCCCCTCGTATTCCTGCATGAAGCGATCGGGTGTAAATGCGATAAGCTCCCTTGTGGTGTGGAGGAGCACTGTAACATTGTCGTTTACAAGCTGGAGTATATCTCTGTCTCCGGAAAGTATATACACATGGTCTCCTGCATTTCCCGCACAGGAAAGGGTGCCCAGCACATCATCAGCCTCATAACCTGCTTTTTCTATCACCGTTATGCCCATGAGACGCAGTATGTCCTTTATATAGGGCATCTGCATGGCAAGCTCCTCGTCCATACCGTGGCGGTTGGCTTTGTAGCTTTCCACTTTTTTGTGTCTGAACGTAGGTTCTCTAAGGTCAAAGGCAGCGGCGCAGGCATCGGGGCAGATCTCGCCCTTCACCTTCTGGTATATATTCAAAAAGCCCAGTATTGCATGGGTAAAGATACCATCCTTTGTGGAAAGCGGCTTCATACCGTAATAGGCTCGGTTCATAATGCTGTTACCGTCTATTGCAAGTAACTTCATCGGAACACTCCTTTCGTGAGGCATATCTTTGCCTTTGATAAAGAACACAGAAAGCAAAAGCAAGCACCCATACCGACTTACAGCAAAAGGCTTCGGTATAAGGCTTGCTTTTATTTTAACACAAATGGAACGGCAAAATCAAGTTATCATAAAAATTTAAGGATTTGCTGATATATTCTTTAATTTCAGTAAGGACCGTTATCCATATACTTTCGGGGATAACCTCTTTTTACGGCAAGTTCCACCGACGATCCCGCATATCTGCCGTCTTCAAAATCAACTCTTAGCACATAGGGAAGATGATCCACAAAGTCAGCAAAATCCGCATAGGAGAAATCGTCTATGTACGCCGAAAGAATTATGCCGAGAAGCATCCCGTGAGTGCCCAGGGCGATGCTTTCGCCCTCATGCCGTGCTATAAGCTCCTTGATCACGGGCAGTGCCCTTTTCTTAACATCATCAAAGCTCTCGCCGCCGGGAGCCTTGAAGCTGTGGTCGTTCCACTGACCTGCTATAAATTCGGTGTAGCTGCTGAGTGACAGTGATCTCCAGTCCCCTGCCACTCTCTCATGTATGCCCTTTACTTCCTTTATGGGAAGGTGTGAGCTCATGGAAAAGTATTCAAGGGTCTGCCTTGTGCGGATGTACTCCGAACAGTATATATTTCCGATACCCTTGTCCTCCAGCACCCAGGCTACCGCCTGTGAATCACGCCTGCCTGTGGGAGTGAGTTCAAAAGCGGGATTGTTCCCGGATGAAGGATCGGGCTGTGCATGACGCACAAAGTAGACACGGGTCATATGAGCCCTGTCCTTTCGTCGAGCCCCGTCATTATGTTCATGCACTGCACTGCCGCACCGGATGCTCCCTTTCCAAGATTGTCAAGTCTGGAGCAAAGGAGGATGTAGTCATCGTTGCCGTACACAAAGATCTCCATCCGGTTGGTGCCGGAAAGGGTGTTGGAAAACATGATGTTCTCCTCTTCAAGACCCTTTCCTCCGAAAGGCATCACCTTTACAAAATTCTGTCCTCTGTACTGTTCGTCAAAGGCTATCCAGATATCCTCAGCGGATGCTTTCTTTGCAAGAGTGCGGCGCACAAGAGGAACCGTAACTACCATGCCGCTGTAAAAATCACCTACGGAAGGGCAGAAAACAGGCGGGAAGCTGAGACCCGATATCGCCATCATTTCCTTGATGTGCTTATGGGTCTTGCCCAGAGAATATGATCTTGTGCTGTCGTATTTCTTGTCCCGATCCGGGTTTTCATATTCGGCTATGAGCTTTTTGCCGCCGCCGCTGTATCCGGATATCGCATGGCAGATAACAGGGTGGAAAGGAGCTATGAAGCCTTTTTTCACCAGAGGGTAAACAAGGGAAATGAATCCGCTGGCGTAGCAGCCGGGCACAGCCACCCTTTTGGAGGTGCGTATCTTCTCCCTGTGCTCCTCGGACAGCTCCGGGAACCCGTATGCCCAGCCCTTTTCAGTTCTGTGTGCGGTGGAAGCATCTATGATACGGGTGTTGTCATTCTCCACCAGTGATACTGCCTCTCTTGCTGCCACATCCGGCAGGCAGAGAAAAGTAATGTCAGATTCGTTTATGAGCCTTTTCCTTTCGGCAGTGTCTTTCCTCAGCTCCTCGGAAATGGTCAGGAGCTCCACATCATCCCTGCCCTCAAAACGCTGTGCTATACCGAGACCCGTGGTCCCTTCACGTCCGTCTATAAATACCTTCATCTCGTTGGTTCCTTTTTAATACATTTTGCTTTTTATCATTGCGGCTGCAAAGCGGCCTTCCCGCTCCTGACCGTTTTCCTTGGGGTGAAGTCCGTCACGCAGATAACGCCCTTCTCCGCCTTCTGTCTCAAACTTCTCGGTGATACCGCATCCTCCGAAGGTGTCTATCACCTGTACAGACAGGCCTCTTGCTATCCTTTCGATGTTTTCGCACACGACCCGGTTCTTTCTGTTCATGCCGGGATCCGCAGCCTGTATGGGAGTGAGAAGGAATATCCTGCATTCGGGGAAGTTCTCTGCAATGGTCTGTATACACCAGCGTATTGCGCCTGCCTCACAGAAAAGATCCACGCCGTCAAGGCTCTTGCCTTCGAGTGCTCTCTCCGCACAGCCTGCCTTTTCCGGAGCATCGTTGGTGCCCATGGCAAAGGCAAAGACATCCGGCACGGGAAACTCACCCTTTTTAACTCCGGCAATAAAGCGCTGTATGTGGACGACGGCGCAGTTGTTCATTCTCATCTGCATCTCGTTTACATCGTCCGTAGGCTCCCAGCCGCCGCTTATTCCTGCAAAGTCCGGGTCGTCAAAGTCTTGTGTGGTAACATAGGTGCCGTTCACACACTCTGTTCTTTTGTACCAAACGGAGCTGCCCACAGCTACATTCGTATGGGTTGCAAACCCAAGGAGCTTATGCACCCATGCGCTCCACTGGTCACCCTGAGTTATGCTGTCGCCGTCCACCGCAAAGTTAAGTTTTGAAAAGTCCATATCACACCTCATTTTTCTGTTGTCTGAAAGCCGCAAGGGAGTTTTCAAGGGCACGCCTTTCCAGTTCTTCCGAAGAATAAATACGATTTCCGTCGTAATTCATCTGTCTGCGCTCTGATTCCCTCTGTGAGCCCGAAGATCTTTGGCTTCCGCTGTTTTCACGGGCAAGAGCCTCCGCCGCCGTGGAGATACCGTTTTTGGAAAGGCCTGAAAGCACCTTGTCCACCTGATCGGCTGTTAGCTTGTTGTTTCTTGCGCAGTAGTCGCAGGCATACCCGGCAAGCTCCGGGGTTATGCCCTTTTTATGCCATTTGGCAGCCTTGTCGGAGAAATTTCCTTTCAGCCCCTTTGCCGACAGGATGTTTTTCAGCGCATCCACCTTTGCGGCTGTTCGCTGAAGTTCAAGTATCTCCTCCTCTGCCGCAGCTCCCGTAACAATGTTCCTGTCGCACCAGTCACCGGCAGTTTTGGAAAGGTAGCTCATGCTGCTTTTCCCTTGTGATACCGCAAAGCTGTAAAGCAGGACTATCGCCTCAGGGTCAAGGCAGAGGTATTCGTATATCCACACGAAGGTCTGCTGTTCCGTGTGGTTAAGGGGCTTCCCCTTTATGTTTTCTATCTCAAAGAAAAGCTGCCTTAATTCCATGGAGGCTGTAAGAGCTTCTGCTATCTGTGCGGGGGGGATGGTCTTGAAATCCGGTATTGCCTCTTTTTTCGGCGCAGCCTGCACGGGAACGGGCTCCTTCTTTTCAAGTACGCCCAGTCCCACCCAGAAGTTCAGCGCATCCTCAACGGCTTCACGGGAAGCTGACAGTTCTTCTGCTGTGGGGATCCTCTTTGAACGCAGAATGAAAAACAGCAGTTTAAGTGTGACCTCATCCGCCATAAGAGCCGCATCTGCCGCTTTCTGAGGAATGGCTGCGGCACCATCATCCCAGTTTATCCTGTAATCCATCATTTAAGTCCCGGGGCATAGTCCCCTACTATCATTTTAAGACAGTTGTGCATACAGCATATGCTGATGCGCCTGTCGTCCCCGCCGTATTCTCCGTCAACTGTCCAGGGAACTTCTTCATTGCAGGTGACATCGAACACATCCGACCTGAAATAGTCAAAGCAGGGAGCAGAGAATTCCTTTCTGATAAGGTAATTGAAGGTGGCTGTAAGCTCTGTGATGTTGGCAGGGTTCTTGATGAATATCCCCTCAAAGGTGTTGTCATTCATGGAGATGTCGTTTCCTGCCAGTTCCTTTATGCCGCCTACAGACAGGGAATTTGCCACCATCCCGAACATATAGTCACCGGTGACCGTGGTGCCGTTTGCTTTTATAGTCACATTGTAGCTGTGGGAAAGGTCGAAATTCTCCGATGCTTCCTTCACGGCATCCGTAAGATAGGCAAGCACACCGAAGGTATTCTTTCTCTGCTGGTCGGTGGAATAGCTTACCTTTGTGAATGCGCCGAAGGCTGCCACATAGGTGAAATAGTTGTTGTTGAAGGCACCCACATCCACATAGCGGGGCTTTCCCGTAACAATGGTCTTTGCGGCATCCGGCATATACCTTGGGATACCGAGACTGGAGGAAAAGTCGTTCATGGTGCCTGCGGGGATGGAGCCCAGAGGAACATGGTGTCCCCCGTCCATTATTCCCTTTACCACCTCGTGCATGGTGCCGTCTCCGCCGCTGCACACTATGGTGTCAAATTCGCCGCCGTATTTTTTTACGGTATCGTAGGCATCTCCTGCGGACTGGGTGGGATGCGCTGTAACATTATATCCGCCTTTTGTAAGGGTGTCTATGATACGGGCAAGGTAGGAAGCTATCTGCCCCTTTCCCGAATGTGGATTGTATACCAATAGGAGTTTCTTCATTTTTCTTTCCTTGCAGGGATCTCCGACCGGTCGAGCAGAAACATCCCGCCCCCGGTAAGAGTGATCTCCTGAGATATACCCGCTGACGATCTGTCATGCCGGATGACGATATCGTTATCGGGTACCGTTATTTGCTTTGTTTTCTGAAATATGTTTTTGTGAGCTTTTTCAGCTTTTTGCGCTCGGATCTGCCCGGCATCCTGTCCATGCGCCAGTGCCAGTTCCCGCCTATGGTGGAGGGGGTATTCATTCTTGCTTCGCTGCCAAGCCCCAGGATATCCTGCATCTGCACTACCGCAATATCGGCATGACTGCCGAAAAGCGCTCTGAGAAATGCCTTGCATACTTTCTTCTCGTCTGCCTTTTTGGGGAGGCCGAAGTATTTTTTTATCTGCTTTTTGGTCTTTTCATCACAGGCGGTATACCAGCCAAGAAGAGTGTCGTTGTCATGCGTGCCGATGTAGACTGCACTGTTTTTGGGATGATTGTGGGGAAGATAGGAACTGTCATCACCGCCGAAGGCAAATTCGAGCACCTTCATTCCGGGATAACCTGCTTTTTCAAGAAGAATGTGTACATCTTCAGTGAGAAATCCCAGATCCTCCGCCACAAGAGCCACATCTCCAAGCTCCTGCTTTATGGTCTCAAACAGCTTTATGCCCGGACCTTTGAGCCATTCGCCCTCTTCTGCCGTGTCATTTTCGGCAGGAATGGCATAAAAGCCTTCAAAGCCTCTGAAATGGTCTATGCGGGTAATGTCAAAAAGTGCCGATGCACAGCGTACTCTTTCCACCCACCAGGAAAAATCGTGCTTTTCAAGATAATCCCAGTCGTAGACGGGGTTCCCCCAAAGCTGACCTGTAGGAGAAAAGGGATCGGGCGGACAGCCTGCCACCTTGACGGGGCGGCGGTCTGCATCCAGCATGAACATTTCGGGGTGTGCCCAAATGTCCGAAGAATCCATGGAAACATATATGGGCATATCACCGTAGATATGTATGCCTCTGCGGTTCGCATAGCTTTTCAAAGCAAGGTACTGTTCAAAAAACTTGAACTGCATGAACTTCCAGAGCCCTATTTCATCCTTGTGTTCTTCAGAGAATTTTTTCAGGGTGCCGGGTTCTCTGAGACGATAGGCATCATCCCAAAGAGTCCACATCTCCTGATCGAAATGGGCTTTCACAGTCATGAAAAGAGCATAATCATCGAGCCATGAGGCATTTTCGGAGCAGAATCCTTCAAATGCAGCATTCTGCTTTGGATCGCACTTTTTAAGAAATGCGCCGTAAGCTTTGGCAAGGACGATCCTTTTATAGGAAAAAAGCTGTGAAAAGTCTGCAAAATCCTTCTTTTCAAGGATGCAAAGATCAAGGTCATCGCTTTCCAGCAGACCCTCGTCTATCAGACCTTCAAGGTCTATCAGCACAGGGTTCCCCGCAAAGGCAGAGTAGCACTGATAGGGAGAATCGCCGTACCCCGTAGGGCCTATCGGCAGGATCTGCCAGTAATACTGACCCGTCTCTTTCAGAAAATCAACAAATTCGTAGGCATAGCGCCCCAGCGTTCCCGTACCGTACTTTCCGGGAAGTGAGGTTATATGCAGAAGTACTCCGCTCGTTCTCATTTTACCAGATCCTTATGTTTCAGCTATTTCTTCGATATCCTCAAAGACTATGTCATCAAAAGAGGGAGCATCCCCCTCATCTGCGGGGGCAGGCGCCTCGGTGACCTCCTCACCTGCACTCTCGGTGCTCTCAGGCTCGGTCTCCTCGTAATACTCTTCCTCCGTATAATCCTCGTAGTCGTCGTATTCGTCCCCGTAGTCGTAATTCTCTTCTTCGTATTCTTCCTCTTCGGTGACTGTGTCGGAAAGAACAGAAGCAGGTTCTTCCTTTGTGCGCAGCTCCTCAGGTACATAGTCGCTCTTGTAGTAGCTCTCTATTATATCCTTTACCATGAACTTGGAATACTCACCGTGTTCTACAAATCCCGCAAAGGCGATCTCCGGATCGTCAGCAGGGTAAAAGCCGATAAAGGATGAACCAGTATCGGTCCTTGAGGTCATCTGCGGAGTACCGGTCTTTATAGCTGCCGAACGGGGCAGAGAAGTAAGAAGATAATTGCCTGTGTAATAGTCTCTGCACTTAGGGTACAGAGGGTATTCATCATAGCGGGCAGCCTCTTTCATGCCCTCTGTCACACAATAGAATGTATTTCCGCTCTTATCCTCTATGGTAGCAGCCACCTGCGGCTTTGTCCTTGAAATAATGTTCTCAAAGCCGTAGTCATATACACTGTCTACCATATATGTATGGTAACGAACGCCCTTGTTGGCGATGGTCATAGCCTGTGCTGCCATCTGCAAAGGTGTCACATAGGTCTCAGACTGACCTATTGCTGCCTGTACCACATTTCCTGCCTGCCAGTCAAGGTCTCTTTCCTCAAAGGTCTCCGGAGTGGCAATATAACCGACATTGATGCCCCTGCCGGTCTCCAGTCCCATTTCTCCCGCAAGTCCGTAAAGAGAGGCATATTTTGCTATGGTATCTATGCCCGTGAGCCTTCCCACATCGTAGAAGAATATGTTGCAGGATTCCCTCAGCGCCTCTATGACGTTCAGCCTGTTGTGAAAGCCTGTACATTCTGGTCTGTAATCATCCCAGTAGGTATAGACCCTCTGACAGTCAACAGTGGTGTTGGGGGTGATGATGCCTTCATTCAGTGCTGCAGTTGCAGTTACAGTCTTGAATGTAGATCCGGGACGGTATCTCCCGCTGACGGCACGGTTTGTAAGAGGCGCATTTGCACCGGCAGCCACCTTGCTGTAATTGTCAATATAATCAAGAAGGTCATAGGTGGGATAAGTGGCGGCAGCTCTCAAAGCTCCGCTTTTAACATCAAGCACGACTATCGCACCGGCATTGGCGTTTTCTCCCTTTCTCTCGGAAGATGTCTGATTATTCAGCCATGTGATGTGGTTTTTCAGTATCTGCTGTATGTCTCTCTGATAATCACTGTCAATAGTCAGCTTTATGCTTTTTCCGGGAACAGGTTCCCTTGTGACCTCATCTGAGGTGACGAGCCCTGCTGTAAAGCCGAAGCTGCGCTCACCCTTCCGACCGCATAGAGTACGCTCCATAGCCCACTCTATGCCGCCTTTGCCCACCGTATCGTTCAGAGCATAGCCCTGATCCTTCAGCTTTTCATATTCCTCGGCGGAGATAGGACCGACGGTGCCGATAAGATGAGGCACGATGTCCCCTATCTCATTTACTCTGACAGCCTCCTCCGTAACATCCGTTCCGGGGATCTCGGAGCTGTGCTCCTTTATCCTTACCACCGCAGACATAGGAACATCTTCACAGAACGTGAAGATGTTTGATACAGAGAAGTCTCTGCGCTCCATGGTGTAGCGAAGACCTGCTATTATCCTGACCTCGTCGGCGGTGTACTCGGAAAAAATGCTGTACTTCCTCGCCATCGCCACTACACAGTCACCTGCAGTGGCATAGACCTGAACGCCTATATCCTTGCGGAGCCGCTCCACATCATTTTCCCTGTCCGGGAGATATTCAAAGGGTTCCGAGGATGTTATGGGAAGTATGTCATCGTATTCCAGACCTTCGGAAATGGTGATCTGTGCCGTTTTTAAAAGTGAACGGTTCAGATCTGGGTCATTGTCCGGACAGAACGCCTTCTGTGCTATGATATTGTAGCCGGATTTGTTGCTGACAAGATACTCGCCGTTAAAATCCGCTATCTGCCCTCTCGGTGCGGGTATAAGCTGGGCGGAGGAGGATGTTGAAAGGCTTTTTTCATAATAGGAGCTGCCGTCTATGAGCTGGATCCTCATAAGCTCCAGAAAGCCCGCAGCGGCAGCCAGCAGAGTTATCAGTATAAGGATGACAAAGCGGAGAATGTCCGCAGCTTTGCTCATGATGACTCTCTCAGATTCTCCGCAAAGAGCTGTGCAGCCTGTTCGCTGCGCATCAGCACGAATATGGTGTCGTCGCCTGCCAGGGTGCCTACCACATCCTTCATATCAAGAAGGTCTATTTCCGCACAGACCGCACTTGCCATACCGGAGCGGCATTTGATGACAACGGTGTTCCCTGCGTGGTCGAGACGGGTTATGGACTGCATGAACATTGCAGGCAGTTCGGGTCTTTCGATGTTGTAGTAGTCCCCTTTCAGGATACCAAGTTCGTTTATATCTCTTGACAGTGTAGCCTGAGTAACATTGAGCCCTTTTTCGGAAAGCCTTGTTCTCAGTTCCTCCTGTGTACGGATGTTATTATGTTCGATAAGATCGATTATCATGTCATGGCGCTGTTTTTTCATCTTATTCCTCCTGTTTTACTGCACACTGCAAAAGTGTTACCTTTCCGCAGTGTGTATTTTTTCCGAAAAGATAATCATTTTATTCATTATACCACCGATACATAGAAAATGCAAGTGATTTACAAATTTTATGTTTTGTTCATTTTTTCCGGGCAGTATGCGAAAAGCCCCGCAGTGTTCCCGTGCGAGGCAGAAAATGGTGGACGATAAGGGATTCGAACCCTCGGCCTCTGCGATGCGAACGCAGCGCTCTCCCAACTGAGCTAACCGCCCTTGAAGAAACCTGAACGGCTGCGGCACAAAGCAGAGTTCCCCGCCCTTATGCCTTACTGTTCAAAGCTCTTTATGATATATTATCACCAAAATGCCCTGATTTCTACATGAATTTATGAATAAAAGGTGAAATAAAAAGGGAGGACGGATCCTCCCTTGATATTCATCCACTGACGATCTGCGGTATAAATTCTCTCGTCTTTGTATACGGTCATACCAAAAAGGTACTGACCGTGCAGGTCATTCGTATCTCAGAGCTTCTATGGGATCCAGCTTTGCAGCTTTATTGGCAGGATAGTATCCGAAGAAGATACCTATTGCCATGGAGAAGCCCACTGCTATGACGATGGAGCGGATAGACGGCGGAACTGCCGTCCCAACGATGGAACCCGCCGCAACACCCATCAGCAGACCAAGAATAATACCGATCACGCCGCCTACAAGGCATATTATTATGGATTCTACGATAAACTGTATGCGTATGGCGGAATTCGGGGCACCAAGCGCCTTTCTTACACCTATCTCACGGGTCCTTTCCGTTACGGATACCAGCATTATGTTCATAACGCCTATACCGCCGACAAGAAGAGATATGGCTGCTATTATGGATATAACGAGCTGAACTATGCCAAGTATCTGTCCTATCATCTCCATCTGCGATTCCATGGTCTGATAGTGTATCTCATAGGAATCGTTGTCTCTGTAATAGGACTGGTTCATGTAGTCCTGGATCTCTTCACAGGCTTTGTCAATGTCGATGCCGTTCATCATATTTCCGTAGAAATAGTACTGGGTATCCTTGTCATCACCTACAAGCCTGTTTAGTGTGGAATAAGGGATGTATACCTCATTGTTCCAGCTTTCCGCATCTTCACCCACAGCATTCATCATGGAGGACATGAGAGACGAGAGCTGGTACTTGTAAACTCCCACAATGGTGTAATCGGCATATACCGCCATTTTTTCAGTTCGTGTCACCTGGAAATTATAAGTGACGGGAAGGACCTTTCCTATGGCTGCACGCTGTGAGCCGAAGAGCTTTTCCGCCTGTCTGTCGGATATAACGCAGACATTCTTTATGTTTTCGCAGTCACTCTCACTTATATACCTGCCCATCATCATCTTTGTCATGGACTGCTTTATATAGCCGGGGTTCACGCCGTATACCACAAGGTCGTAGTCCTTGCGGTGATGACGGGTCGAAGCTTCATAATTACCGCTCATAAAGGATACAGCTTCCAGATACTTGCTGTATTTTTTCTTTACGTCGGCGATCATATCCATCGTTATGAGATCCTCATCCGAGGAATAATCCCTTGCAGGCTTGTCTTTTCTGCTCACCTGGAACACTGTCAGGTTTGAACCGCCTTGGGAATTGAATATGTCCATTACGTTTGCCTGCATTATGTCGCCCAGTGTGCTGATGGCTATAACGGAACTTATTCCTATGATTATTCCGAGCATGGTGAGAATGGCTCTCATCTTGTTTGAGCGTATACCTGCAAAAGCAAGCACAACATTTTCCCAAATACCCATTATGCTTTGCCCTCACTTTCGCTGACTTCCGCTGCCGCCGGCTCCGGTACATGATCCTGTACCTGTTCCTGCTGCTGTACATCCTCTGATGTTCCGTTGGTCTCATTCACGCCGGGAACGGTATCGGGAGCCGCAGGCGCTTCATCGTTCTTTTCTCCTGTTTCCTGTATTCCGGAAGGCTTTACCGCAATAACAGGGGCGCGCCTTATCCCTTCAAGCGGAGAGACCTCCGCAGAGTCGCTTATTATATTGCCGTCGGCAATGGTTATGATCCTGTCGGTCTCAGCAGCAAGCTCCGGGTTATGGGTGATGAGCACGATGGTCTTTCCCTGCTCCCTGTGGAGCTTATGGAAAAGATCCATAACAAGGCGGCCGGTCTTACTGTCAAGTGCACCTGTGGGCTCGTCCGCAAGGATTATCGAAGGATCGTTAGCCATAGCCCTTGCAATAGCTATCCTCTGCTTCTGGCCGCCGGAAAGCTCATTGGGCATATGCTCGGAACGGTCGGTCATCTCAACTATATCAAGAAGATCAAAGGCTCTCTTCCTGCGTTCCTTTGCGGGGACTCCCGCATACATCATTGGGAGCTCTATATTTTTCAGTGCGGAGGTCCTGGCGATAAGGTTGAAGGTCTGGAAAACGAAGCCTATCTCCAGGTTCCTTATGCGGGAAAGCTCCTTGTCGTTCGCTCTTGAGATATCCTGTCCGTCAAGAAAATATGTTCCCGATGTGGGACGGTCGAGAGCACCGATGATATTCATAAGTGTAGACTTTCCAGATCCCGACTGGCCGACTATGGAAACAAACTGTCCCTTCGGCACTTCAAAGGTCATTCCGTGGAGTATTTCCAGTTCGTTGGGCTCACCAATATAGAACTTCTTGACGATATCTCTTGCATTTATAACTATATCGTTCATGCTTTATGCACCTGCCTCGGTGCTGCCCGTTTCATCGGAAATGATGAGTATCTCTTCGCCGTCCTCGTAGTCTGCCGCATTGGTAAGTATCTCCATTCCCTCGCTTACCTCGGGGGAGATTATCTGTATCAGTGCATCAGCCTCAAAGCCGGTCTCCACAGGTATATATTTTACGGTGCCTATGGGCATTTTCTGCCCGTTTACTTCCTGTCTTTCAGCTATACATATGTGTGAGCCGCTGTCGTCTGTTACAACGCAGTCATATGTCACGGAGAGAGCCTTTTCACAGCTGTCCGTGATGGCGGTGCCCTTTGCTGTCATACCTATGAGAACACCTGTGTCCTTGGTATTGTATATATCTGCACAGAGGTCGAAGGAAGCGGAGCCGTCGCTCTTTCCGTCAGTACCCTTTACGCCTGCGGGAGCTATCTCGGATATACTGCCCTCCAGGTCGAGGGAAAGGGAGGGGATGTTTATCTCAACGGGAGCGCCCTTCTGAAGCTCGGCTATGGCGTATTCCTTAACTATCGATCTGAGTTTGAGGTCGTCGGGATCCTCTATTATAAAGAGCACACCGGAGGGAACAGAACCCACTACCGCATTCACCTTGGTAACGGTTCCGTCGCAGGGAGCCTTTATGACGCAGTCTTCAAGCCTATCTTTGAGTATCTTCAGATCTATGAGCACGGGAGAGTCAGTATCGGAAAGCACCTTCTGCTTGTCTGCCTCGGATTTGAGGTTGTTAAGAGAAACATTTGCGTTCCTTACGGCTATATTGTATGCCTCCTGTGCCTGTGAAACTGCTATCCTTGCATCTGCAACTGCGGTGGCAAGGCTGTCTGTGGTGCTGTCGCCGGAATCCTTTGCAGTGTCTATGCCGAGCTTTGCATACTCATAGTTCTTCTTTGCGGCATCATAGCTGTCCTTTGCGGCATTGTACTGCTCTTCGGAATTCTTGTAGGACACCTTTGCGCCTTCAAGACCGATAAGAGCCTTCTCATAATTGCTCTTTGCCCTGTCGTAAGCTCTTGCAGCGGTCTGTATCGCATTGTCATGCTTTAGATCTATATCCGCCTTTGACTCCGCATAGGTAAGCACAGCATCATCATAAGAGTATTCCAGATTTTCGCTGTTGTCGTCGTAGCCCTTTGTGATGTCCTGGAGCTCATTCTTAGCTGTCTCCATCTCCTTGCGGGCATCCTCTACCATCTGGTCGGTGATCTCCTTCTGGTCATACTGAGCCCAGAAAAGAGGATCCTGTGCTATGAGGGCATTTCTGTCTGTTTTCTGCGCACTTGCAAAGAACTGGTACTTTTGGAGAGCAGTCTCGTACTTATCCCTTGCCTTTGTCACATTTCTCTTGTTGGTGTCGGTAAGACGGTCGTCAAAGCTCTTCTTTGCCTTGTCTATGGCATCCTTCTGCTTCCTGAGATCGGAATAATCTTCGTTAGCCTTCTCGGTCTTTGCCTTGTCAAGATCAGCCTGTGCAAAATCCAGCTCCTGCTTTGTGCTGTCAACTGTGTTCTGAGCTGAGGTGAGAGTGTTTTCTGCTCCCTCAAGATTCAGCTTTGCATTGTTCATGGTGTGCTCGGCATTGGTGATGTTCTGCTCTGCCGTGCGCACATTCTGCTTTGCCTGTGTAAGACCTGTGTCAAGGTCGGTGCCCTTTCTGGAAAGGTCATCGTTGTACTTCTTTTCTGCTTTTTCCAGAGCATCCTGCGCACTTTCAAGATTCAGCCTTGCGGATCTTATCTCGGGATAAGAACCGTCATTTATCTGTACAAGAGCGGCAAGGTACTTCTTTTCCGCATCGCTTACGGTGTAGTCTGCGGAAAGGTCGGATGAGTCCAGGGATGTCTGCTTGGAAAGTATCTCGTTCTCTATGCTCTTTGTATCAAGAGTAGCGAGTACATCGCCCTTTTTGACCACATCACCCTCAGTCACGCTTACGGTGAGTATTTTGGATGTCTCAGGGGTGGTAACGGTCTCAAACTTTTTAGACTCTACAACACCGCTGAATGAAACGGTGTTTCTGAGATCCTGAAGCTCAACCTTTACTGTCTCTCCCTGCTTATATTTTGCATATTTGCTTGCGGAAACGACAGTGTAGGCAATGAATCCCGCAACAGCCAAAACTATTATCAGGATTATCAGTTTTCCTACCGAAAACTTTTTCTTCTTTTTCATATTATTTCCTCCGGTGCTTTCTACTGTATATTTGAAAACAAGTAACATTGTATCACATCATTTGGCAAAAATCAATCTTTCTTAGATTAGAATTTCATTAAAAAAGCGAGTGTATAGACATTTTGCACAATATTCAACAACACATGGGTCAGATTTGAGAGAGTATCTACAAGATAATGTCCGGATCATGATATCTATACCTTTTATATATAGTATCTAAGGGAAAAAAATCTGTATATCGGAGGTGACTGGGCTCATACATAAGGATCGGAACGGACCGTGCCCCGGAGGTTTTATTAGAATTTAATTAGAAAATATACTTTCCTATTGTATTAAAAAAAGATATATGCTAAAATGTCTGAGAGGTGAGAATATGTCTGTATTGAGTGCAGAGGGACTGACCAAGTCCTATAAAAAAGGCATAAATGCCGCCGAGAACATCACATTCAGCGTGGAAAAGGGAGAGATATTCGCTCTTATAGGGCCAAACGGTGCGGGAAAGACCACCACTATAAGAATGATAGCCACACTCCTGACCCCCACCGAGGGTGATGCTGTAATAAGCGGTCATTCTGTTGTAAAAGAACCCGAAAAGGCAAGGGAGCATATAACCTACCTCCCCGATGAGGCAGGCGCCTACAAGTCCATGAAGGGAATCGATTATCTGAATTTCATGGCTGGTCTTTATGCCAAGACCTCAGCAGAGCAGAGCGAGTATGTGAAGCGTGCTGTGGATATGTGCGGTCTAGGAGAAAGGCTGGAGGAAAGAATAAACGGCTATTCAAGAGGAATGATAAGGAAGCTGCTTCTGTCCCGTGCGGTCATGAGCCGCCCCGACCTTGCTATCCTTGATGAGGCAACATCCGGTCTTGATGTGCTCAATGCCCTTGATATACGAAAGACCATAAAAAGGCTTGCCCGTGAGGAAGGGATGTCATTTCTCCTTTCATCACACAATATGCTTGAAATTGAATTCCTTTCCGACAGAGTGGGCATTATGTCCGAAGGAAAGCTCCTTCTGACAGGCACCATAGAGGATCTGAAGTCCAAGTTCGGCGCCCGCAACCTGGAAGAGGTATTTGAAAAGGCAGTATCCGGGGAGGTGTCTTTATGAAATTCGGTGCACTCCTGAAAAAGGAACTGTCCCAGCTTCTCAACAAGCAGGCGATCATCTCCATGGTAGCGACCCTGTTCATCTTTATATTTATGGGAACTGTGATGAACGGTACCATGAACAAGCTGCATGAGGATGAAGAGGACAGCACATGGTCTGAGGAGACAGGCGGGAGCATCTCCTTGGTAAACTGCGATAAGGGTGAGTTTGTCAAGGAAATGTTTGAGGAGATGAAGAAAAACAACACCACCGTTGAGGTACTCTCCGAAGAAAACGATATGGCTGCATGGCAGCGTATAATGGACGAGAAGGAGCTCAAGACCCTGGCTGTCATCCCCGAGGATTTCTCCGAAAAGGCAGAAAAAGGCGAAGAGCCTTCTATAAAGGTAGTGACTTCCGTAACCGGAACAGGTCTTTCAAACATGATAAAGGATAACACCGGCTCTGTCTCTGCAGTAGACGCAATAACCCAGTATCTCAGTGACAAGAAGCTGGAGGAAAAGGGTATTACCAAGGAGGAGCTGGAAAAGCTCAACGATAATGTGAGCCTTGTGGAATTTACATCCGCCAACGGAAAGATAGCTGAAGTCCCCTCTTCCGCAGTATCCGGTCTTGTGATGAGCATGAGCATGATAATGCCCTTTGCAGTCTTTTTCCTGCTGATGATGGCATCCTCCATGATAATGTCCGCCATATCCACGGAAAAAATAGACAAGACCCTTGAGACCCTGCTTTCCGCTCCGGTATCAAGGATCCATGTCCTTGGGGCAAAGGTGCTTGCGGCTATTATCACCGCCCTTCTGAATGCGGTGGTAATGATGATAGGCTTCGGTTTTTACATTAACGGTGCCAGCGGCGGAACTATTTCCTCTGCGGTAACTGCTACCATGTCAAATTCAGGTGTGGATGTCACTGAAGCCGTAAAGATCGCAGACGGCATTGCAGCACTGGGTCTCAACCTTTCCGGAAGTACCATAGCTCTCATTTTCCTGGAACTGTTCATCACGCTTGCCATAGGGCTTTGCATATCTCTCATACTGGGAGCGCTTGCATCCGATGCCCAGTCTCTCCAGACACTCCTTATGCCTGTTATGTTCCTTGTTATGATACCCTTCTTCGTATCGATCTTCATGGACATGAACAGCATGAATATTGTCGGAAAGGTGATAATGTTCATCATTCCCTTTACCCATGCCTACACCGCTGCGGGGAATATCATTTTCGGACATACCGGAATGCTTGTGGGAGGGCTCATTTATCAGCTTTTCTTCCTTGCAGCCGTTATGTATGCTGCCGTAAAGGTGTTCACCACAGACCTCCTCTTTACCATGAAGCTGCCCGAAAGCAAGGCTGCGGCAAAGAAGACCAAATAAGACGACACTCTCCTTTCATAGTTAATGCGAATACCCCGCTGCAAATGATTTGCAGCGGGGTATTCGCATATATGCAGGCTGTATCATTCCCTGTTTATAAGGTCTCCCGCACACATTGTGAATATGTCCTGCACTCTGTCCTTGTTTATCTTCCTTATCACTTCATCGGCATCTTTTCCCGTTTTCTCTTCTATCATCTGCGAATGTTTCCTGACAGCGGGTATGCAGTCAATACTCAGTTCTTCGAGCTGTGTGATTTTGTAATGGGGAAGATCTCCGTTTGCATAGGCGGAAAGGTTGTATTCGGCTGTCAGATGATCGGGATGAGAAAATACAAGCAGTGCAAGCATAAGCGTAAAGGTCACGGAGAAGGCTCTTGCAAAATTGTATTTCCTGAAAAAGAAGATCATCATTTCTGCAAAAAGGAGAGCCAGCAGCACCATAAACCAGGAAGTATATATCCTGAGTGCGGAAAGTCCGTAGACACTTATATAAAGTATCATCTTTCTCATAGCTGTTGCAATAAGTGCAAGCGTGAAAAGAGAAAGAACGATGCTTACAGCCTTTACTGATCTGTGTACATCTCCGTCCGTATGCTTTGAGGTGAGGTTCAGAACTATCAGTATGACAAGGTTCAGAACTACGACTCCGCAGAGTTCAAAAAAGCCTTCTCTTGCGTATTCCGAATAGCTTTGTGCGGAATGCGGAAGGATATTTGCAAAGGCAGAGACATAATAGGAAAGCTGTGAGAAGAAGAATATCAGATAAAGTATCAGGACCGGAACAACGGATATGACACCTGTCATGGGGGCTATAAATCCCCTGTCCGCAGCGGGATCTGCCCCTGCCTTGCTGTCAAAGCCCCTGCTCCTTCCGCACCAGACAACGGAAAAGATGTACACTCCCACGGGAATGCCGAACACCACTGATATGCCGAGCTTCAGTATGTGCTCGAAGCTGTTGTCCATTATCACGCTTATTATCTCGGAAAAGCGGCTGTCTGCCTCCGCAAGAAGTGATGCAGCCATGACAGTGGGAACAAAAGCAATCAAAAGACCGATCACCACGGATGAGATGATCTTGCCTATCCCCTTTTGGGGCTTGAAGGCTTCGTCTATCAAAAAGATCTTCCCAAGAGGCTCAAATACCGACCGTAAAAAGTCGATAAAGAGGGAGTTTCTCACCCTGCCGCCAAAACCTTCGCACACAAGGAGACTGTCCAGACAGATGACCATTGCCGCAAATATGGCAGAGAGCAGCTGCATAAGGTCATTCCCCGTCAAAAAGACATTCAGCGAAAAGGCTGCTGCCACCGCAAGGCGTATGATATGTGAACGGCTCCTGTCCTTTGAATAGAAAAATGAGAATCCGCAAGCCGTTATGAGAAAAATGGAAAGCCCCAGTCCGAAACGGGTATTTTCCATAAAGGGTATCGCTGCACACCTTATCCCCAAAAAGCCTGTCAGCAGAGCGATCAGTGCGGCTTTTCTGTCAGTTTCCGTTATCTCCGCCTTTACACGTTCCGGAACGGTGTAGGGCGTGTAAGGAGCATAATGAGGGGGCATAGGTACGCCCGCTCCTGCTGTGGTGTTCATGGTCTCTTGTTCATTCATTGCTTTTCCTCCGTCATATGAACGAATGTTCTGTATTTTTTACCGGTGTACTGTATGTTTATCCTGCTTTCGGGATCATTGTCAAACAGATATAGTGTGAGCAGGAATATCCATTCCAGGGGCTTCATAAGTATGTATACCGCATCCGCCCTGTATTTGTCGGTTATATGCCGTGAAAGAGGATATCCGCAGGTATCGTAGATGCGGCGTATTATTCTGTGAAAACGGGGCATTCTGTCCATGATAAGGTCTTCAAAAGCGTTTGCTATCATAAGCTGTCTGTTCACCACTATCCTTTTTCCGTTTCTTATGCCCATTCTTACAGGCTTTACCACCTTTTGGTGTCCTCCGGCAGCCACCGTACACAGATAGTGACCTTCGTATTCTACGGGGGGCGGCGGTATCTGTGTGGAAAAGACCCAGTCTGCGGTCATGGTAAAGGCTTTTACCAGGCTGTCTGCCCCCTGCCCTGTAAGAATGAGTATCATAAGAAGTATGCCTGTAATGGGAAGGAGCGTCACAAGAGTGGCTGTCACAAAGATCCTTTTATCCGACAAAAAGGCATATATTATACCCGCAGCTCCGCTTTTATCCTTATCTTTGAGTATTTCGCACTGAAATGACATTTCGTCCAGAAAAACACGGATGAAGATCATAAACAGGTTCAGAGGGTATACCCAGATAACCAGCATTTGCGGCACATAGTTTATAGTCTGGAGTATGTATACAACGGAAAGCATAACACCTGCATCACACAGACCTATGAGCAATACAGAAACAAGTGGCGGCTTTCTTACTCCCATAAAAAGCTGCAGGATACAAAGAGATAAGACTGCAAGTATACACATTACAACGAACCATTTTCCGTATTGTCCGTTTATGGCAGTGTGAAAGCTCTCATAGTCGGGGCCGCCATTTACAAGAGGAACGTCAAATTCCTTTTCAGTAAGACCGATGACCATCTCACCATAGGCAAAGCAGTCAACTATACCTATCACCGAAGTGGCAAGAACTGCGATCCTGCGCATATGCCTGCCTTTGCTCCCCAGCTTTGCCCATGGTCTGAAAAGGGAATAAATGTTGTAAACGGTCAGTACTGCAGGAGAGATCAGCATCACTGCCATGATAAGCAGCAGGAGCAGTTCGGTCATCGCAGTTATCGCATCAGACATCATTTCCATCACCTTCACCTCCCGGAACATATTCAAGAATATCACCGGGCTGACAGTCAAGCACTTCACACAGCTTTTCAAGGGTGGAAAAACGAACTGCTTTTGCTTTTCCGGTTTTAAGCACGGACAGGTTGGGCTGGGTGATACCCACCCTGGCGGCAAGCTCACCGGAGCTTATCTTCCTTTTTGCCATTACAACATCCAGATTAACAAGGATCATAACTGCCTCACATTCATATGGTATAATCATTTTCTTCCTTGAGCCTTACCGCTTCCTCAAAGCAGTTTTTTATGACTCTCAGTATAAGAGCAAAAAAAAGGGCTCCGAAAGTGATTATAAGGGAAAGAAACCTGAATGCCGCAAAGACAAGGCAGACCACTGCGATAAAAAAGCAGCAGTAGGAAAGGGTGCGAAGGTATTTTACATTCTGTTTTGTAAAGACCTCCTCCTTTCTGATGTTGTTCACCAGCCTGTCAAGGATAAAGAGGATAACAAAGCCTGCTGCCGCACAAAGGTAAAATGTGATGAGCAGAGGTAGGGTCACATCATTGCTGCCTATGCTGACATATTTATAGAGGTGGGCTGCATAGGGCATAGCAAACAGAGCGATAAAGCTCAGCACAATGCCTGCTTTTATGGCTATGGCAGTAAATTTCAGGGAAACAGCATCTTTTTTCATTTTTTTGGCTCCTTTATTGGTTTGATATAAGGATAACACATATATTTCTGTTTGTCAATACTATTTTATCGTTTTACGATAAATATTTTATGAGTTTCGATAGAATGTCATATTCGGAGATTTTATATATTTATCTCAATATTGTGCAAATCCTACAAATCAAGTGCAATATGCTCATGATTAGTGATGATATTTACAAATTTTGATTTTCTTCTTGACAAGCTCAAAAAAATATGATAAAATAATCGAGTTGATGAGAGAAATAATGACGGTAAAGTTAAACAGGACCATCAAATAGTTCTGTTGTAAGCTGCCCTGTTCTGGGATATAGCCAAGCGGTAAGGCAACGGACTTTGACTCCGTCATTCGCCGGTTCAAATCCGGCTATCCCAACCATAATGGGATGTAGCCAAGCGGTAAGGCACCTGACTCTGACTCAGGCATTTCCGGGGTTCGAATCCCTGCATCCCAACCAGACAAGGTGATCCCTTCGGGAATCACCTTGGTTTTTAAGTAAAAATGGGGTATTGGCGCAGTTGGGAGCGCGCCACACTGGCAGTGTGGAGGTCACGGGTTCGAATCCCGTATGCTCCACCATTTTCAGGTTCCGCAGCGGACTTAGTAAAGTCGGCTGCGGGATTTCTTTTATATGTTGCAAGCTCCCCTGTTAAGGATCAGGGCGCCATCTCCTTGCTTTCGGAGAGGGCGCCTGATATTTATGCCTGCCGTATTTTGTTTTGCTATCACGGATCCATTCCTGTCTCATAACGCTTTGTTCCCCACCAGGAGGGCATAAGGTCTTTGAGGAGAACAGTCTTGCGTGATGCGTAGTCTGTCATGATCTGAATGTTCCTGTTTTCGTAGGAAAGCTGCATCAGAAACTCCCGACAGGCACCGCAGGGCATACCGCTGCCCTCGATCTCATCACAGGGCGGTGCGTCTCTGAATGCGATAAGCCTTTTGATAACAGTCTGACCGCTGTTTACATACATATTCAGTGCAGCCACTCTTTCCGCACACAGGTTCATCACTCCACTGCACCCTTCTATGCAGAAGCCCGTAAAGATCTCGCCGTTTTCGGCTTCTATGGCACATACCACATGGTACGCCATTATAAAGGGTGTTACATCTTCAGGGTGATATTCTGCTTTTGCTCTTTCATACAGCTTTTCCCAAATATCCATTATATTGTTCCTCCGCAGGATCGTGTATCGTGTGTGTTTCATACTGATTCTTCCTCGATGTATAGACGATCTCCAAGCCTTAAATCTCTTATATTCAAGCATTTGCGGCTTGTTTCTTGTCTATACATCGGTCAGAAATCAGTATCAGTGAATGTTGTCTATATATTCTATCATATACAGTAAACAATGTCAACGGAACATCATCATATTCGATGTAATATATCAAAAACGTTCTGAAATAGTGCCGCTTTTTTACACAGATGACAGGTAAAAAGTGCTGTTATCCAAATAAGGACTGTCACGAACCCCGAACAGAAGTGACAGTCCTTTAATAGTATTATCTCACTTTCAGTGCTCTTACGGCATTGAGTATGCAGATGACCAGCACGCCCACATCCGCAAAAATGGCAAGCCACATATTGGCAAAGCCCAGCGCCCCCAGTATGAGGCAAAGCACCTTTATGCCTATGGCAAAGTATATGTTTTCGTAAACTATGCCCATACATCTTTTTGAATGTTTAAGGGCAACGGCTACCTTCATGGGATCATCGTCCATGATGACCACATCTGCAGCCTCTATCGCCGCATCGGAACCGAGGGCGCCCATAGCGATACCCACATCTGCACGGGAGAGAACAGGTGCATCGTTCATACCGTCCCCTACAAATGCCAGTGTATCTCCTTTTTTCATATTTGACAGGAGCATTTCCGTCTTTTCCACCTTATCGGCGGGAAGGAGCTCGGTATATACCTTGTCAAGTCCCAGATCTCTTGCTGTTTCTTTCCCCACAGAGTCGATGTCACCGGTGAGCATCACCGTTTCCTCCACTCCCTGTTTTTTCAGTTCCTTTACAGCGGCCTTGGAGGTCTCCTTTGGAGTGTCGCTTATAAGTATGTGTCCCGCATACTCGCTGTCTATCGCCATATGCACGACTGTGCCTACGCTGTGGCAGCTGCAGTATCCCACTCCAATGTGGTCCATCAGCTTGTCATTGCCTACGGCAACTTTGCAGGTGTCCACATAGCTTATCATGCCCTTTCCGCCTATCTCTTCGGTTATCCCCAGCCTGCTGCGGTCTATTTTCTTTCCGTAGGCGCTGCGGATGCTTTTGCTGATGGGATGGGAGGATGGGCACTCAGCTATTGCTGCGTATTCTATCAGTTTGCTGTCGTCCATGCTGCCGTGGTGTATGCCCTTTACATCAAAGGTGCCCTTTGTGAGGGTGCCTGTTTTATCAAAGACCACTGTCTTTACCTTTGACAATGTTTCCAGATAATTGGCACCTTTTATGAGTATACCCTCATGTCCCGCACCTCCCAGACCTGCAAAAAAGCTGAGAGGGATACTTACCACCAGCGCACACGGGCAGCTGATGACAAGGAAAATGAGTGCTCTGTATACCCATGTTCCCCACAGGGGGGCGCTTCCTGCCGCAAGGTTTACCAGGGGCGGAAGGACAGCCAGGCACAAAGCGCCAATGCAGACGGCGGGAGTGTAGACTGAAGCAAATTTCGATATGAACTTTTCTGATCTTGATTTGCGGGAGGAGGAATTTTCCACCAGATCCATTATCTTTGATGCCGTGGACTCTCCGAAGGGCTTTGAAGTGCGTATCCTTATCTCTCCGCTGATGTTGATGCTGCCGCTGAGCACCTCGTCCCCTTCTTTGCAGTCTCTCGGGAGGCTCTCTCCCGTAAGTGCGGATGTATTGAGTGAAGATGAGCCGGAGATGACAACGCCGTCTATGGGTATCTTCTCTCCGGGCTCCACAACAATGACGGAACCCACTTCAACTTCATCAGGATCCACAGTTTCAAGACCGTTTTCGGTTTCGAGCCTTGCACTGTCCGGGCGGATATCCATAAGGCCGGAAATATTCTTTCTGCTCTTTCCCACTGCGATCGATTCAAAAAGCTCTCCTGTCTGGTAAAAGAGCATTACGGCTACCGCCTCGGTATAATCCCCCGTACCGTCTATAACAGCTATGACAAACGCCCCTGCCGTGGCAACGGTCATGAGAAAACATTCATCAAATACCTGTCCGTGTATAATGCCCAGAAAGCATTTTTTTAGTATGTCATAACCGATGATGATATACGGGATGAGGAAAAGGATGAGCCGCAGGACACCGCTCACCGGCAGAAAATGAAAGATCGCTGTAAGCACTGCCGCAATGATTATGCGGTATAAAGATTTTTTCTGCTTTTTGTTCATAGGACCACGCCCCTTATGAGACCGGGAAAGATATAGTGTTCATCAGAAAAAGATCTCGCAGTCGTCCTCTACCTTTTTGCAGGCTTTGAGGACACGGGGCATTACCTCAGCGGGAGATGCACCTTCGGCAAAATCCACTGCCATTTTAAGGGTCATGTAGTTTACGGTGCAGTCTGCGACTCCCTCCACCTTTTTGGCGGCTTCCTCCATCTTGGCGGCGCAGTTGGCGCAGTCTACGTCTATTTTGTAAGTCTTTTTCATAATGGTATCTCCTTTTTGATTACATATGAATATTTGCTCATATGTTTAACTTGATTACATTCTATCACATATAAAAAGCCTTGTCAATAGTTTTTGGAAAAAAATCCATTGTTCCACGGGATTTAGCCCCATTGTACAAAAAAATCGCTCTCAAATAAAAATATTTAATAATTGTTGACATTTTTCCGTTGATGTGATACTATTATATAGAGTTGTGTATATTACAAAGGCAGGCGAATAATAAAAGGATGAGGCATTATATAAATACCTATATAAATAATGTGGAAGCGCTTCTTGGTGCAGAGGGCACGGATCTGGAGAGGCTGAGGGAAGAACAGCTCAGACAGATAGCCTTTATCTGCCACGAAAGGATCGTTCATCTTCATGTAACGGTCATGTGCTGTCTGATACTGTTCATGGGACTTATCATCTACTTTATGACAGGGATAGATGCCGTAGCCCTTCTTGATGCCATAATGCTGGTGCTGAGCCTTGCATACCTTTTATATTATTTCTTTATAGAGAACTCCACGCAGGCGCTATACTGCCAGTATAACAGGATATGCCTGAAACTCGGAAAGGACGACCCCACCATCCAAAGGCTGTACGATGACCTTTCCTTCAAGCCTGCAAGATCCAAAAAGCCAAATATAAAGATAAACTGAGATTATTTTACACGGAGACATAATGGAACATACACCTGAAAATATCAAAAAAATAATAGATGAAGAAAGAATAAGAATAGAATTTCAGCCTATATACTCTCTGAACACAAGAAAGTATATAGGTCTTGAAGCGCTTGCAAGGGGCTATATAGGAGAAGACATCGTAGCGCCCCTTGAAATGTTTGAGTACGCAAAGGAAAACGGTATTTCTCTGAGGCTGGACAGGCTTTGCCGCATAAAAGCGATGCAGTCCTTTGCAAGGCAGGGAAACGCCCCCTCTCTTTTTATAAATTTTGAGACAGGTGTGCTCAATACTGTTACACCCGGCACGGGTGAGATACTGCGCACAGCCTCCGAAAACAACATTTCCCCGCAGAATATAGTCATAGAGCTGAATGAATCAAAAGTAAAGGATTCCTACAATCTTATGATGTTTGCGGATTTCTACCGCTCAAAGGGCTTCCTTATCGCTCTTGACAATGTGGCAGACGGTCTGGACACGCAGAACAGGATAATGCTGATCAACCCCGACATAATCAAGATAGACAGGTCTATCGTCTCTTATATAGACGGAGACAAATACAAGCAGGAGGTCTTTCGCTCCATTATCAACACCGCAAAGCAGATAGGTGCCATGACGGTGGCAGAGGGAGTTGAGCGTGTGGATGAGGTCATCACCTGTATGATAATGGGTGTTGACTATTTTCAGGGATTCTATTTTCAGAAGCCGGGCTCCTTTAACTACCTTTTCACAAACGAGGTAAGGATGAAGGTGGATGAGGCTGCGCAGCGCCTCAACATCTCTACCAAGAAAAACGAGACCGTGGCCAATATGAAGATAGAAAGCTACAAGCGCATAGTCTATGACCTTGTGAACCGCCTTGCCTGCATGGCTGATGGCGATGTATACGACACTGTGCTCAGAGAATACCTTGAAGACAAAACTGAGGTGGAATGTGCCTTCCTTATAGACAAGAAGGGCTTCCAGATCACCGATACGGTAATGTCGGAGGGGACGGTGATCTCCGAGGGGTACAGACCTGCGGTAAAGGGCGTCAATCACTCGATAAAGAATTATTTTTATGCCATAAAGGAGCAGATAGAGGATCCCTTTATCTCCGGCTGGTATGTGTCAAACGCCACTGGAAACACCTGCAAGACGATATCCTCCAAATTCTACGACAAGAACGGGGATATGATAGTGGTGTGCGTAGACCTGAAACAGAGCATAAAGTAAAGTACATGGCGACCCGGGAACGAAGAGCGAAAAATAATGTTGACAAATACATAAAACAGGTGTAAAATAGTAAATTGAAATAAATCTATGAAGAAAGCGAGATCTTAGCTATGAATGCAAATGACA
>JAGAWT010000034.1 GCA_018110985.1 Oscillospiraceae bacterium
CTGGGAGAGCATCTGCCTTACAAGCAGAGGGTCATAGGTTCGAGCCCTATAACTTCCACCATACGGCCCGGTAGTTCAGCTGGTTAGAACGCCGCCCTGTCACGGCGGAGGTCGTGGGTTCGAGTCCCATCCGGGTCGCCATATGCTTCTGTAGCTCAGTCGGTAGAGCAGGGGACTGAAAATCCCCGTGTCGATGGTTCGATTCCGTCCGGAAGCACCATATGCGGATTTAGCTCATCTGGTAGAGCGCCACCTTGCCAAGGTGGAGGTAGCGAGTTCGAGCCTCGTAATCCGCTCCAGATTTGTCGATGCAATAGCATCGGCATTTTTTTGTCCCCAAAAGATTACAAAAGGGTTACAAAAATCAAATAACCTTGATAAACACGGCTTTTTTTGCTATACTAATATTCTGAAAGAGTATTTTTTAGATAAGGTGATCTTTATGATAAATATAGGCTTTGTAGGCGGCGGGAATATGGGCGGCGCCATTATGAACGGCATTCTCCGCTCCGGCATGGAAGCAGAGATAAGCGTATTCGACACGGATCCCGTCAAGGTGGCGGAGCTTGAAAAGAAAGGCGTACACCCCGTAAAAAGCACGGCGGAGCTGGCAGAAAGGTGCAGATACATCCTTCTTGCCATAAAGCCCCAGACCTTTGATGCGGTTCTCCCCGGAATGAAAGGCCATGTGACCGAAGACCATGTGGTGATCTCCATTGCGGCAGGCATCACGGAGGAATATATCATCCGCACACTGGGGGTAAATGTCCCGGTGGTCATCGTTATGCCAAACACTCCCTTCCTGCTGGGACAGGGCGCCACCGCACTTGCAAAGGGTACCTACACCACCGACGAACAGCTTGCAGCCGTCAAGTCCGTTTTTGAAACCGGCGGCATCGCAGAGACGGTCCCCCTTGACAAAATGAAGGAGATAATCGCCGTGAACGGCTCCTCTCCCGCATTCATATACCTGTACGCAAAGGCTTTCATAGACTATGCGGGTTCCGTGGGCATAGACCGTGACACCGCTCTGAGGCTCTTTGCCAAGTCACTTGAAGGCAGCGCAGCGATGCTCACCTCCTCCGGAAAGGATGTGGACGAGCTGATAAAAATGGTCTCCTCCCCGGGAGGCACCACCCTTGCAGGCCTTTCCGCACTCTATGAGGGCGGTCTGGAAAATATCACGAAGGAATGCTGCCGGCGCTGCACCAAGAGAGCCTACGAGCTGAGCAAGTAAAGGAGAAAGAGCATTGTCATTTTTAGGTTTCGGCTCAAGCTACGAAAACGCAGGCTCGGGCATTGCAAAGAACGCCCCCAAGAAAAACAAATTTTTCCGTTTCTTTGAGGGCTATTTCGACCGTTTCTGGAAAATGGTAAGGCTGTCACTGCTCACCTTCCTTTTCTGCATCCCCGTGGTGACCGTGGGTCCCGCTGTTGCAGGCATGACAAAGGTGCTCAGGAGCTTTGTGCTGGATAAGGATGTGTTCCTTTTCCATGAATTTATGAGAGGCTTCAAGGAAAACTGGAAAAAGTCCCTGCCTGTGGGCATAGTGGATCTTATCTTCCTCCTCTCCCTCTTTGCCTCGCTTACGGTCTACCCCTCCATGGCGGAAGCCGCAAAGGCAAGCGGCGGCAGCTCTGCGGGCTACACCATACTCTGTGTCATATCCGTAGGCTTTGCGCTTACCATCTTCATGATGAATTTCTACCTGTTCCCCATGATAGTATCAACGGAGCTCCCCCTTTCAAAGGCGATAAAGAATTCCTTCTACCTTACCGCCCTGGAGCTCAAGACCAATATTATCACCCTTGTGATAATACTGCTCCTGTCGGCATTCATGCTCATTCTGACATTCCTTTCAAATGTGTTCATACTGCTGCTGATACCCTTCATGCTCATTTCCTTTGTGGGATTCCTTATAATGTTCAACTGCTATCCTGTGATACAGAAGTACGTTATAGACCCCTACTACAAGGAAAGAGGGCAGGACAACCCCGAATATGACTTTCTCAAGCCCCTCGACCCTGATGATGCGGTGTTTACAGACAAGGGCGGCGAGGAGGCACCGATAAAGATACAGAAGAAAAACGCCAAAAAAGTGATAAAGTGAAGCTATGGGAATAATTAAAGGTGATATAATATTCGATCTGGACGGAACTCTGTGGGACAGCTCACAGGGAGTGGCGTCATCCTGGAATGCCACCATAGAAGCAGCGTCCAACCCCCTTCTGAGACAGAAAAAGCTGACCAAGGACGACATAAGGGCAGTCATGGGACTGCCTATGGACGACATAGCGGAGAGGATCTTCCCGGATCTTTCCAAAAAAGCCGCCATGGAGATGCTGGACAAGTGCGGCGAGGAGGAAAACAACTACCTGGCTGAACACGGAGGCATACTTTTCCGTGACGAGGATGAGGTACTGGACTACATTTCCCGCAGCCACAGGCTGTTCATCGTCAGCAACTGCCAGTGCGGTTATATAGAGGCTTTCTTTGAATCTTCAAAGCTGGAAAGGTACTTTTCGGATTACCTTTGCTGGGGAGATACGGGCAGGGAGAAATCCTTCACCATAAGAAAGCTGATGACAAAGAACGACTGTGTGGATGCGGTCTATGTGGGCGACACAAGAGGGGATTACCTTTCAGCCGTTTCCTCCCGCATACCCTTCATACACGCAGCCTACGGCTTCGGAAAGCTGCTCCCCGGCGACAATGCGGCAGGGGTGCTGAACAAATTCTCCGACCTGAAGGATATGATCTGAAAGTCTGCCTGCTGTGCAGAGCGGTATATCTGCTCAATTCTTTTCTCAGCGGGTGCTATGATTCTTCCGGAGGGCGTATGTCCCTGAAAACATTGGTCGCTGTTGGCCGTGCCATCGGTCGCTGTTGACTGTGCCGACAAGGAGGCTTTGGTATGTCTCGAAAGGATAAGCTTAACTACTACCTTGATATCGCAGAAGCGGTGCTTGAACAGGGTACCTGTATCAGGCGGAAATTCGGTGCGGTGATAGTCAAGAACGATGAGATAATCTCCACCGGCTATGTGGGCGCTCCCAGAGGCAGGGCAAACTGCCATGAGCTGGGGTACTGCAAGAGGGAACGCTTCAATGTGCCAAAGGGTCAGCGCTATGAGCTGTGCAGAAGTGTCCATGCCGAGGCAAACGCCATAATATCCGCTTCCCGCAGCGAAATGATAGGCTCCGACCTTTTCCTTGCCTGCCATGATGCCGGAACAGATAAACTCTACGGGGATGTGGAGCCCTGCTCCATGTGCAAAAGGCTCATCATAAACGCAGGTATACGCAGAGTCATCATCCGCAGGACCCACGACACATGGAATGTGATAAATGTTTCGGAATGGGTGGAAAACGACGATCTTGAGGCAGGCAGCGGCTACTGATGAAAGATATCTTTATAAACAGCTTTGATGCCCTTTGTGAGGCTGTAAGGAAAGCAGGCATACTTCCCTACTTCTCAAACTCCATAGAAGGCTTTTCCATAGAGGAAAATGTCGATCCCGCCCTGTATTTCGGCGAAGAGGAGGGAGTCTGGGAGTGGAAGGGTCCCGCCATAAGGGAAACGGGCTGCGCCTACGGAAAGCTGTTCGGCGGAAAGGCTGTGTTCATGGACAAAAAGCTCTACCCCGACTTTGCAAACTGGCGCCGTGACGGCTACGACTTTGATGCCCGCTATGAGGACGGCCTTGCAAGGCATGAGGACAAAGTGCTTTACGACCTGCTCTGCGAAAACACGCCGGTGATATCAAAGGCTCTCAAAAAAGCCGGAGATTACCGCAAGGGCGGCAGGAAAGGCTTTGACACTGCCATTTCACGCTTGCAGGCACAGGGCTATGTGCTCATATCCGATTTTGTGTACGGACAGGATAAGCTGGGCAGGCAATACGGCTGGGGAATAGCGGAATACAGCACTCCCGAAGCCTTTTTCGGAAAGTATTTCACCAACAGGGTCTACAAAAGGACCCCGGAGGAGTCAAGGGAAAAAATAAAAAAACACATCATGAAGGTAACGGGTGCAGGAGAAGCTGCTGTGGAAAAATTCATGAAATAGCAGGATATTTTGCTTGACAACCTATTTCTTTTGTGATAATATGTTATCTATACGATAAACGCACTGACCGGACAAAAAGCGGTCTCATAAGGTGTGTACAGAGAGTGTACGGAGCTGAAAAGTACACCGCACCGGGACAGCAGAATTTCATCCGTGAGCGGTCTCCCTCAAAGTCGGGTATAAGTAGGGGAGAACGGCAGGCACCGTTATATGCCGGCGAGCTTATGTTGTGATACATAGTCTTTTGATCGAGTGGTTGCAGTCACAGACTGTCTCTTTCATAAGGGGCAGTCTTTTATTTTTTAAAAACATTTTTTGAGGTGATAAAATGAAGGAACAACTGGAACGCATTCTTGAAGCGGCTACAAAGCAGCTCAAAGCCGCATCCGACCCGGAAAAGCTGGAGGAGATGAGGGTACAGTATCTCGGAAAGAAGGGAGAGATAACCTCTATCCTGAAGCAGATGGGCGGACTTTCCCCCGAGGAGCGCCCCAAGATGGGACAGCTTGCAAACAGCATCAGAGAGCAGATAGAGACAGAGCTTAAAGCAAAGAGCGACCAGATCAAAAAGGAACTGGCGGCAAAGAAGCTGGAGGCTGAACGCATAGATGTGACCCTCCCAGGAAAAGAGATAACCATCGGCCGTCCTCACCCCCTCAACGCTGTGCTTGACGAGGTAGAGGAGATATTCCTCGGCATGGGCTTTGACATCGTGGACGGTCCGGAAGTGGAAACAGACCACTACTGCTTTGAGGCTCTCAATATGCCCAGATCCCACCCCGCAAGAGACACACAGGACACTTTCTACATAAACGAGAATGTGGTGCTCCGCACACAGACCTCCTCTGTGCAGATACGCACCATGGAGGAAAGAAACCCTCCCATACGCATAATCTCACCCGGCCGTGTTTACCGCTCCGATGCGGTGGATGCCACTCATTCGCCCCTTTTCCACCAGATAGAGGGACTTGTGATAGACAAGGGCATAACCTTCGGCGACCTCTGCGGCACCCTTGATATGCTGATGAAAAAGCTCTACGGCAAGGATGCACAGATAAGGCTCCGCCCCCACCATTTCCCCTATACAGAGCCCTCTGCGGAAGTAGACCTCATGTGTTTCAACTGCGGCGGAAAAGGATGCAGTATGTGCAAGAACGAAGGCTATGTGGAGCTTCTGGGAGCAGGCATGGTACACCCCAAGGTGCTCGAAGGCTGCGGCATAGACCCTGAGGTATATTCGGGCTTTGCCTTCGGTATAGGTCTGGAGCGCATCACCATGGGACGCTTCGGCATCAACGATATGCGCCTTCTTTACGAGAACGATATGCGTTTTCTGGGACAGTTCTGACGATGATCCCCCACAAAAAGGAGGTATACTATGCTCTACCGTCTTGCTTCCGAGGTGACAGTCGATGATGTTTACAGCTCAGTCGGCTTCATTGAAGGCATTCTGAGTTTAGGCTTTATCTTAAAGCTCTTTCTGGATATCATCTTCGATCTGATAGGACGCTGGCACCTCTTCAAAAAATTCGGTGAAAAGGGCTGGAAGGCTCTTATTCCCTTCTACAACGATTACCGTCTTTCTGTTTTTGCAGACCGTGAACCCGATGGACGGGTACTCATGTTCGCAGATATCTCTGCGGAGCTGCTGAGCTATATAGCGCCCCTTTTCATACGGGAGGACACCAACAGGTTAGTCTCTATCATCGTTAATGCCGTCAGCATGGTACTGGTGATAATCAGCATGGTCTATACCATAAGAGTGTGTCTCGGTCTGTGTCAGGTATTCGGCAGATCGAAGAAATGGGTCATCGGCTGGGTGTTCTTTAACTCCGTATGTCTGATGATATGGGGCCTTTCTAAGAAATTCGTCCCCGCACCCAAGGAGGAAGTCATCGTCAAAGCGGCAGAGGAAAGCGGTCTTGAAGCGAAAGAGGATGACAACTGTCTTTCCATCAACCTCAGAGAACGTTCCGCCGTGGACTTTTTCAAGAAGAAGACCCTCCTGCGGGATGTGCATCTGAACATACCCAAGGGGCATATGGTACTGCTTCTCGGCGGCTCGGGCGCTGGAAAGACCACCTTCCTCAATGCGGTAACGGGCTACGAGCAGGCGGATGCGGATATACTCATGAACGGCGGCAATGTCTACAAGGACTATGAAAGCATGAAGTACGACATAGGCTTTGTCCCTCAGGGCGACCTTATGAGGGGCAATGACACCGTAGGCATGACCGTTGCGGATGCGGCGCTCCTCAGGGTGCCCTCCTCCGTTTCGACGGCGGAGCGCAAAAAGAAGGTGGGCGAGGTGCTGGATATCTTCGGTCTGTCCCCTGTGAGCACAAGTCTTGTGGACAAGCTCTCCGGCGGTCAGAGAAAGCGCCTTTCCATTGCTATGGAATACATCTCCGACCCCACCCTGTTCATCCTCGACGAGCCTGATTCCGGACTTGACGGAGTAGTGGCAAGAGGGCTTTTTGAAAAGCTCCGTCTTATAGCGGACAAGGGAAAGATAGTCATTGTCATAACCCACACTCCCGACAGAGTGATAGACCTTTTTGACGATGTCATCGTCCTTGCAAAGGATGCAGAGCGCACCGGAAGGCTTGCCTTCTACGGTTCCGTGCAGGACGGACTTGACTTCTTCGGCAAGACCTCCATGGAGGGGATACTCGTTTCCATTAACCGTGAAGAAGAGGGCGGAGAGGGAAGAGCCGATGAATTTGTGGAGAAGTACGCCGTCTACGCCAAAGAACGGATGGGAGGGCCTGCCGCATGAACGAAAATATAAAGCATCAGGGGCGAATCGCCCAGACAGGCATCTATCTCGGGAAGCTGTTCAGGCTTTTCGTTTTCCAGAGCGACTGGAAGGTACTCCCCATGTCCGCCGTCATTGCGGCTCTTGTGTCGCTGGTGGTGGCGCAGAACCTTAACAAGACCATGGAAGGTACCCTTATGGGAGCCTTCGCTATATCCTGCATATGTATATGGAACGGGTGCTTCAACTCCATACAGTCGGTGTGCCGTGAACGCTCCATAGTAAAAAGAGAGCACAGAGCCGGTCTTCACATGACTGCCTATGTGGCGGCGAATATGATCTATCAGGCGGTAGTGTGCCTTGCCCAGTCAGTCATCACTATACAGATGATGAAGCTGTCAAAGGTGGCATTCCCCGGGATAAGCTATGTTACCGGCAATCCGGCGCTGGATATGCTCATCACCATATTTCTCATACACTACTCGGCGGATATACTTTCCCTGTTTGTGTCTTCCGTGGTAAGATCCACCACCACCGCCATGACGGTGATGCCCTTCATACTCATATTCCAGCTGATATTCTCCGGAGGCTTCTTCTCCCTTTCCGAAAAGGTGATGCCCGTCACCAATGCCACCGTTTCAAAATGGGGACTTACAGCCCTTTGTTCGGAGGGAAACTACAACGATCTTCCCATGGTGTCCCTGTGGAACTCCCTTTTTGCCATGAAGGACACGGAGATAGAGGGAGTAAAGCCCTATGAGATAATGATCGAACGGACAAAGGATATAAGCGATGAAGATATAGATGATCTGGTGGAAGGCGGTATGCTTTCACAGGAGGATGCCGCAGAGATAAGGAAATACAGAGAGGAAGACCCGGATTATGCGGGAGAGCTTTTCCTGCGGGCAAAGGTCATGCAAAAAACAGCCGAAAGCAACTACAAGCCTCAGTATGTCTCCACAAGGGAAAATATAATCAAGTGCTGGACTATGATGGCTATGTTCGCTCTCATATTCGGCATACTCTCCGTTGTCGCCCTTGAATTTATAGATAAGGATAAGAGATAGGCATGGAAAATATCTTTTTCAGTGAAACGAAAAAGGCATTCGCTAAAAAGATAGGGCACTGTATCTTTCTTGATGTCATAGGCTTTCTCGGCTGGCTCGCCTGCACCTTCATCATCGTGATCTTTGCAAAGGATCCCGATGTCACAAGGATCTACTGGATCATTACCATAGGCGGGGAGCTGCTGATTATGACACCCATAATACTCACACAGCTTTCAAAGTACAGAAAGTGCATGAAAAAGCTGTCGGATATACCGCAGAATGAGATGGATGATATGTGCTCACAGGCAGTGTACCGCTTTGAGACCTACATCAAAACGGAAAAATACTTCTATGTGCCTCAGTGCTACGCCCTTGTGCCCATCTCCGACATAAGGAAGATAAAGCCCGTTTACCACTACTCATATATGCTCTTTGACGGGATAAAGCTTCTCATAGAAACAAACGGCGGGACATTCTCCGCCAATGTGAAAAAATACAGAGAAATGAAAAACGAGCTTGAAGGCTTGGGCTTTGAATACTGATAATACAACACGCTATAAAGATCTTTGATGAAAAAGGAGTACAAAATGGATCTTTCACTTAAATGGTTAAACGATTATGTGGATGTGAGCGACCTCAACATCCCGGAGATCTGCCATGGCCTTACCATGAGCGGCTCAAAGGTGGAAAAATACGAGACCGAGGGAGAGGACATCTCCAAGGTGGTAGTGGGAAAGATACTTGATGTAAAGCCCCACTCCAATTCCGACCACCTTGTTATAACACAGATGGATGTGGGCACAGGATCCCCCGTTCAGATAGTTACGGGTGCCCCCAATATCAGAGAAGAGAACATAGGCGACCTTGTTCCCGCTGCCCTTGACGGTTCATCCCTGCCCGGCGGAAAGAAGATAAAGAAAGGAAAGCTGAGAGGTGAGGTCTCCGAGGGAATGCTCTGCTCCCTGGATGAACTGGGGCTCACTCTCCATGATTTCCCCTATGCCATAGAGGACGGCATATTCATACTGAAAGCGGAGGACGGCAGGGAGCTTGTTCCCGGTATGCCCATACAGCAGGCGATAGACCTGAATGACACATCCATCGAATTTGAGATAACACCCAACCGTGCAGACTGCCTCAGTGTAATAGGCCTTGCCCGTGAAACCGCTGCCACCTTTGACAGGGAGCTGAAAGTAAATGCGCCTTCCTTCAAGGGTGCGGGCGGAAAAGCATCGGATGAGCTGAGCGTTGAGATCACCGACAAGGAGCTTTGTTCAAGATACATGGCTGCGGTGGTAAAGAACGTAAAGATAGGACCCTCTCCCCTGTGGCTCAGACAAAGGCTCCGTGCCTGCGGTGTCCGCCCCATCAACAACCTGGTAGACATCACAAACTTTGTTATGCTTGAATACGGTCACCCCATGCACGCATTTGACATCCGCTACATAGAGGATAAGAAGATAAACATCAGAAGGGCTGCACAGGGCGAAAAGATAACAACTCTTGACGGGGTGGAGAGAGAGCTTTCCTCCGAGATGCTGGTAATAGCCGACGGCAAAAAGCCCGTAGCCGTTGCAGGTGTAATGGGCGGAGAATACAGCGGCATCATGGATGACACCGTGACGGTGGTATTTGAATCTGCCTGCTTTGACGGAGCATCCGTGCGCACCACCGCCAAAAAGCTGGGTATGAGAACAGATGCTTCCTCCCGCTTTGAAAAGCAGCTTGATCCCGCAATGTGCGAGCCGGCACTCCTCAGAGCCTGCGAACTGGTGGAAAAGCTGGGCTGCGGCGAGGTCATGAGTGAGATCATAGACTGCACCAACGGTGTGAAGGTCCGGAGAACGGCTCCCTTTGACAGCGAGTGGATAAACAGGTTCCTCGGAACGGATATCTCCGAAGAGGAAATGCTGCGCATCCTTTCAAAGCTGGACATAAAGGTGGAAAACGGCATTGCATACGCTCCTCCGTACAGAGGGGATATAGAGTACAAAAACGACCTTGCGGAGGAAGTGGCCCGCTTCTACGGCTACAACAATGTTCCCAAGAGCATAATCAGAGGTGTGGCAGAGGGTGAGCTCACCGAAGGCCAGAAATTTACCCGCAGCCTCAGAAGAGCTGCCTGCGCCACAGGTGCCTATGAGATATGCACCTTCTCCTTCATCTCCCCCAAAAGCTATGACAAGATAAGGCTCTCTGCGGGCAGCACCCTGAGAAAGTCCGTGGAGATCACCAATCCTTTGGGAGAGGACACCTCCGTAATGCGCACAACGCTCCTCCCCTCCATGTGCGAGGTGCTTTCAAGGAACTACAACAACCGCAATGCAGAGGCATTTCTCTTTGAAGTCGGCACAGAATACATCCCCACAGGCGCAGAGCTTCCCGTTGAGCAAGATCGGCTCGTGATGGGAGCTTACGGTCAGGGATATGATTTCTACACCGTAAAGGGTGCAGCAGAGAGCATTTTCGACATACTGGGCATAAGCGGTGTTGAATACACAGCCTGCACCGCAGAGGATGATGTATTCCCGGACAGCACGGCATTCCACCCAGGCAGATGTGCCGTTGCCTCCAAAAACGGCGTAAAGCTGGCACTTATTGGTGAGCTTCACCCCGACACCCTTGCAAACTACAGTATAGGCACAAGGGCATATGCCGCAAAGTTCAGGATCGCAGAAATGTTTGTTGCCGCAGAGGAGAAAAAGTATAAGCCTCTGCCCAAGTTCCCTGCCACCACCAGAGACATGGCTGTGGTATGCAGTGATGATATCCCTGTTGCAGAGCTTGAAAAGGCAATTTCCGAGGGCATAGGAAAGATACTCGAAGGGATAAAGCTCTTTGATGTTTACAAGGGCTCCCAGATAGAAGAAGGAAAGAAATCCGTTGCTTTCAGCATTTCCATGCGCTCCCATGAGGGCACCCTTACTGACGAACAGGCTGATGCCGCAATGAAAAAGGCTCTGAAAAAGCTGTCCGAAATGGGCGCTTCCCTCAGAGAATAAGAACGATCCATCATACGAGCGGCAACAGGGCGGCAACTGCTACGATCACTACGATAAATAAGATAAGCCATAGGGTTTCTGATGAGAAGTCAGAAACTCTATGGCTTTTATGCTGCATTATTGTGATGCTGGGCTATGACCGCTCAGCTGCTGCCCTTGACAGGTCTCATGAGCTTATCGTTCACTGCCCTGAAAAATGTGCTGCCGTCTGTGTCTATAAGGCGCAGGACCTTCTTTGAACAGCGTATCTTCACCTTGTCGTATTCCTTGATATTACCCATGGATACGCCGTCTACGGTGAGATATACGTCCGTCCTGCTCACATCCGTGATTATCTCCAGCTCCTTTTCGGGAGAAAAGACCATGGTACGGGAAAAAAGGGAATGAGGGCAAACAGGGGTCATCTCTATACATTTGATATCGGGGGAAAGAATAGGTCCGCCTGCCGAAAGGGCATAGGCAGTTGAGCCTGTGGGAGTGGAGAATATAACACCGTCCGCTCTTATGTGGCTGACATTCATATCTCCTATCTTCACATCAAACTCCACCATATGACCGAACCTTGATGAAAGCACCACATCGTTCAGAGCCGTGTACACCCTTTCTCCCTCTCTGCCAAGGTATACACAGTCAAGGAGCATCCTTTCCTGTGCGGTGTAATTCCCCGACAAAAGGCCTGTCAGCCTGTATATCTCATCATATTCAAGAGCTGCCATAAAGCCCAGTCTGCCGGTGTTTATGCCAAGGAGAGGCCTGTCGTATTCCGCCGCACTGCGGGATGCCTCAAGTATAGTCCCGTCCCCGCCTATGACGATTATAAAATCTGCGTCCGGGATTATATCTTCTTCCTCTCCGAAGCTCACATTTTCCGGAAAGGCAAACTTATCCTTCATCCTTGTGTAGGTGAAAAGCTCAAAGCCCATATTGCTCAGCATGGAGCAGACCTTTTCGGTTATCCTTGCACAGTTTTCCTTTGAAAAATTGGGATGTATTACAGCTTTCATAGCCTTTCCTTTCAAAGAAGCTCCTTTTTCGCCCTTATGATAGTTTTTATGTCCGGATACCCCTCTATATTAAAATCATAGTCTGCTGCGGAGCGGGTATCGGTCTTCATCACATACCCTGCAAGGGCATCAAGATCCTTTTCCGAAAGCGCATCGTCACAGTTGTAGTCAAGGCTCACATATTTGCGGGGGGCATAGGGGAATGTGAAATACTTGTTGAAGGTATCATGGTCTTTGTAGATCCTGCTCGTATTTGCAGCCATCTCACTGCTGCTCATGATAAGATACTTCCCCCTGTACAGGCTCTGATTTGACACCACATTGGTGCTGTCCGCACCGTACCACACACCGCCGATTTTCACCATGTTCCACGCATGGTTCGCATTTGCGCAGGTCACTGTCTCTATGCCTATGTCATTGAGGATGATATTCAGTGCATGAGCGTATCCCATGCACACGCAGCTTTTCTCTGCAAAGGCACCTGCGGCGGACTGACTTATCTCATGTATGTTTTCATGATTGTATGCTACATTGTAGCCTAAATATTCCTCTGCTATCCTTGTCTTTTCAAGAGGATCTGCTCCTGCAGAGGCATAGTCTTCCGCTTTTTCTATCTCCGTATTCATGATATTATAATAATATGACCTTGTATACCCGGAGGAAAACCTTTCGTGAGAGTACAGGACTATATATCCCGGCAGGTTCGTCTGGGTATTTGAAAGCCAGAAAAGCCTGGGAAAGCTGAGAAATACCGCCCTCTGTATCCTCTTTGCCTGGTCGTCGTGGATAATGTTATTATCGTAGCTTATCTTTCCCATTATGCCGTAGACAGCCACTCTGCCGTCGCTGTAGGTCTTGCTCACAGTATCAAGATCCCTGCCGTTCAGTCCGACATTCAGGGCTGCATGGTATATATCCCAGAAAAGCTGCTGTTCTGCGGGAGGGAGCTGATTTAAATAATAATCCGAATAGCTTCCCATATATCCGTTGGAGGTGTAGCCTATGCCGTTTACGGATGCGGGGCTTTCTTCGCTTATCTTCTCCTCCGACCTTCTGGGCAGAACGGGGATCTTTTCCAGTTCCTCTTCACTCAGCTCCAGCTCTTCCCAAAGCTCACCGTCGGGGAGCATCATTACTTCATCTTCACCGTTTTTTTCTTCAGCATATATATTTATGCCGCCTGTCATCATCATAAAAAAGGACAGCAGCAAAGCTAAAATTTTTCTTGTTTTCATGTTAATTTTCCTCTATATCTTTATAGTCTTTAATACAAAATAACACACAATACCCCCTTTTGTCAATAGAAAAATTGTTATCTTTGGCTTTCCCGCCCATATTGAAAGAGTTTGAAAAAATCCCTTGATTTTTCCGAAAAAAAATGATATAATTAAAAGTGTGTTTGTAAATGTTAAAGATCACATTGCATGACACAAAGGCACGGCTGTTCAAAGCCTTTTATACTGATTTCTGACCGATGTATAGACAAGAAACAAGCCGCAAATTCTTGAATATATGGGAGTTGAGGCTTGGAGATCGTCTATACATCGAGGAAGAATCAGTATTATGTGCCTTTTAAGCACCAATGAAATGAGGATAAGAAATGCCAACTGCATCAGAGTACTTTAACGAAGTACTGCTATATATAGAAAATGCCGTTTCCCGTCAGCGCCTTACAAGCGTGGCCTACAACACATGGATAAGAAGGCTGGAGCCTGTCCGCTTTGAGGGAGATACCTTTACCCTTGCGGTAATAGACGACAAATCCGGCTGGGCAAAGAGCGTTATAGCTTCAAGGTACGGGAGCCTTCTGGATGAGGCTTTTGAAAAGGTCATAGGAGAAAGGGTAAAGGTGGAGCTTTTCAGCTCGGATAAACTGGGCAATCCACTTGAAGAAGCACCGGAAGACGATACGATGTCACCTGAAGGGACCTCCTCCCATTCCTCACCCGGAAAGGGCAACTACGAATTTACCTTTGATACCTTTATCGTGGGAAGATCAAACGAATTTGCAAATGCAGCCTGTCTCGGCGTGGCAAACAACCCGGGCGGGATGTACAATCCTCTTTTCATCCACGGACCCTCCGGACTGGGAAAGACTCACCTTATGCACGCGATCTCCAACCGCATACTTGAAAAGGATCCTAAGGCTAATATCATATATGTGACCGGTGAGATGTTCACCTATGAGCTTATAGATGCCATCCAGAAGCAGGATACCGTAAATTTCAAAAAGAAGTACAGGAATGCGGATGTTCTTCTGGTGGACGACATACAGTTCATTTCGGGAAAGGAATCCACCCAGGAGGAATTTTTCCACACATTCAACGAGCTTTATTCCCACGGCAAACAGATAGTCCTCACCTCCGACCGTCCCCCGAAAGACATAAAGACACTGGAGGACAGGATAAGATCCCGCTTTGAGAGCGGACTTATGGCAGATATAGGTATGCCGGAATACGAAACAAGAGTAGCTATCATAAAGAGAAAGGCAGAGCTTCTTGACCTTACCCTTGATGAATCAACAGTTTCCTATCTGGCGGACAAGCTGAAAACAAATGTAAGGCAGCTTGAGGGTGCAGTCAAAAAGCTGAGCGCTCTTCAGAACCTGCTGAACACCCCTCCATCCATCGCACAGGCTCAGAATGTCATCAGGGAGATACTCAGCTTTGAGGAGACACCCGCTCTTACTGCGGATGTTATAATAAATCATGTAGCTGCAGCCTATGCCGTAGCCCCGGAAGATATCCGTTCCAGATCCAGGTCGAAGAAGATATCCGCTGCAAGAAAAGCAGCTGCCTATGTGATGAAGGAGATGACTCCCCTTTCTCTGCAGGCAATAGGCTCGGAGCTGGGAGGGAAGGATCACGCCACGGTGTCCTTTTACATAAATGACATGACGAAGCAGACGGAATCCGACCCTGTCACAAGGGAGATGCTGGAGGACATAACAAAGAACCTTAAAGGCGGAGAATAAAAATGAATTTTTGTTTTCCGTTATTTTAAAAAAATTATCAGATTGAAAAAATATCAATTTTCAACATCCTGTTGAAAAAATCGTTTAAAACCCTTTTGAAAATCAAAGAGTTACAAATCGGTTACAAAACAGGAAAAATAAGGGGTGATACACCTCTGCTTGCTTTGGCTTTTCAACACGATTGTTGAAAAGCCGGTTGAAAAAGTCGGATTTATAAACAGCATATATAAGAAAACGCCCTGTTTAAACAAATTTTTCAACCGAACCCTGTTTTTAAACAACCGGTTTTAAACTTTTTAAACAATGATCTCCGTCATGTTTGAAAGCTCCTGACAAACAAACAAATTTCCACAGAGGCTGTCTGAAAAATATTTCCTTTTGCAAAGCCCCTTCACCGTACTTTTCCACACTTTCAACACTACAACAGCAAAAGCAAAAAAAATTATATATTATTTTACCCAAGAAAAGAGAGATAATATGAAATTCACCTGTAAAAGATCGGAACTCAGCGAAACTGTAAATAATATATCGAGAGCAGTTGCTCAGAAATCCGAAAATGCTCATCTGGATTGTGCAAAGCTCTACCTTGACGGAAACAGACTCACCTTTTCCGGATATGACCTTAACCTCGGCATAATGAGGACCATTGAGGTAGAAAGTGAGGATCACGGTCAGGTGCTCCTCAATGCAAAGCTGCTCACGGATATAGTCAGAAAGCTCCCGAACGAAAAGGTGACCGCTGTCATAGATGAAAACCTGAAATGTACCATAACATCGGGAAATACGGTCTATGACATCCCCGCTTTGAGTGCAGATGAATATCCCTCTCTCCCGGAAGTGGAAAAATCCGATTTCTTTGAGTTTGAACAGTCTGTTATGAAAAGCATGATAGAACAGACCATCTACGCTGTTGCCGTTACGGACAACAAGCCTATACTCAAAGGAGAGCTTTTTGACATAGAGGACGGTGTTTTCAACCTTGTTGCCATAGACGGTTTCAGGCTCGCCATACGCACAGAGCCGATAAAGACTGAGGACAGATTCAACTTTGTGGTGATGGGAAAGGCACTTTCCGAGCTCTCAAAGCTGATAAATGAAAACTCCGACAAAAAGATGACTGTCTATGTATCAAAAAAGCACGTTTCTTTTGATCTGGGTGATTATACGCTTGTGGCAAGGCTCCTTGAAGGTGAGTTCCACAAGTACAAGGGTTCTATCCCAAAAAAATTCAACACCTATGCCACAGTGAACACAAAGCAGCTTTCAGATGTGCTTGAAAGATGTATGCTGATAATAGTGGAGCAGACAAAGGCTCCTGCACGCTGCAGCTTCAAGGATGGTAAAATAAGTGTCAATGTTTCCACACCTATGGGCATATTCAATGATGAATTACCTGTGGAAATGGAGGGCAGCAGCCTTGAAATAGGCTTCAACAGCCGCTACCTGATGGAAGCATTGAAGGCAGCAGGCACGGATAAGGTGAAATTCAGCCTGGGTGTTCCCACTTCTCCGCTTATGATAACTCCGCTTGACGGAGACCAGTTTACCTTCCTCGTACTCCCCGTAAGGCTTAAAAACTAAAGGTGCAGCATGAAAGATATAGCTATAAAAACAGAATTCATACGACTGGGTGATCTTCTCAAATTTGCAAATATAGCATCCTCCGGCGGAGAGGCAAAGGTAATGGTAAGTCTCGGTATGTGCAAGGTAAACGGCGAAGTATGCACCATGAGAGGAAAAAAGCTCCGCCCCGGAGATACGGTGGAGATAGCGGGAACTGCCGAAAGAGAGATCACAGAGCTCAGAATAGTATCAAATGAACAATGAAAATAGAAAAAGTCAGTGTTGACGGCTATAAAAACCTTGATTCGGTGGATATCTCTCCTTCGCCGGATGTGAACCTTATACTGGGGAAAAATGCCCAGGGTAAAACGAACCTTATAGAATCCATATGGCTGATGACGGGCTGCCGCTCCTTCAGAGGCACCAGAGACAAGGATTTTATAGGCTTTGAAAGGGAAAAGGCTGTTATAGACCTGCTTTACACAGACAGTGTACGCACACAGGAGATCAGCTTTACAGCCATGAAGGGGACAAAGGAAAAGAAGATAACCCTGAACGGCGTTCCGGTGCCTTTGCTGTCAAGGCTTTTCGGAAATCTGCTGTGTGTATGTTTCACACCGGAGGATCTTTTCATATCAAAGGGATCACCAGACAAAAGAAGATCCTTTATAGACCTTTCGGCATCCCAGATAAAAAGGTCCTTTGTGTGGGCGCTCAATAAATACGAAAACCTGCTGGCACAGAGAAATTCCCTTATAAAGGATATATACAACGGGCTTTCCGACCGCTCCATGCTGGAAATATGGGATACTCAGCTGGCACAGACAGGGGCATATATATCCGTGGTGAGAGATACTTATATCCGCTCGCTGGGAAGATATGCCACAAAGCTCTACTATGAACTGGCAGGGGAAAGGGAAAGGTTCGAGATAAGCTACAGATCCAGTATATACAAGGATCTTGAAGGAAGAACGGATCACAGCGGAGAGCTGAAGGATATATATTATTCAAGGCTTTCGGAAAACATAAACGACGACATAAGGGCAGGCTTTACGACTGCGGGCATACACCGTGACGACCTGGAAATGACCATAAACGGCTTGCCTGTAAGGGAATTCGGCTCCCAGGGGCAGCAAAGATCCGCAGCCATAGTATTAAAGACCGCACAGGCACAGATGCTCTCGGAGGATACGGGAGAAAAACCGGTCATGCTCTTTGATGATGTTCTCAGCGAGCTTGATCCGGAAAGGCAGGCTTTTGTACTTGAAAATTCTCACGGTATGCAGGTATTTATAACAGCCTGTGACAAAAGCGCTGTTGAAAAAGACAATTCGGTAAATGTGATAAACATATCCGGAGGAAAAATAGTTTAAAAATGAAAAAGAACATAATAGGGGAAATGATTGTAAAATACTTTGAGTCTGAAAAGGAAAACGATTCTTTTTTGACGATGGGTATAGACAGCATTGTGGATCCTTTGATAGACTCCTATCTTGAAAAACCGGAAAACAAAGGAAAGATAGGCGAATACTTTTTGAGAGATGAGCTTCGGTATATTATAAAAAAGGGCAAAAAGGGAAAAATACTGAAAAACATTATCGTAGACAAGGAAAAAGGTGAAACATCTGAGATAGATGTTATATTTATAACACAAAAAGGAATATTTGTAATAGAATATAAAAATTACTCCGGCTCGATATATGGTAATGAAAAGGATCTGTACTGGACAGAATTTTTTTCAAAGGAAAGAAAATACAGGTTTTATAATCCTGTTAAGCAAAATGAAAATCATATAAAATGGCTGAAAAGATATCTGAAGGAAAAAACGGTCTTTTCAGAAGAAAAGATAAGATTATTCAATATAGTGGTATTTTCAGACAAAAGTAAATTACAGAATATCACTCTTGTGAGTGATGCCGAAGTGGTAAAGAAAAGTGATCTTGAGTTTTGTATAGAGAAGATTTGGAATGAGAACGAGGACTGCTTTGAACAAGAAGAAACAGAGATGATATACAAAAAGCTCGGATTACTGACAGTTAAAGATAAAGATGAGAAAAACAAGCACATTGAAAGAATAAGAGAAGAGTACGGAAGCAGAGATGAGAAATCAAGTAAAAATAAAAGAAAAAGACCGGTCGATTATTCCGATAAATACAAATAGGATCCTTATTCTTCCGTATTTGGATATATAGTATGTTAATAAATATAAAAGGTGAAGTATGGATATAGTTACAAAATATATTTTGTACATTATAGCAGGTATCTCGATCGGTGCTTTGATTGTTTTTATAATGTATAAATACTATATGTATTATAAGAGAAAGACGAAAATAAGCACATACGGAAAAGGAATAAAACGTGTAAAAGAAGATGATAATGAGGAAATTCCCGCAAAAAAAGCAAAAGAGGAAATTACAAAATCCGCAGATACCGTTGAAAATGATCTGATATGTCCGAGGTGCGGGTCAGAGCTTGTTTTGAGAAAAGCAAGAAAAGGAAAAGATGCAGGAAAAAATTTCTACGGGTGCAGCAGATTTCCGAAGTGCAGATATACAAGGAGCCTTAAAATAGAGGAAAGATAAAAATGTACATCCACATAGGGAACAACAAGAGCATCAGGGATAAGGATATAATAGGGATATTTGACATAGAAGCTTCTGTCAGCGATGATACGAGAGAATATTTAGCTGCGGCGGGACGCAGAAATAACGCCGTTTATGTCAGCTATGAGGAAACAAAGTCTTTCATAGTATCGGTCGGAGAGGGAAGAGAAAAGGTATACATAACAAATGTAGGTCACAGGACTCTTGCAGAAAGAGCTAAGAATAAAAAGTGATATTATCTTTTTTCAACAGAAGAAGATGAAATGTTGAAAAGGGAAGAACAGGAAGAAAAGTAAATGGAAAACGAAAACAAGGATATGATGAATGCCGAGGAAAGCGGTTCCGTATTCAGGACAGAGGAAAAATACGACGAGAACCAGATAGAGGTGCTTGAGGGCTTGCAGCCCGTAAGACAGACCCCCGGAATGTACATAGGTTCCACAGGTCCGAGAGGACTTCACCACCTTGTGTACGAGATAGTGGACAATGCCATAGACGAGGCGCTGGCAGGCTATTGCACCGAGATCATAGTGAACATTCTCCCCGGAGATGTGATAGAGGTAACGGACAACGGGCGAGGTATACCCACAGGCATACACAAGGAAGGCATTTCCGCCGCTACTCTGGTATATACCGTTCTCCATGCGGGAGGAAAGTTCGGCGGCGGCGGCTACAAGGTGGCAGGCGGACTTCACGGAGTGGGAGCCAGCGTTGTAAATGCTCTTTCGGAGTGGCTGGAGCTTACCGTAAAGGACGGGAAGCATATACATTTCCAGCGCTTTGAAAACGGCGGTCATTACGACGAACAGATGAAGATAATAGGGGATACCACCGAGACCGGAACAAGTGTAAAGTTCAAGGCCGATCCCACTATATTCACGGAGACCACTGTCTACGACTACGACATCCTGCTTACAAGGCTGAGAGAACAGGCTTTTCTCAATGCGGGGATAAAGATAGTATTTTCCGACAAGAGAGACCCGGACAATATCCTCAGCGAAACTCTCCACTATGTGGGAGGGATAAGCCAGTTCGTGGAGCACATCCACAAGGTAAAGGGAGTAGAGCCCCTTTCCGACAAGGTGATACACTTCAAGGGGACAAAGTACAACCAGAATACGGAGTCCGATATGTATGCAGAGGTCGCTCTCATGTGGAACGACTCCTACAACGATGATGTGCGCAGCTTTGCAAACAACATACACACCACCGACGGCGGACAGCATGAGAACGGCTTTAAGAATGCACTTACAAAGGCTATAAACGACTACGCAAAGAAGTTCAATTTTATCAAGGAAAACCAGGATAAGATGACGGGCGACGATGTGAGAGAGGGTCTTACAGCCATTATCTCCGTAAAGCTGACAAAGTGCGAGTTTGAAGGTCAGACAAAGGGAAGGCTGGGAAACCCGGAAGCCCGTCCGCTGGTAGAGAACATTGTTTACGACAACATAATATCCTATCTGGAGGAAAACCCCGCAGAGGCAAAGCTTATAATAGAAAAGACCCAAAATGCCCAGAAGGCGAGGGAAGCCGCAAAGAAGGCAAGAGAGACTGCAAGGCGCAAATCCGCCATGGACAGCGCATCCCTTCCCGGAAAGCTCTTTGACTGCTACGACCGTGACACGGAAATGACAGAGCTTTACATCGTTGAGGGAGATTCTGCGGGCGGTACAGCCAAGAACGGCAGAAGTGCCCGTTATCAGGCTATACTTCCTCTGTGGGGAAAAATGCTCAATGTTGAAAAGGCAAGGATAGACAAGGTATACGGCAATGAAAAGCTGATGCCTGTTGTGGCAGCACTGGGTACCTCCATAGGAGAGGATTTTGATATCAAAAAGCTGCGCTACGGAAAAATAGTTATAATGTCCGATGCGGATGTGGACGGGTTCCATATCAGGACCCTCATGCTCACCTTCTTTTTCAGGTACATGAGGGAACTCATCACAGAGGGACGCATTTATATAGCACAGCCTCCCCTTTTCAAGGTCGCAAAGAGAAAGGGAAAGAAGGAGACTGTCAAATATGCCTTCTCCGATGAGGAAAGGGACGAATACATCAGAGAATTTGAGGCTGAGGGAGACGGAAAGGTAAACATTCAGCGCTACAAAGGTCTTGGTGAGATGGATCCGGATCAGCTTTGGGAAACTACTCTGAACCCCGAAACAAGGACCATGCTGAGAGTGAATATAGAGGATGCCCAGAAGGCGGACGAAGTATTTACGATCCTTATGGGAGACAAGGTAGAGCCCAGAAAGGACTTCATAGAAAAGAACGCTAAGTACATAAAGGATCTGGACTTTTAGGACAAAAAGAGCATGATCGGTTTGTTGATAATTGATTTGTTGATAGCAGTGGCAGTAACAGCATGGATAGTGTTCTTTGTGATAAAGGGTTCGGAAAAGAAGGACAGGATGTTTCTGGAAGCTGTTTTTTCCAACAGTGAAAACCTTAAAAGCGGTGGAAGCTTTGAGTATAAAGGGAGATCATACAGCTTGGGAACAGAGTTAAAAAGGTACAGGATGTGTATTTCCTACATTGTTATGACTGAGGTCAGAGGTACCGACCTTGTACATGAAGATGATTTCGGTAAAATGTCGGTGATGACCGTGCTTGTCACTCTTTTCGGAGGATGGTGGGGGTTTCCGTGGGGACCGATAAGGACCATAGAAACACTTGCAAAGCACGAGGGAGAAACAATGACTGTAGGACAGCTCCTTTTCAGGATGGAAAACAATGTGGGATAGAGGAAAAATATGAAAAAGATACTTATCATGAACGGTCCCAACCTTAATTTGCTGGGTGTAAGGGAGCCGGGCATATACGGCGGCGACAGCCTTTCATCCATAAATGAGGAGATAAGGAAAAAGGCAGAGGAAAAGGGCATGGAAACGGATTTTTTCCAGTCCAACCATGAGGGAGAGCTGATAGACAGGCTCCATGCAGCTATGGGGAAGTATGACGGCATAATCTTCAATGCGGGAGCATACACCCATTACAGCTACGCCATAAGGGATGCCATAGCCGCCATAAAGGTCCCTGTCATAGAGGTGCATATATCAAATGTACACACAAGGGAGGAATTCCGCCATAAGTCGGTCATATCTCCCGTATGTGTGGGAGTTGTGGCAGGGCTTGGAAAGAAAAGTTATATATGTGCCCTGGAATACTTTGCGTAAAGTACCGACAGCCAACAAGCATGACCGACAGCCTGAAATTAAGGTCACATTGCTGAAAAGGGTGATAGGATGAGGAGAAAAAAGGAGATATTTCTTGATTTTACATCCCTGCTGGATGTGACTATGATAATTCTTTTCTTCTTCATCATAACATACAGCACCCAGACCGCAAAAGCCGTGACTGAGGCGGAGGAAAGAAAAAAGGCAGCAGAGGAGAGCCTTGAAAGGGCAGCAGTCCTTGAAAAGGAGCTTGAAGAGGAAAAGGAAAGCCTGATGGAAGAAAGGGCAGGATTTGAGGAGGAAAGGAACAGGGAGCTTGAAAGGCTCTACGGTGCCTCCGAAAGGACTGCCTACGACATAGCCGCCATGAATGCCTTTGACAAGGGAAACAATGTAAAGATATACCTTGACAACGAGAATATATACGAAGACGGCTGGAAAATAAGGATATATTCGGGGAATGAGGAAATAAAGGAGATATCCAAGGGAACGGACATTGCAAAGGGGATAAAAAGCGCCTTTGAGGCAGCGGGGATCACAAGTGAAGATGTGATACTTGCCGAAATGATATATGACGGTTCCAAAAGAGACTCCTACAACGCATATGAGAGCACGGACAAGGCTCTGAAGGCACTCAGGAACGAATATACCAACCTGTATGTTTCCATGACCGACCTGCACGGTATGAAAGAAAGGATGAATGATAATGAGTAAGAAAACAAAGGGAAAAGGATCCGGTGGTATCATCATAGTGATACTCATCATAATCATCATAGTGGTGCTTTTTCTTTTATTCGGCAAGGGATTCGGATTCGGGAACGGAACAGGATTCGGGACCGGGAACAGCAGTGAAAGCTCACAGAGCACACAGGCACAGGCAGAAGAGACTTCCGCAGCCGCCCGGGAAAGCGGAAACAGGACAGTTGAAAAGATAACCGTTGAGGAAGGCTCATATATCTACAACAACAGTACGATGGAGCTTGAAGATATAGTTTCACAGCTTACGGCAAAGGAAGATGAGTTTACCGTAGAGATAGTGAACAAGGAGGGCTCCAAGGATGCTGTTGATGCTCTTGCAGCAGTGCTCGATGAAAACGGCATAAGCTTCAGTGTGACAGAGCAGGCAGAATGATTTGTGCAAAATAACTTTTTATGAGCTTTATAAAAAGAGTATTTTGTTTATTCAAACGAAGTTGAAAAAACTTCTTGCAATTTAGCTCCGATTATGATAACATAGATATGTTACAGACAAAGAAGGGTAGAAGAAACTTTGTTTTTGTGAAAATCTCTGCTTGTACGGCAGTATTTAAGGAGGTGCAGCCCGATGGCAAAATGTGATATATGCGGAAAGGGCGTTACTTTCGGTATTAAGGTCTCCCACTCTCATCGTCGTTCAAACAGAGCATGGAAGCCTAATGTAAAGCGTGTAAAGGCTATTGTGAACGGTACTCCCACACACATTCATGTCTGCACAAGATGTCTTCGTTCCGGCAAGGTCGAAAGAGCTGTGTGATCAAGGCTTTACGATACAGAAAGACATATCCGCCTCTTTTCAAAAAGGGGCGGATATTTTTGTGTAAAATGTAGCAAAATAACCATATAACTGCCCTGAAATTTATTACGGCTTGTATGAAAAATGCTTGACAAACGGTCTTTATGTAGGGTATAATAGTAAATTGACGGGGTGTCTAAAGGGATAATTGTCTTTATTTGAAAATATCGGAGATACCCGGAAATCTGATAAGGAGGAAGGAATAATGAAGAGAACATACCAGCCCAAGAAGCTCCAGAGAAAGAAGGAGCACGGCTTTATGAAGAGAATGGCTACCAAGAACGGACGCAAGGTACTTGCAAGAAGAAGAGCCAAGGGCAGAAAGTCACTTACTTATTGATCCTACGGGATGATGAGTGTGTTGTTCCCGTGATGCAGAGCAGACAGCGGGAAAGACAGCAGAGGAAAGTCACGACAAAAGGCTTGAACATTGACCACATATACCGCAGGCCGGAAAACTGACTTATGGTATAGGTGGTCTGTTATTTTTTTGGAAGCAGGAAGCAGGAAAGAGTGATCCTTTCGGCAGCTTTTTGTCTTCTGACCTCTAAGTTATGGTTTTTGAAGTAATAAACGACAACAAGGATTTTTCCCGTGCCTATTCAAAAGGAAAGGCGTGCGGCAGCGGTGTGTGCCTTGCCTATTACAGGAAAAACGGCACAGGCAGGAAAAGGCTGGGCATCTCCACTCCCAAAAAGGTGGGGAATGCAGTGGAGAGAAGCAGGGCAAGGCGTATCATAAGAGCCGCTTATACTGCTTTTTACGACAGCTTTCCTCCCGGCTTTGACATAGTGGTGTGTGCCCGTGAGCATACTCCGCACTGCAAGAGCATCGACATAGGAAGATTCTTTGAAAAGAAGCTGATACCTGCCATGAACACCAATGGTGTGAAAAGCAGCGGGAAAAAGTTATCCGGAGACACGACAGGGAAAAAAAGTGGACAGGGTAAAGGAAAAGATAATTAAACTGCCGAGGCTGATATTTACACTGCCTATAAGGTTCTACAAAAAGTTCATATCGCCCTACAAGATGCCCTGCTGCAAGTATTATCCGAGCTGCAGCACCTACACTCTTACAGCCATAGAAAGGTTTGGAGCACTGAGAGGGTGTGCCCTGGGAGCATGGAGGCTGCTCAGGTGCAATCCATGGTCCCTCGGAGGGATCGACCCTGTTCCGGAAAAGATAACATTCGGGATGAAAAGAAAAGAAGAAGGAGAGAATCCGTCTCTCTGAGAAGACAAAGCAGGTGATCTTATCTCATTTTTATCACAGATCATAGGCTATCCCCTGGGATGGCTCATGTGGTTGGTATATAAGCTGGTAAAAAACTACGGTATAGCAATACTGATATTCACTGTGCTGACAAGGCTCATAACATTCCCTCTGTCGGTGCAGCAGCAAAAATCAATGGCAGCCACCTCTGCCATAAACCCCAAGCTCGAAAGGCTGAAAAAGCAGTACGCAAACAACCAGCAGAAGCTGCAGGAAGAGCAGATGAAGCTGTACAGCGAAGAGGGGATAAACCCGATGGCATCCTGCCTTCCCATGCTGATACAGCTTATACTCCTGTGGGGCGTATTTGATGTTATATACAGACCCATATCCTACATAATAAGACTTAACAAGGAAACACTTGAAACACTGAAAAATGTAGCAGCACCTCTCTTTGAGGGCAATGCGGCATTCAATGCAAGACCGGAGCTATACCTTCTGCAATCCGTTCAGAGCGACCCTAATTACTATCTGAACAACGGGATATCTGCTGATGTGGTAAATTCCATACTGGAATTCCAGAACAAGATATTCGGCGTGGTGGATCTGGGAGTTATACCCAAGACGGTCTTTGACAACGGTCTTGACAAGATAGTGTTCAGTCCCGCAAATGTGGGACTGATGCTCATACCCATAATAGCAGGACTTTTACAGCTTGCAACATCCATCTATTCCACCGCAAAGCAGAAGAAGATGAACCCTGATGCGGCAGACCAGATGAAGAGCATGAACCTTATGCTCTACTTCATGCCCCTGTTCTCTGTGTACATAGGTTTTACCTATGCTTCGGGTCTCGGCTTTTACTGGATCTGCTCCTCACTGGTGGGAATAATACAGAATGTAGTCCTCAACAGGATCTATACACCGGAGTATGTACAGAAGCTCATCGAAAAGGATAAGCTGAAAAACAAGAACAAGAAGCGCAGCGGCATCATGGAAAAGTACAATGAGATGATGAAGGAACAGCTTGCCGCAGCACAGAATGAGGGAAAGGAAAGCGCAAAGGTCGAGAAGATACCCGCAGAGGGAAGGCTTTCAAACTCCCAGATGAAGGATTACGAGAGAAGAATAATAGCAGAGGCGAGAAGAAGACAGGCGGAAAAGTACGGTGACGATCCGGACGATGATTCGGAATAAAAGGATGCAAAACATATAGAGAGGGAACAGACCCGAAAGGAAAAGATAATGAAGAAACAGTTTACCGCCGACTCCATCGAGGAGGCAGCAGAGCTTGCCGTAAAGGAATTCGGAGTTGAAAAGGACAGGATAACATTTACTACCATAGACGAGGGAAAAAAGGGTATACTCGGTTTCGGAAAGGCACAGGCAGTGGTAGAGGCAGAGTATGAGCCTACCAAGACAGAGACAGCTCTTGAATACCTGGCAGAGGTCCTTTCCGCAATGGGTGTGGATGCGGAGCTTGTAGCCGAGGAAGGCGAAGAGGGCGCCGTTATCGACATTCAGGGAGATATGACGGGTACGGTCATCGGCAGAAGGGGAGAGACCCTGGACGCATTGCAGTACCTGGCATCCATGGCAGCCAACAAGAGCGACAAGGATTATTATCGTATCAGCCTTGATTCCTGCGGTTACAGGGAGAAGAGAAAGGCTATTCTCGAGGAACTGGCAAAGAAGATAGCCAAGACCGTTCAGAGAACAGGCAGAAGCACCACTCTTGAGCCTATGAACCCCTACGAAAGGCGCATAATCCATGCCACTATCGGAGATATAGAGGGAGTTACCTCAAAGTCCGTAGGTGAGGAGCCTTACAGGAAGGTAGTCATTTCCTCCACCAATCCCAGAAAGTTTGAACACAAGGGAGAAAGAGGAGGAAGACATTCCGGCGGCAGAGGCAGAGGCGGCTACGATAAGGGCAGCTATGACAAGGGTTACGACAAGGGCGGATTTGAAAGAAAGAGAGATCCCCACTCAATGGATCTTATGAAGACATCCTTTGAGAAGGATTACAAAAAGCCCCGTCCTGAGGACAATCTTCTTTCCGGAGACCTTTACGGAAGACTTGATATAGACTATTAAAAGCTTTGCTCCCGATAATGTCGGGAGCAAATTTGTATGCGGTGAAAATAATGACAAAAGAGGAATTTGAAAAAAGGCTGGTTTACAGCCTTGAAAAAAAGTACAGAAAACAGCTGTGGAGCAAATTTGTAAAGGGTATAAACGAGTATGAGCTTTTGCAGGAGGGTGACAGGGTAGCAGTCTGTATATCCGGAGGGAAGGATTCCATGCTGATGGCAAGGCTTTTTATGCAGCTGCACAGGTATTCGGACTTTCCCTTTGATGTGGAATATATAGTGATGGATCCGGGCTACAACGAGCTGAACCGGAAGAAGATAGAGGAAAACGCCGAAAAGCTGTCTGTTCCGGTAAGGATATACAGGTCTGAAATATTTGATACCGTGAACCATATAGATGAAAATGCCTGCTACCTTTGTGCCCGTATGAGGAGAGGTCACCTTTACAGCTATGCGGAGTCCCTGGGCTGCAACAAGATAGCACTCGGACACCACTTTGACGATGTGATAGAGACCATACTGATGGGGATGCTTTACGGAGCGCAGGTGCAGACCATGATGCCCCGCATAAAGAGCAGCAACTTTACGGGAATGGAGCTTATACGCCCCATGTATCTTGTGCGTGAGGCAGATATCATAGCATGGGCAAGGTACAATGAACTGGAGTTTATACGCTGTGCGTGCAGGTTCACGGAAAATTCCGCAGAAAAAGAGGGGCTCAGCAAAAGGGCAGAGGTAAAAAAACTCATTGCCGGTCTTAAAAAGGTAAACCCCAATGTAGACAAGAACATTTTCCGAAGCGTGGAGAATGTGAACCTGTCAACTATCATATCCTACCATGACGGGGACGAGTACCACAGCTACAAGGAAAGATTCAAAGATTAAGGGAGAAGAAAATTGAAGGAGAGATATTATTTTTGGGCAGCGGCAGTGTTATTTGCCATATCCGCAGTGTTATGCGGAGCCTTTGTTGTAAGCGGTGCAGCAGTCTTTGCGGCGGCAGGACTTGTGACCCTTGTGTATGGGTACGTGAATATGAGGCGTGGAAAGAAAGGAGACCCTTCCGGCAGAAAAGGCAGAAACATAGCGGAGATGATCGTTATAGGTGCTGTGTGTGTTTATATCCTGTTCTGCGACCTTGGGGCATGGAGCAGCATAAAGGAATTTTATCCCTTTCACAGGGCATATTCCTTTTCAGAAAAGGACCTGTGGGATATCCTTCCAGAAAGCATAGAAAAAGATGCCGCAGATTACAGATACGATCATATGCCTTCTGTTATGCAGGGCACAGGGCACACAAGCATCAGGTACACAGGAAGTAAGCCGTATACTATGGACAGAGAAGCTGTCACAGCGTTTATGCTGTGTGACTATTCAGAAAGCGCTGACCTTTCAAAGGAGCTTGACAGGGACAATGTGGTGATCTTTTATGACAGGGATTTCTGGAAGGGTCACGAAAGCACCGCAAGGGTCTATGTGACCTATGTCTCCGGAAACGTGAACCACCCTCACAGCATGGCTGTCATAGCGGACAGCACAAGCGGGAGGGTGGAGTTTGCACGATTGGGGTAGGTGCTGGGACCCACAGCCTTATCTAAACTAAAGGATGAGATCTGTTTTAGCAGCATTTCGGTGGGCTGACCGGGCGTCAGCCTGCAAGGTCATGATTCAGTCGGTGCAGACCGTACCTGCAAGCTCAAAGTCGATATTGCCGGAGCTTACCTCAGCTTTCACAGTCTTTACCTTCACCCTTTGCCCTATGCGGTAAAGGGTCTTTCCGTCTGCCGTGAGGGAGAAGTCACCGTCAAAGTCACAGGGAGGGTGTATGCTTTCTATGCGCACAAGACCCTCTGCTGTGTTGTCAAGCTCCACATACATCCCGAAGGCGGTGACGGAGGAAACAGTGCCTTCAAAGACCTCCCCCAGCTTAGATGCCATGTATTCGGCTATGTAATGGGAATCGCACTCTCTTTCCGTCTTCATGGCAAGAAGCTCACATTCCGAGGAATTGGCTGCGGCTTCATAGGCAAAGTGTGAATACTTCTTTTTAAGCTGTGAGGGACTTTCCTTATCGTAGCAGAGGGAGGTAAGGATGCGGTGAATGGCAAGGTCGGGGTAACGGCGGATAGGGGAGGTGAAATGTGCGTAGTCATCCAGCACGAGCCCGTAGTGACCCAGAGGCTCATGGGAGTACTTTGCCTTTGCCATGCTTCTCAAAGCGATGCTGTTTATGATAGGGTAGATATCGCTGTCCTTTACCTCATTCAATATCTTTGATATATGGGCAGCTTTCAGCTTTTCCGTGTCGGGATGGGCTATGCCCAGCTTGTCAAGTATCTCCGTGAAACGGGCTGCCTTTTCCGGTGACGGGCTCTCGTGGACTCTGTACACAAAGGGGATATTTTTCTCCTTTGCCGTTTTTGCGGCGGAGGTATTTGCCATGAGCATGAAATCCTCTATCATCTCCTCGGCTTTTCCCGATACCCTCTTCTGTACATCTGTACACTTTCCGTTTTCATCAAGTACGAGCTTTGGTTCCGGAGACTCTATGTCGGGTGCTCCTCTTTTCCTGCGGTTTTCACACAGCTTCTGTGCCAGCTCCGATGCAAGCAGTATCTCATCAAGGAGCCCCTCATACTTTTCAGCCAGCTCCGCATCCGGGTAATCTCCCGCCTCTATGATCCTGTTCACCTCGGAATAAACACCCTTTACCCTTGAACGGATAACACTTTTGCTGAATTTGTAAGAAAGCAGCTTTCCGTCATTATCCAAGGTCATAAGGCAGGAAAATGCAAGCCTGTCCTCCTTCGGGTTAAGGGAGCAGATGCCGTTTGAAAGCTCCTTTGGCAGCATGGGGATGACTGTATCGGCGAAATAAATGGATGTGCCTCTCACGAAGGCATCATTGTCAAGGGCGGAGCCGGGCTTTACATAATGGGAGACATCGGCAATGTGGACACCCAGAGCATAGCCGTTTTCTGTTCTCTCCACGGAAATGGCATCGTCTATATCCTTTGTATCTGCGCCGTCAATGGTAAAAATGGGCTTGTCACGGAGGTCGAGCCTTGAATATATGTCCCTGTCGGATATGCTCATATTGCCTATATGCCGTGCCTCGTCCATTACCGCAAGAGGAAAGTCGGTCTCTATCTCATTGATGTAGAGAGTGGTCATGGCACAGTTTTTCGCACTTTCGGAGGAACCGAAGGAGGCGGCTATGGTGCAGCGGTGCTCACTGTGGCGGCTGCCCCTGTGAGAGATCTCGCAGATGATCTTGTCCCCCGGCTTTGCGGAAACATCACCCTCTATCTCCAGCTTATCCTTGCAGAGAGTGTCGGGCTGTATGTAGTAAACGCCGTCCTCTTTGAGAAGAGTACCCGAAAAGGAGGAGGATGAATATTTCAGTATCTCCTTTATCTGCGCTTCGGGGAGCTCTCCTCTTGAGGGGATATTCTCACAGAGGACTATATCCCCGGGAATGGCACCAAGCATATATTTGCCGGGGATAAATATCTCCTCGTCACTGCTGCCCTTTTCGGCGGGGCGCACAAAGCCGAAAGTCTTGTGGAGCCTTGTCACTTCTCCCACAAAGCCTTTGTCCGAAAGGGAGAGCTGCCAGCCGCTCTTGTCCTTTTTGATCTTTCCCTCTGCGGAAAGAGATCTGAGGGCATTGTCTATCTCGTAAAGCTTGGCAGGATTCTTGCTGCCCTTTACCTTTTTTATGAGCACCCTTTCGGAAAGGGGTCTTTTTGATGTTTTCAGCACATTGAGTATGCGTGCCCTTGTTCTTTCTTCTGTATTCATTTTATTTCCTTTTCATCAAATTGGTGATGATCCTGCAAAAGTCTGTGGATCGGATCTGATGTTCCTGTTTTTTTATATTCTATCACATTATCCGCATAAAATCAAGCAAAGAAGGAAATTTATGAAAAATCCCACCTGATGAGGTGGGATGATTTCAGGCATTTTCAGGGGAGGCATCTTCTCCGGTGTTATCCGGGAGATCCTCTACTACGGCGGATTGTCGGGAAACATTCAGAATGATGCCGATCTCAAAAAGCTGCATGATAAGAGCGGTGCCGCCATAGCTGAAAAAGGGAAGGGATATACCGGTATTCGGCATTGCGTTGGAGACCACCGCCATATTGAGGAATGCCTGGAGACCAAGCTGCACGGTGATGCCCGTTACCAGCAGAAAGCCGTATTTGTCGGGGGCATGGACCGCTATGTACACTCCTCTGACTATCATCATCACAAAAAGGACTATGACACACAGGGCACCCAGAAAACCAAGCTCCTCGCAGACAATGGAGAAAACGAAGTCGTTCTGGGATTCGGGAAGATAAAGGTTTTTCTGCCTTGACTGACCGAAGCCCAGACCGAACCACCCGCCCGAACCAATGGCGATGAGGGAGTTCCTTGTCTGCCATGCAAGGTCGGAATTGGCGGTATCGAAGGTGTGGAGCCAGCCGTCGATCCTGTTTTTGATAAATTCGTAGCCGTGGGTGTAAAGATAATAAGCACCCGCCACGATACCTATAACACCTGCTATCACAACGCCGATGAAGTGGTCGAGCCTGCATCCCCCCACAAACATCATGGCAAGTCCTATGGATGCGATGATTATAGAGCCCGAAAGGTGGGGCTGCATAAGCATAAGCACCACCACCAGCACCATTACCCCCATGTAGGGAAGTACACCGCCTTTGAAGGTGTTCATGGCTCTCTGATTGGAGCTCATGAGGTGGGCAAAGAGAAAGATCATGGCGATCTTTGCCACCTCAGAGGGCTGGAAGGAAAAGGCGGAGCCTATCTGTATCCAGCGGGTGGCACCGCCGACGGTCTTTCCTATGAAAGGGGTAAGAGCCAGGAGCACCAGCACGACCAGAGAGAAAACATAGGTTATGAAGGGGTTTTTTATCAGATGATAGTCTACCAGCTTGCTTGAAGTGATAAACATTATGACCAGTCCCACAATGGCATATACCAGCTGATGGGTGAAGTAATAGTCATATATATTGTCCTTGGTGTCATGGATAGCCCAGGCGTAGGATGCGGAATACATCATTATGAGCCCCATTGCAAGCAGCACCAGGACTATTATGAGAAAGGGGAAATCTATCTCTCCGATGTGAACGGTCTCAAGATATTCCCTGTAGCCCTTGCTGCCCTTTCCGGGCATAAGGAACTTAAAAAAGGTTATATTGTTTGCATAGCGCTTTTTGCGCTTTTCTTTCTTTTTTTCCATTTTTTCAAAAATATAGATGTTACAGTAAATGAACTGCGTACACTGTTCGGAACATGGTGCGCTTTCTTTTCGGGGACTTCAGTCAGGAGCCGCACGACCCGTTTGCTGCCGGTTTGGTTGCTGCCGGGCATCCTTGCCCGCTGTCGGTCGTACCGACCTATCTGAACATGAGGACAGATGCCGCTGCTGCAAGGAGAGTAACGGCAGAAAAGGCAATAACGATCTTTTCCTCCGACCAGCCGCTCTTTTCAAAGTGGTGGTGGATAGGGGTCATCTTGAAAATGCGCCTTCCCTCTCCGTACTTCTTCTTTGTTATCTTGAAGTAGCTCACCTGTATTACAACTGACAAGGCTTCAAGGATGTAGACAATGGCAGCTACCGCCAGTATCACGTGCTCATGGAGCACAAAGCCCATGGCACACACAGAGCCTCCAAGAAACATAGAGCCGGTGTCTCCCATGAAGATCTTAGCGGGGTGGAAGTTCCAGATAAGAAAGCCGAGACAGCCTCCCGCAAGAGCGGCGCTGTAGATCCTGTATTCCTCCATGCCCGCTTTTGAGAATATCACCAGCATACCCAGTGAGAACACAACGGTGATAGAGGAACAGAGCCCGTCCACACCGTCGGTGAGGTTTACGGCATTGGTGAGGTAGATGAGCACCAGCACCATGAGAGGGTAATAGAAAAGACCCAGTTCAAGATCTCCTATGAAGGGGAAATGGATGGAAGTGTCCTTGTCTCCCAAAAGGTATAATGCCAGCAGGAAAAGGCAGGAAAGGACAAACTGCATTACCATTTTCTGCTTGGGGTTGAGCCCCTCCACCTGCTTTTTCACCGCTTTGATATAGTCATCGGTGAAGCCGATGACACCGTTTAAAAACGCAAAGGCAAGACCTGCTATGAGCCTGAGTACCGAAAGGGTACCTGCATTGCCCACACTGTCGGGAGACTTTGTCACACCGTAGATCCCCACGCAGACCGCACAGGACAGCAGCACTCCGATAATGAACATAAATCCGCCCATAATGGGAGTACCATTCTTGCTTTTTTGCCATGCGGGACCTTTTTCATAGATGGTCGCCCCGAAATTGAGCTTCCTCATCAGAGGGATTATAAAAAGACCGGACAGTGCCGCTGCCACAAAGGACAGGGCACATGCCAAAAATATTAACCACATTTTGAGTTTTCAGATCCTTTTTTATTTACGAACGGACACCGTCATCATCGGTATCGGATGTATCCGCAGAGATCTCTTCATCGTCTGCTTCATCATCGCTGTCATCTATGGGGATGAGCTCGTTCTGGGAGTCCTCCTCCATAGCCGCACGGATATCCTCCTCGTTTTCTTCTTCGCCCGTATCCTCTACGGCGGCGATCTCCGCATCCTCCTCGTGGGCTGTGCGGGTGAAGGTAACGACCTTGTCGTTCTCGCCTACTCTCATGAGCCTTACGCCCTTGGAATAACGGCTCATGATGCGGATATCACAGGCACGCAGCCTTATGATGACACCGTCGGTGGCGATCATGATGATATCGTCCTCTTCGTCTACTATCTTTATGCCGCAGACTTTTCCTCTTGTGTCGTCGATACGGTAATTTTTAAGACCGTAGCCGCCTCTTGCCTGTATGCGGTATTCTTCGAGGGAGGAGCGCCTGCCGAAGCCTTTTTCCGTAACGGTGAGCACGGAAGCGCCTTCACGCACTCTTGCCATGGAAACGATGCAGTCGTCTCCCTTAAAGCGCATGGCTCTCACACCTCTTGCGGTTCTGGACTGGGCTCTCAGCTTATCCTCGGAGATCCGGATGATATATCCGTTCCTTGTGGCGATCATGAGCTCATTGGAACCGTCCGTCAGGCGAACGCCTGCGATCTCGTCCCTGTCCTCAAGCACGATGGCTCTCAGTCCCTGTCTGCGGACATGGGCATAAGCCGAAAGAGGAGTGCGCTTTATCCTGCCGTTTTTGGTGACAAAGACAAGGAACTTGCCGTCGGCATAGTCGGAGGTCTTTATCATGGCAGTTATCTTTTCGTTTTCTGTCAGAGGGAGAAGATTTATGATATTGGTGCCCTTGGATTGTTTAGACCCTTCGGGTATCTCATAGCATTTCAGCCTGTACATCTGTCCCTTGTCGGAGATAAGGAGAACATCATCCTTGGTGGAGGCGATGAACATTTCCTGCACAAAGTCCTCATCACGCTGCTTCAGGGCGCTGACACCCTTTCCGCCTCTGCGCTGGGTCTTGTACTCGCTGAGGGACTGGCGCTTGATATAGCCTATGTCCGTAAGGGTGACCACACAATCCTCTTCGTCTATAAGATCCTCTATATCCACCTCGCCGCTCACGGATTCAATGTCCGTCTTGCGCTCGTCGCCGTATTTTCTGCCTATCTCGTCAAGATCGTTTTCTATGATCCCGAAAACTCTCTGTTCGTTTTCAAGGATATCCTTGAAGTCGGCTATCTTTTTGTGGAGCTCCTCCAGTTCGTCAAGGAGCTTCTGTATCTCCATGTTGGAAAGCTGGTACATCCTCATCTGGGCGATAGCCTCTGCCTGAGGCTCGCTGAGGTCGAAGCGCTCCATAAGCCTCTGCTTTATCTCGGTTATGTTCTGGGATGTGCGGCAGATCTTTATGACTTCGTCGATATTATCCGCTGCTATCACCATACCCTCCAGGATATGTGCCCTTGCCTCAGCCTTTTCAAGGTCAAAGCGGGTGCGGCGGCGTATAACATCTTCCTGGAAGGTGATGTAATTCTGTATCATTTCCCTCAGGGACATGAGCTTGGGCTTGCCGTCCACAAGAGCCAGCATTATCACACCTACGGAGGACTGCAGCTCGCTGAATTTGAACAGCTTGTTGAGCACCATCTGGGGAACGGCGTCCTTTTTCAGCTCTATTACTATCCTTACCTTGTAGTCCTTGTCGGATTCGTCACGGACAGCATGGATGCCGTCTATCCTCTTGTCCTTCACAAGCTCGCCGATCTTTTCGATCATGCGCTTCTTGTTGACCATGTAGGGTATCTCGGAGACCACGATACAGGTGCGCCCGTGAAGCTCGGTTATCTCGGTGCGGGAGCGGAGGGTTATCTTTCCCTTGCCCGTACCGTAGGCAGCTCTTATGCCGCTCCTGCCCATGATTATGCCGCCTGTGGGGAAATCGGGTCCCTTGATGTGCTTCATGAGCTCGTCAAGAGAACATTCGGGATCCCTTATCACACACTTTACCGCCTCAATGGTCTCAAGGAGATTGTGGGGCGGGATATTGGTCGCCATACCTACGGCGATGCCCATGGAACCGTTTACCAGAAGGTTTGGGAAACGGGAGGGGAGGACCACCGGCTCTTTGAGACGGTCGTCGTAGTTGGACATGAAGTCTACGGTGTTCTTGTTGATGTCGGTGAGCATTTCAAGTGAAAGGCTCTCCATCCTGGACTCCGTGTAACGATAGGCGGCAGGGGGGTCGCCGTCAAGGGAGCCGAAGTTGCCATGACCGTCTATAAGCGGGTAGCGCAGGGAAAAATCCTGTGCAAGACGCACCATCGCATCGTACACGGAAGCATCACCGTGAGGGTGATATGAGCCGAGTACGGCACCGACGGTATCGGCGCATTTACGGTAGTCCTTGTCGGGGGTCAACCCCTTTTCGTACATGGTGTAGAGTATACGCCTGTGTACGGGTTTAAGACCGTCCCTGACATCCGGAAGGGCACGGGCTATTATTACCGACATGGAGTAGGCAAGGAAATAATCCCTCATTTCCTTTTCTATGTCCTTGTCGATTATTTTCTGGTTTTTCAGTCCGAAAAGTTCTTCATCAGCCATTTTTGCTTATTCCTGTTCTCAGAAGGGCAGAAAGCAGACCTTCCGCCTTCTGCACGATCTATGGTTTTTTTATATCGGTGCATTACAGGTATTTTGTCAGAAATCCCGTAATGTCAAGCACTTCCTTTACATAACCCGTAACATTGGCAAAGTGAACATCCTCATACCTTTTGCTCACTGCCATAAAGATCCTGAGACCCGCACTTGAAACGTAATTGGTGTTTTCGCAGTCTATGACTATCCTGGTGCATCCGCTCTCTGCGATATTTTTAAGAATGTCTTCTCTCAGCTTGTCTGCGTTGGAGGTCTCTACCCTTTCAGGCAGGCAGACGGTGAAGATACCGTCATCGGTGTAATAAGTTATATCGTCCATAAAATCTCCCTTCTTTTCAGCACAGTATGAAGTGAGTGCCAAGCAGATCCTCATATTTCCGGGCAATATGGACGCTTCCTTCTTCCCCGAAGGCATCACGGGGGATAACATACATATTGCTGCCCTTGATGTACACCACAAAGAGCTCCTCTGTGCAGAGGATATCCACCACTCCCTGATCCAGATGGATAATGGTAGCGGGGGGAAGCTCTGCCTCGTTTTCGGTATTTTCCTCCCCGGTCTCTCCGGAGGGATCGCCTTCACTTTCAACAGCAGGGTCGAAGATCGTTGAAACCACTACCTTGTCGGAGTACATCTGCGCCTTGTAGATGATACCGTCAAGTCCGGAAATGCTCTCCTCCAGCTTGTTGTATGTGAGCCTCGGTCTGGAAAGTATAGTTATAGCCACAGCCAGCAGTATCAGCAGTACGATCCCGTTGACCGCAGAAAATCCCGCAGTGAGGATGTTTACAGCCTGGATGATACCTGCAATTATCACAAGGACTATCTGCAGAGCCACTCTCTTGAAAACATACTTTTTCTGAAAGAGCTTGAAGCCCCGCATTATAAGATCCCTGCGGCTTTCATACTCCCCTTCCCCCAGAAGCTCGGAGCCTGTAATTCTGTCCTCTGTCAAAGTGTTTCGTCCTCCGGCTCTTCCTCGTAGGAATCAAGGAAGGAAAGGTCATCCTCGTCAAGACCGTCATCCAGGCTGTCGTACTCGTCGTAATCGTATTCCTTTGAAGTGGTGAGCCTCTTCTGCCTGATGCTGTCTATAAGCAGAACAAGTGCAGCAGCAGCAGCGGCTGCCGTGATTATCACTGCAAGGATCTTAAGAAAATTGCTCATGGTCTTACCTCCGTGTCGTTGTTGTTGGATATTTGTTTGTTTCTTTTGTATTCCCGTATCTCGTCCCGTGACCAGCCGTCGTTCCTCATCCTTATATCCTCTGCAAGGCTGCTCGAACCTGTGTGGATCTGTGCTGCTATCCCGGCAGCTTTTTTTCTGGTCCTGAGAAGCATACGGCGAAGGGACGGGTCATTTGACCATTCCTTTACCTTTTTGCGGGTAAAATAAACGGCAGGCGCAAAATATGCAGCAAGTATTATCAGTTCGGGTAAAGAGGGGGGGAATAATGGATCCTCCGATAAAAATAATACGCCGTACCTTAATACAAGGTAGAAAATGCCGATGATAAGCAGCGGTATGCCTACACCCACATCGGGACCCGCTTTTCCGTCCATCTTTGCACGCTTTACGATTGCATGGACTATCCTGATGATATTAAACATCTGTCATATGTGCAGGGAAGATATATACTTTGCAAGCTCTCCTGCCATTTCGGAATGTTCGTACCTTCTGGGGTGGCCGGGCGTGGCTTTTCCGTTGCGGGAGAAGAGGAAATGGTGTGCCTTCACGCCTTCTGCGCATAGCTCCTTTGTCACCTCATCAATGGCATCATCCCAGCCCGGATCGTGCATGAGGACGGTGGTGAGGAGAATTATCTCCGGCTTTCCGCCGTACCTGCCGTTTACATCGGATATCAGCTTTTTGTAGGCATCCTTCCAGTTTCGTCTCAGCTTTTCGTCGTATATGTCCACGGTGGTGTCATCAGCTCTGTGGGCATCGTTCTGCCCCAGGGCAAAGATCACTATATCCGGTGTGTACTTTGAAAAATCCCAGTCGGTAAGGCAGGGCTTTTCTCCGTCTCTCAGCTCGTTTCCCTCGGGAAAGTAGCAGGTCTTGTCAAAAACGCTCTCCATGCCGATATAGTCGGGGTAGTGGAAGTAACCCGTGCCGTCAAGGACGGAGATACCTCCCTGGGATATGTTGTGGAAACGGGCGTTCAGAAGCCTTGCACACTGCCATGTATAGGAAAACCAGGAATTGTCGTAGACAGAATCGGAAGATGACGGGTCGCTCCTGCCGGTGAAAAAGTCGGCTTCGGTCATCTCTCCGGCACTTACGCTGTCCCCGTAGTATTCAAGTGAAAGGTCGTATTTATGGTCGGAGGGGAGAAATTCCCCGTCGCATATGAGCTCATTGAGTTCAAAGCTGTGGTTTGATGCCAGCATTTTGAACACAGTGAGGGTGTGTACCTTGTCGGGCTCCAGATTTTCGGCTGCAAGGTATTCTGTTTCCTTCATGTTGTATTCATCCCGCAGGTGTACTCTGCACATCCTGCCGTCTATGACTATTCCTATGCAGACTATGCCCCAGAAATTGCGGTTGGTACACTTGAAGGATACCTTCGTTCCCTTGAAGCGGACATCTGCCCTTGTGGAGGGGAAGAACCAGCGGGAGCCGGTCCCGGTGGTCTGGGTCCTGCCGGTGTAGGTTATCATATCCGAATCAAATCTCAGATTCATTTGCTTTCACTCCGTTTTCTGACAGTATTTCTGTCACAGTAAAGGTCATATTCTCTGCTTACGGTCTCCACCTTTGCTGAAAGGAAGGAGTCCACAACGGATTTGAAGATGATACCGAAAATAATGCCCCAGGCGGTGGATGTGAGAGCACCGAAGAATTCCTCCACTGCCACTTCTCCGCCTGTCATGGTCTGTGCCGCACCTATAAGGGAGCGGACAGTGCCAAGCATCCCCAGCAGGGGAAAGGAGGAGGTAAAGCCGGAAAAGAAGGAATAGGCAAGGTTGAGACTGCTCATGCTGCTGTACAGCTTGTCCTCGTCGGGTTCCCTGTCCTCCCTCTTTACGGGGTTTGCCTTGCGTTTGGCAGGGTCGAAAAGCTCATTTCTGACACTTTTGTACTGTCTGAAGCAGAGAAAGGCGATAGAGCCGGTGACAAGCGCCCAGAGGAGGATCGGGATATCCGAGGAAAAAAGGCTTGTAAACAGCTTTGAGAAAAAATTGTCCATAGCTTATTTATCGGTACCTCTGTCAAGGAGTTTTTTCATATCCTCAGGAGAGAAGGTGTACTTTTTTGAGCAGAAATGACAGCAGACCTCCTGAGGCTCGTCCGCCATCTGTTCAAGTTCCTTTCTGCCTATGCTGATGAGTGCTCTCTCCACTCTCTCCTTTGAGCAGTCACATTTATACTTTGCATCAAAGGTGTCAAGTATGTCCGGTTCAAGCCCTTCCAGCACCATATGTGCCATCTTGTCGGCGGTGATGCCGTCCGACAGCATTTTTGTCACAGGAGGCAGCTTGTTCACATTTGCCTCCAGTATATCTATCACGCTTTCGTCCGTAAAGGGAAGGAGCTGAATGAGGTAGCCCCCCGCTGCCTTTACCGTAAGGTCCGGGTTTACCAGCACACCCAGTCCGCAGACTGTGGGTATCTGCTCGGAAAGGGCGAAATAGCTTGCGATATCCTCGGCTATCTCCCCGGAGGTTATGGGTATCTGTCCTGAATAGGGCTCTTTCAGACCCATATCCTTTACTACGGAAAGAGTACCGTCCTTTCCCACAGCCCCTGCCACATCCAGCTTGCCCTTGCTGTTGAGAGGGATCTCCACAACAGGGTTCTGAACATAGCACTTTACATTTCCCGTGCCGTCCGCCACAGCTATAAGGGTGCCGCAGGGCCCGCCGCCGTTCATTCTCAGGGTGACGGAATCCTCCCGTCCTTTAAGACCTATGCCCATAAGGGATGCAGCCACCGTCAGGCGGCCGAGAGCCGCTGTCACCACTGCAGAGGTCTTGTGTACCTGCTCTGCCTCGGAAATGATGTCTGTGGCATCAATGGCAGTAGCCACTACCGAGGCATCGTGAGAAATAGTCCTTACGACCTGTCCCATAGTTATATTCACCGTCTTTTAAAGATTTTTACGAAATAGAAGCAAGATAAAGAGATACAGGAAAACCCTCATATTTTCCTTGCGGAAAAGACCGTCCTTTCGGTCACGGAGGTGACAGGCTCATCAGTGTAGCCGTCGGTGAGGCTTATTATCTCAAAGCCGCAGGACCTGAGAGCACTGCTTATGATCTCCGGTTCGAAGGCTATTTCCCTTATCTCCTCATATTCCCGCCTGTAGACATCCCCCTCACGGATAAAAATATCAATGGTCATGTCCACGCTGCTGTCCCTGTCTCCGGTAAAATCGTTTGCCCAGACAAGGTAGATGTCCTCGTTCTCGTAGACAAAGACATTGTCCGCCAGCACATACTCATGCTTGTAGGGGGTGTTTGTATCAAAAAGGAAAAGACCGCCCTCTTTCAGGCAGGCATTCACCCTTTTGAAGGTCTTTTTTATGCTCTCAAGGCTGTCCAGATGGTTGAGGCTGTCAAGGGTGCAGGTCACCACATCGACCGGAGCGGGGAGCAAAAGCTCTGTCATGTCCTGCCGGGTGTAGAAAATATCCTCGCTCTTTGAGGCTGCGATAGTAAGGCAGTCCTCGGAAATGTCGCTGCCGCTCACATCGTAGCACATCTCTCTGAGCGCCCTGCACAGCTTTCCCGTGCCGCAGGCAATGTCATAAACGGTGATCTCGGGGCGTGTTGTCCCTTTTTTGAGATACTTTAAGTGATCCGCTATAAGATCGTCCGTAAATCCTGCTATACGGGCATAGATCTCGTCGTCGCCGAAGGCATCAAAGGCTGCCGCAAAGCTTTCGTAGCCCTTCATTTTCAGGACTTGTCCCTGTTCTTTTCAAGGCGGGAGAACACAGCATCAAACCCCTTTCCGGAATAACCGGAATTCAGGGTGCGGCGTACTCTTGAGATAGTGGCGGAGGAGGCTCCCGTTTCGGCGGAGATCTCCTTGTAGATGCAGTTGTTTTTGAGCATCCTTGCCACTTTGAGCCGCTGTGAAATGGAATCGAGCTCTAAAGTAGTACACAGGTCATCAAAGAAAGCCTTGCATTCTTCCTTGGTCTCAAGAGACAATACCGCTTCGTAAAGCAGGTCGAGACTGTCGGGGGATTTCTGGTTCATGCTTTTTACCTCGTTTTGTATTGGTAATATGGTCTGTTTCCGGTGAAGGGGCAAAAACCGTGACACAGGAAACGAACCGCTGCGGGCAATGCCTGTTCATTATGTTGCCTGTTCCGTTCATATCCATGTTGTCGAGCCTCAAAGGAAAGGATAAACATAAAGAAACAAACGGATGGCTGTCGGCACTGCCTGTTCATTATGCTGCCTGTTCTGTTCATATCCATGTTGCCGAGCCTCAAAGGAAAGGTCAAACATAAAGAAACAAACGGATGGCTGTCGGCACTGCCGACCTCAGGTGTTGTGGTCGCTTACATGGAACTGTTTCAGGTTGCCTATCTTGTTTGAACGTTCACGGAGAACATCCTCTACTTCCGTTATGTCAAGACCTCTGTCCGCTGCAAGTACGCACACATGATACAAAAGGTCGGCTATTTCGTTTTTCAGCTCGTCGTTATCGCCGTTTTTTGCGGCTATGATAGTTTCTGCGGCTTCCTCGCCCACCTTTTTGCAGATCTTGTCCGTGCCTTTCTCAAAAAGATAGCAGGTGTAGGAACCTTCCTGAGGCTCTGTCTTTCTGCTCATGACTACGCCGTAAAGGTCGTTCAGTACGCTCATTTCTTTCTCCTCTTTTATATATTATTCTCTCTCTGTCAGCTTCATGCTGTCCATGTCAAGCTCTCTGTAATAGCAGCTTCTCCTGAAGCCCTTTTCGTTTTTGGTGTGGCACATACCGCCCTTGTCGGGGGAGGCTATGAACACAAGGGAATTCTGCTCGCAGTTTACAAATATCCTGTGCAGAGTAAAGGTGTTTCCGGACTCCGCTCCCTTGAACCACAGCTTGCTGCGTGAGGTGCTCCAGAGAATGACCTTGCGCTGTCTGATGCTCTCTTCAAGGGCTGTCTTGTTGACATATGCGATCAGAAGGATCTCAGAGGTGTCTTTGTCCTGGACTGCCACAGGTATAACTCCGCTGTTGGTTATGCTGTCGGTCTTAGAAAAATCGAGCTGAAGCTCATTTGTTTCCTCAATGGTCATTATGGGAGCCCTTCTTTACTTTTTGGGGGCATTCTGCAAAATGCCTTCTATCTTTGCGGTCTCTTCGTCGCTGAAATCTATATTATCAAGTGCGCCTATGTTGTCGAGTATCTGCTCCGGACGGCTGGCACCTATGAGAACGGTGGTCACGGCAGGGTTGTGGAGTATCCACGCAAGAGCCATCTGTGACAGCTTCTGCCCTCTGCTTTGGGCTACGGCATCGAGAGCACGCAGCTTTTCGACCATACTATCGTTTAGCTCCGAGCCTATCCATGTGCTGCCTCTGCCGACTCTTGAATCCGCAGGAACGCCATTCAGATAGCGGTCTGTGAGAAAGCCCTGATACAGGGGAGAGAATACAGCTATGCCTATTCCCTTTTCTGCTGCCCACCTGTCGAGACCGTCTGCCTCTATCCAGCGGTTGAGCATGGAATAGGAGGGCTGGTTCACCACAAAGGGAGTTTTCAGCTCTGTGAAGATATCAAGCATCTTCTGTGAATCTGCGCTGTTGTAGTTGGATATGCCCACATAAAGCGCCTTTCCGCTGCGCACAGCGCTGTCAAGGGCGAGGGCGGTCTCCTCAAGCGGAGTTTCCGGGTCTCTCACGTGGTGGTAGAAGATATCCACATATTCAAGCCCCATGCGCTTCAGGGACTGATCGAGGGAAGAGAGGAGATATTTCCTGCTGCCGTTCTTGTCTCCGTAGGGACCCTCCCACATATCGTAGCCTGCCTTTGTGGAGATACAAAGCTCATCCCTGTAAGCTCTCAGGCCCCTGTCAAGGATCTTTCCGAAATTCTCCTCTGCAGAGCCGTTGTAGGGGCTGCCGTAGTTGTTTGCAAGGTCAAAGTGGACTATACCGTTGTCAAAGGCTGTGCGGCACATCTGCTCCGCCTTTTCAAAGGATGAGCCGAAGCCGAAGTTCTGCCACATTCCAAGAGAAAGGGCGGAGAGCTTCAGTCCGCTTTTTCCGCAACGGCGGTATATCATTTTGTCGTATCTTTTGTCGCTTGCTTTATACATATAAAACTCCTCTTATCATCAGAACAATTCGTCTTCAAGGCTGTCAGTCTCCGGGGGAGCGGCTGTTATGCGCACGGGGAAGCCGTCTTTTTTCAGGCTTTCCTTTACCTGCGGTATTTTAAGCTCCCTGTAATGGAAAAGGGATGCGGCAAGCGCAGCGGATGCTCCTGTCTCCCTGAATACCTCCGTAAAGTGCATAAGGCTGCCGCAGCCGCCGCTGGCGATGACGGGGATATTGACACTGTTGCAGACGGCATTGAGCATATCTATATCAAAGCCCGCCTTTGTGCCGTCTGTGTCGATGGAGTTGAGACAGATCTCTCCCGCTCCCAGAGCCTCGGCTTTTTTTACCCATTCCACAAGATCCAGCTTCATATCTATCCTGCCGCCGTTTATGTAGACCGTCCATTTGCCGTCACCTGTTTTTTTGGCATCCACTCCAAGACATATGCACTGGGAGCCGAATATGCGGGCGCCCTCCCTGATGAGCTCCGGATCCCTCACAGCGGAGGAATTGACGGAGACCTTGTCCGCTCCCGCACGCAGCACCCGCTTTATATCCTCTGCAGAGGATATACCGCCGCCTACCGTAAGCGGAACGAAAACTCTTCTTGCAGTTTCCTTTACCACATCGAGGAAGACCCCCCGCCCCTCATGGGAGGCGGTGATGTCGTAGAAAACTATCTCATCGGCACCCTCTCTGTCGTACTTTGCGGCAAGAGCCACAGGGTCGCCGACTTCTTTTATACCTTCAAAATTCACTCCCTTGACAACTTTGCCGTTGCGCACATCAAGGCAGGGTATTATTCTTTTTGCAAGCATATTTATGCTCCTATTTTATTCACAGATGTCTTTAATCGGTTGATTTTCAACGTTCTTTCAATATTTCATAAGTTTCTGTCAGTGCCGCCGGCACTGATAAAACAGTATTTGACGGCACGCTCCCGATCTCTGCTGCTTCCGTAGATCACATATGTATGACCGTTCCGTGTGTTTTCGGATGCCTTTTTGCCCCTTGAAAGGTGATTCAATAAGCATACGGGTTAAATATGTAGAAGAACAGCCCTTTCCATACTTCGAGCCAGAAAATGATGATGGCTGCCGCATTAAGGATATATGCCGCAGACAGCAATATTTTTTCCGACGGTGATGGGGGCGCTTTTTTTGCAATGACCGAAAACACAGGCGGAAGCACTATGGCTGCCGCAGCGAATATGGGAGACATGATACCGAGAACAAGGGCGATCGGAGCCGCCGGAGAAAAGCCCGAAGCTGCAAAAGTAAGGATCCCGCAGGCGGGAAACAGCATAATGCAGAGCAAGGGGTCATCAGGTCCCGGCCTTTTTGTTTTTCTTTTCAATAAAGCTGAGATACAAAGCAAGAAGGCTGCTGCCGACAGCAGCACTGCTGCACAAAGAGCCTGTTCACGGCCCGGGATCCCCGCTGTCATACAAGTGCAGCAAAGTTTTTGAGCATTTTCAGCCCCACCTGTCCGCTCTTTTCGGGGTGGAACTGCGCACCGTAGACATTGCCCCTGTGTACAAGGGCAGGGATATTGCTGCCGTAGTCGGTGTAGGCTGCTACATCCTTATCTGCGCAGTGAGCCGCATAGGAATGTACAAAGTAAACATATTCATCGTCTCCCAGACCGCTGAGCAGGGGACAGTCATTGTTCTTTATGAGCCTGTTCCAGCCCATGTGGGGGATATCCAGTCCTTCGGGCTCCATGAGCCTTACTTCTCCCTCTATGAGCCCCAGGCCTTCACATTCTTCAAATTCGTAGCCCTTTGAAAAGATCATCTGCATACCGAGACATATACCCAGAAAGGGCTTTTCTGCGGCGGCTCTTTTCACGGTATCCGTAAGGCCCGCCTCGTCCAGCTTTTTCATTGCGGCGGGAAAGGCTCCCACTCCCGGAAGTATCACTCCGTCGGCACCGTCTATGAAGATCGGGTCGGAGGTGAGAGTGCAGTCTATTTCAAGGAATTTAAGGGCATTTTGCACGGAAAAGATGTTTCCCGCACCGTAATCAACTATGGCTATCATATAAGCTCCCTGTCATACTGTCGTTTGTGATGGTGAAGACCGTATCAGTCGTTGAATTCAAAATCGGTCATCCTTGTCCAGAGCCTGAGATCTGGCACGATGCGGTCAACAGCTATGGACTTTATTATACCCAGGGCATCCTTCAGCTTTACGTCCCTGCTGTAGGAGTCCTCCCGGTCATCCTCATCCGCAAGGGTGACGGACACCATATAGCTGCTGTCGAAAAGAGTCACCTCTATGCCGGAGATCATGCGCTCCCTGCCCTCAAACATGAGCTTCAAAGGGGTAGTGTGTATTATTATAAGAGAATCGAAGCGTTCGGGAGAAAGAGATCTCAGTATAGTCTCTATAACGCCCATGAAGTTTTTCCCCGGATCCTCCGGCACCATAACGTTCCATGAGGTGGCGTTATCCATCATATCGCCCAGGGCTCTGAGCTCGGGATCGTTTTCCCAGTCAAGTTCCATATTCATAGCTGTTTTCCTTTTGTTCGTCTGTTTTATCCGAGAGTTCCCTTTGTCGAGAGCACCTCGTTGCTGCCGTTCCTTGATACTGCGATCTTCAGCGCATGGGCAAGGGCCTTGTACAGGGCTTCTATTTTATGGTGGTCATTTTCGCCGTAGAGACATTCAAGGTGAAGGGTGATGCCTGCATTAAAGGCAAAGGCTCTCATGAATTCCTCGGTGAGGAAATTGTCATACTGACCCGTAGACTGGTTCTTGTACTCGCATTTGTACACAAGGTAGGGTCTGCCGCTTATATCAAGGGAGCAAAAGCCCAGAGCCTCATCCATGGGGATATAGAAAGAACCGTAGCGGGCTATGCCGGAGCGGTCGCCCAGAGCCTCCGCAAAGGCTTTTCCCAGAACGATGCCCGTATCCTCCACGGAATGGTGGCCGTCCACATAAAGATCGCCCTTGACCTTTACATTCATATCAAAGCCCCCGTGTACACAAAGGGCAGTGAGCATATGGTCAAAAAAACCGATGCCCGTATCTATATCGTGTTTCCCGCTGCCGTCAAGGACGAGGGATACCTCTATGTCAGTTTCCCCGGTGGTGCGGTGAATGGTGGATGTTCGCATATTTCAGCCTTTCTGTTCACATTGCAAAAAAATACAAAGCAAAAGACAACTGCCTTTGCAGCGGTAATGTTTCGGCATCTTCCGACAACACACCACTATCAAGTATATCAGAAAATTCGCGGTTTGTCAAGGTTTTGAGACCCTGTAACTTTTTAAAGTGCAAAAAACTTCTCCCCGCTGCGCAGCGGGGAGAAGTCGTGGGAGGAGAATATGAATGTAGGATAAAGTGATGGTATTTTAAGGGGGAGCGTTTTCCGCTCTCACCTATATAAGCAGATAACCAAAAGAGGAGGTCGCACTTTTACAAAAATTTTTTGGGGGATCTTTATGAGCGCAGCTTTTCAACTATCTTTTCAAACCTCATACCCCTGCTCGCTTTGAAAAGAACGGACTTCACACCCTCATCAACAGCGGCTCTCACCGCTTCTGCGGCTTCATCCGTGTCTTTGCAGGATATCACCTTTTTATCTGTAAGCCTGGAAAATTCGTCGGCGATATATCCGGCTTCCTTTCCTACCGTGATGAGCATATCCGCTGTTTCGGCGGCATATCCTCCTACCCTGCGGTGCAGCATTTCCGAAAATTCGCCCAGCTCCAGCATATCTCCCAGCACTGCCGCATTGGGACGGGGCAGTGAATCAAGAACGGAAAGCGCTGCCTTCATGGATGCGGGTGCGGCATTGTAGCAGTCGATGAGCAGCTTTGTTCCTCTGTATTCCTCGATGTGCTGTCTCAGGCCCCGGGGCATGAACTCTCCTATGGCAGCCGCTGCCTTTTCAAGGTCGCAGCCTGCTTTTTCTGCGGCGGTCATGGCGATGAGGGCATCGACGATATGATGATCTCCGGGAGCGGAAAGGGAAAGATGAGCGGTGATCCTGCCGCCGCACTCCATATCAAATTCCGTGCGCTCTCCCCTCACGATGTTCACGGCTCTTACATCAGCATCTTCCGAAAGACCGCAGACTATAAGCTCATGGCCTTTCAGCCGCTCATCTCCCCTGAGACCTCTGAGCATATCATCATCTGAGGTGATGACAGGGGCGTTTTCGGATGCGCCGTCCAGTATCTCCAGCTTTGCTTTGAGAATGCCCTCTCTGCCGCCAAGGTTCCCCGCATGGGACCAGCCTATGTTGGTTATGACACAGATATTGGGCTTTGAGGTGCAGGAAAGGCGGTGCATCTCACCGAAGGCGGACATTCCCATTTCTATGACCGCCGCCTCGGAAGTCTTTTTCAGTCCGAAAAGGGTAAAGGGCATACCAACCTCATTGTTGAGGTTCCCCTGTGTGGAAAGAGTTTCCTTGGAGGAGGAAAGGGCTGCGGCTATCATGTCCTTGCAGGTGGTCTTTCCCACGCTGCCCGTAACTCCCAAAAGGGGGATGTCATAGCGGCTGCGGTAGTGAGCCGCAATGGCTGCAAGCGCCTTTCCCGTGTCAGGTACCAGAAGGGTGGGCAGGCTGCCGTTTTCCCTGTCGGACACAGCGGCACAGGCGCCTTTTTCCATGGCGGCAGGTATAAAATCCGCGCCCCTGAAGTTTTCTCCGTTCAGGGCGATGAAAAGATCGCCGTAGCTCAGCTTTCTTGTGTCGGAGGAGATCCTTGCGGCAGGAAGGGATATATCCTCTCCGCCGTTTACTATACGTCCTCCCGTCACCTCTGCCATTTCGGAGAGGGTCATGCTCTCATAGCTGCGGTTCAGGTATTCTCTTACGATCTCCGGCTCATCAAAGTGGATGTGGAGCCCTCCCGCAAGTATCTGATAATCCTCGTGACCCTTTCCTGCAAGGACGATGATATCTCCCTTACGGGCGGTGGCGAGAGCGTGGAAAATAGCCTTTTTCCGGTCTGTGATACGGTCAAAGACGGTGCCCTCGGGGAATCCCTTCAGTATGTCGTCTATGATGGCATCGGGATCCTCACTACGGGGATTGTCCGAGGTGACGATGATCCTGTCCGCAAACCTTGCCGCAGCCGCAGCCATTTTCGGGCGCTTGGTGGCATCTCTGTCGCCGCCGCAGCCGAAAAGGCACACAAGACGGTCGGAGGAACATTCCTTTATGCTTGAAAGGACGTTTTCGACAGCATCCGGTGAATGGGCATAGTCGCAGATAACGGTGCAGTCAAGTCCGGGTGTGGGTATGATCTCACAGCGACCCCTAACTCCCCTGAAGCTCTTTACAGCAGCCTGTATATCCTTTATGTCAAGCCCGAGCCTGCGGCAGATGCATATGGCAGCTGTGCAGTTTGATACGTTGTATTCGCCTATCATGGCAAGCTCAAAGGGATAGGTGCCTGTGCTGTCTTTGTATCCAAAACGCATGACACCGCCCTCAAAGCCCCTGCTCTCAAAGCACGCATCCCCCTTGTCCTTTCCGAAGGAGGTCACAGGGCACAGGTCTTCCGAACACAGTCTTTTTCCGTAGGGGTCGTCACAGTTGATGACCGCTTCCCTTGAACGCTCTTTGAAAAACAGCTTTCTCTTGGCAAGGAAATAGCTTTCCATGTCACCGTGATAGTCAAGATGATCCTGTGTGAGATTGGTAAAGGCGGAAACATCGAAAACAGCGGGACCTATGCGGTTCTGGTCGAGAGCAAAGGAGGAGACCTCCATAACGCAGTATTCACAGCCGTCCATTGCCATTTTGCCGAAGATCTCGTAAAGCTCGGAAACAGCAGGGGTGGTGGGGGTGCGGTCGTCCCTGTCCATGGGCTCCGATCCGGAAAGAACGGCGGTGGTGCCGATAAAGCCGCACTTGTGTCCCGTTTCGCTGAGTATATGGTGGATAAGGGTGGCAGTGGTGGTCTTTCCGTTGGTGCCTGTGATGCCTATAAGGTGCAGCTTTTCCTGGGGATCCCCATGGGAATGGGCGACCATGATGCCGTAGGTCTCACGCACATCATCGCAGAGGATCTGCTTGTCCCCGAGACCCAGATCGTGGGCGCAGAGAACGGCGGCGGCACCCTTGCGGAGCATTTCTTCTGCGGCAGTCTCTCCGTCAAATCGGGTACCCTTTATACAGGCAAAGAGACAGCCCTTTTCTACCTTTCTCGTGTCATCGGTGAGAAAGGAAATGTCGGTGTCCTCCCCGCTGTATACGGCGGAGGTGTTCTTTAAAAGTGATGATAAAAGCATGATAGTATCCTTTGTAACAGAAGCAAGATGGGATATCCCTGCGGGCTGTGCCCGTTCTTCGCAGCATTCCCGGGGTCACATGAAGAGTTCTTTCGTAAAGTGACAACAGGTGGCTGTGGGCACTGCCGACCGGGTCGCCGCGGGCTGTGCCCGCTAAAGTGACAACGGGTGGCTGTGGGCAGTGCCGACGTGGTCGCTGTGGTTCGTTCCCGTTCTTCGCAGCATTCCCGGGGTCACATGAAGAGTTCTTTCGTAAAGTGACAACAGGTGGCTGTCGGCACTGCCGACCGGGTCGCTGCGGGCCGTGCCCGCTTATCCCTCGGAGCGGACTATGAAGGTGACTTCAACTACCGTGCCTACGGGGACCTCTTCGCCGGGCTGGTAGTTCTGGGCATATGCCGTAGCGCCTGCCTGCTCGTATGCGCCGTCGCCAGCCTTGAAGTTGAGCCCTGCATTTTCGATGTAGTAGCGGGCATCGGAAACGCTGCATCCGCTGACATCCGGCACCTGAGTGAGAACATCGTCCATAGTCTCGGTGTAGAGCACCACTCTGCCGTTTCTGGGGATAAGGGAGAGAGTGCCGGGTTCCTGCTTGATGACCGAAACGCCCTCACCGTAAACATCATAGGAAAGGTTTTCCTCTTCAAGGGTCTCCTTGGCAGTCTCAAGGGGCATACCCACCACATTGGGCACGGTGATGTCAAGGGCTGCAAGATCCTGCTCGCTGTATTCGGTGTAGAAGCCCATGTAGGGGAGAACGGTCTTCATAACATTGGAAACTACGGGAGCAACGACTACGGAGCCGTAGTAAGCGCGCTGACCGTTGCCGTCGTAGCCCTTGGGCTCGTCAATGGAGCAGATCATGATGATCTCAGGGTCGTCTGCGGGGGCAAAGGCGATGTAGGATGAAACATAAAGGTCGTCGTCATGGGTGCGGCGTATCTTTTCAAGCTTCTGAGCCGTTCCCGACTTTCCGCCAATGCGGTATCCCTTGATATATACGTTGGAGCCGCCGTTGTTGTTTACCACACCTTCAAGTATCTCCCTCATGGTCTCGGAGGTCTCCTCGGAAATGACCTGCCTGCGGACAGTCTTTCCCTGGGTGAGGACAACATTTCCGTTGGTGTCCACGACCTTTTCCACCACATAGGGCTTCAGGAGGTATCCGCCGTTTACTACAGCAGCGGCAGCGGTAACCATCTGAATGGCGGTGACGTTGTTGGACTGACCGAAGGAGCAGGATGCAAGCTCGACTCTTCCCATGTGCTCCTCGTCCACATAAATGCCCTGTGATTCGCCGGGCAGGTCTATGCCGGAGGGCTCCGTGAAGCCGTAGGCTTTGTAGTACTGCTGGAACTTTTCTATGCCCAGCGCCTGACCTATCTGCACAAAGGCTGGGTTGCAGGAGTTGGTCATGGCTTCCAGAAGGTTCTGACCGCCGTGGGAGCCCCTTGTCCAGCAGTTGATCCAGGTATCCACCACCCAGATGGAGCCTTCGCAGTAAAACCGTGAGTTAAGGTCTATGGCGCTTTCCTCCAGAGCAGAGGAGGCAGTGACCACCTTGAAGATGGAGCCCGGCTCGTAGGGCTCGGTGATGGCTTTGTTTTTCCACTGGGCTTCCCTCAGCTCGGCATACAGGTTGTTGTAGCCGTCCTCGTCATCCGGGTTCTCTTCCTTGAAGGCATCGAGCTTTTTTCTGTCGTTCTCGGAATAAAGGGAGTTCCTGTCATTAAGGTCAAAGCCGGGGACGGTCGCCATCGCAAGGACGGCGCCGGTCTTGGCGTTCATTATGATAGCCGTGGCACGGTTCCGCACATCGTTTTTGCGGACACAGTCCTCCAGCTCCTTTTCAAGGGCATACTGGATGGAATTGTCGATGGTGAGATACACATCGGAGCCGTCTCTGGACTGGTACACAGAGCTGTCGTCATAGACCATTTCGTTTCCGTAGCCGTCGTGGGCGGATATCACCTTTCCGTCAACGCCCGCAAGGTAATCATTGTAGTAGCTCTCCACCCCGTAGATGCCGTCGCCCTCGAAATTGGTAAAGCCGATGACAGAGGCAGCGGAGGCTCCCTGGGGATAAAAGCGGCGGGTGTCATCCTCGGTATAGATAAGGTTGGAGGAAAGCTCCTCCTCGTTTGCTCTGTCCATTATCTTGTCTATAACGGGCTTTTCTATCTTCCTTGCCACTTTGAGCCAGTGGCGCTTGGCGGCGCCCTCGTCGTAGAAAGATTCTTCTATGTCGTTCACGCCCACATCCAGCTTGTCTCCCAGCTCCTCGGAGAGTATCTTTTTGAGCGCCTGTATCTGCCTGTCACGCTCGTCCGCTTCCATTTTCTGGTTGGAGACTATGACAGCGGGGGCAACTATCACATTGTAGACCGTGGCGGACTGCGCCATTATCTTTCCTGTGGAATCGTATATGCTGCCCCTTGTGGCTTTTACGGTAGTGCTGCCGAACTGGGTGTCGTTTGCCATGCCCAGATATTTGTCATGATTTATGACCGCCGCATCGTAAATGGAGTAGGTGACATAGCCGCCGAAAAGGACGATAGCGGCTGCCGCACCCGATACCAGTCTCAGGCGCATTCCGTTGGTGGGTCTGTATTTATAGGGATTTACCTGCATTTAAGATCAGTTCCTTCAATGATGCCATATTGATACAAAGAGCAAGAAACAAGGCCATGTCCTGCTTCTTGCTCTTATCCTCTTATTGTGATCGGCTCTTATTTTGCTGCCTGCTTCTCGCTCTGCTTGTCCATCAAGCTCTCCTTGATGCGCTCAAGCTCGGACTCCAGCTTTGAGAAAACGCTCTCATTCTTCCTTGATACCTCAACAACATTGCCGCTGTCGATGGTGATATATTCTGTCTGTGAGCGTTCAAGCTTCTGCATACCCAGAACGTTTTCGGCGTATTCCTCCACCGCTTTCTGGGAGCTTTTTTCCTCAATGGCGGTCTTCATGCGGCTATTTTCCTGCTTCAGGGTGTTGAGCTCTGCGTTGGCTGAAACTATCCTGTCATGTATGGATGCTATCTCTGCCTTGCTTTGCAGACAAAGGGCAAGAAAAACGGTGCCGACCAGGATCACCAGGATAGAAAGAATTGCCGTAGGTGCCTGAGAACGCCTGATGACCACCATTTTCGGGTGCGCCTCCTCACGGATGCGTCTGTGTTCCTCAAACTCCTCATACCTTGCGACATTTGCCGAAACTGCCATTGGAATCACCGCCCATCGTGTAAACAAAGATCTGTTGGGAGAATGCAGACCGCTTTTCTCCGTACCTTTAAATTATATTACAAATTGACACAATTGTCAAGGGATTTGCTGACACTTAGGCGATTTGCACATATAATTATGTAAAATGTTACAAATTTGGGCAAAAAATCAGATTTTTTCTATTATCCTCAGCTTGGCGCTGCGGCTGCGTGGATTCTCTTCAAGCTCCTTTTCGTCGGCTTCAAGAGGCTTTCGTGTGACGAGCTTTCCTTTCGGCATGTTCCCGCAGATGCACACGGGAAAGTCCGGCGGGCAGGTGCAGCCCTTTGTAAGAGAGGCAAAGAAGGATTTTACTATCCTGTCCTCTAAGGAGTGGAAGGTTATGACACAGAGCCTTCCTCCCGGCAGGAGAAGGTCGAAGCACTCGGAAAGAGCGGTCTCCAGATGGGCGAATTCGTCGTTTACGGCTATGCGCAGTGCCTGAAAGGTCTGCCTCGCAGGGTGTTTGTCACGGCGGAATTTGGCGGGATAGGCATCGGAGACCAGCTGTGCAAGCTCACCGGTGGTCTCTATCGGGGCGATCTGCCTTCTTGACACTATGGCGGAGACTATCCTGGCGGCAAAGCGTTCCTCTCCGTACTTGTAAAGTATATCCTTTATGGCTTCCGGAGAAAAGGTGTTTACTATGTCTCTTGCGGAGGTGCCGCTTTGGGACATACGCATATCAAGGGGTGCATCGAGGTGATAGGAAAATCCCCTTTCGGCGGTGTCGAGCTGGTGGGAGGAGACCCCCAGATCAAGAAGGACGCCGTTTACGCCATCAATGCCCTCGTCCGCCAGAACGGAGCGGATCTCGTCGTAATTAGCCTGTACCACCTTTGCGGGGAGACCCCTTAGCCTCTCCGAGGCAGCAGTCACCGCATCGGGATCCCTGTCCGTTCCTATGAGCCGCCCCTTTCCGGGGTCGAGCCGCTTTGCGATCTCGCAGGAATGACCGCCGCCGCCGCAGGTGCCGTCAAAGTAGATGCCGTCGGGACGGATGTCGAGCCCGTTCATACATTTGTCAAGGAGTACGGGAATATGTTCAAAGCTCATATGCAAAGTTCATCAAGAGCTGCAGAAAGCTCTTCGTCGGAGAATTTGTTGTTCTGTGCCTCGTAGCGTGCTGCATCCCAGATCTCGCAGTGGTCGATGTTGCCGATGACCACCAGCTCCTTTGTGAGACCTGCGTGCTCACGGAGATTAGCGGGGATGTTGAGCCTGCCCTGCTTGTCGCAGTCGGCTTCCATGGAGTTTGCCATATACTTTCTTATGGCCTGCTTTCCTACGGCGCCGGTGACCTTTCTCAGCTTCTCGCTGAAATTTTCCCATTCTTCTGCGGAATAGGCATAAAGGCAGCCTTCAAGGCCGATAGTGATGACAAAGCCTGGTCCCAGACGGTCTCTCAGCTTGCTGGGGAACGCCATTCGTCCCTTGGCATCCAGTGTAGGGTTGTAGGTGCCCATAAGAGGCTGCATTGTCATCACTTCCTTTCTTTCGGCTTTTCAACGGTGTTTTCAACAGCTTGTTGAAAAATCACCACTTTTCACCACTTTTGTGGAAATTCCTGCCACTCATCCCCACGACTAAACATTATACAGCATTTGTAACCGAATTGCAACCTTTTGGGAGAAATTTTCCTTGCCAAATATCAGCTCCGAAATTTGGCGATTTTTGTAGGAGATATTTAAGAAACGGAAAGAGGAAAATTTTCTATAATAAATGGTATAGCAGGAGCGGAGTTAGTGCAGCAGGCATGAAGATAATGACTTGCGCAGGATGTGTCGTTGTGGAGAAAGATAGCAAATATCGGAAAAACCTTTTATTGAGCGGCGGCGCTAAAAGGATAAAACGGAATTGACATAATAGGGAGAAAAGACACAGAAAAAATTTAAACATAGATCGGACAGTGAAAAGTCGCCTGAGATGTCCCCGGTGTAAAAATCAAAAGTAATAATATTTTAGAATGTGGAAGGAAATCGGATATGGGAGATAAGCCGGGTCTTATTATTTGAAGCAAAGGATATATACCTAATTTTGCCAAAAAGCGGGTTAGTTATTGTCAAAAATAGATAGATAACCCCCCGAATAAGTGTACACTCGTTGTGCAACCATCCAAAATCAAAAAAAAGGAAAAAAGTTCTTGACAAGCGTGGAGAAATGTGTTAATATATACAAGTCGCCCGATGAACGGGGCTGCGAGAGAGGGTCCGGGAGGACGCCAGAGGCGGCTCAGGGAAAGGGCAGAGCGAATCTTGAAAATTGAACAATGAACTTGTAAATTAGTTTGAACGA
>JAGAWT010000004.1 GCA_018110985.1 Oscillospiraceae bacterium
AGAAGTTCGCTGATCAGCGCTCTGCGTGCCTGTTGTTCCGGTGTCCCTCTTTTTCTCCGTGCCATAGTTTTACCTCCAAAGTAGTGCTGCTTCCATTATACACTATTTTGGAGGTTTACACAAGATTTGGGATAGACTCGGATACTCGTGCTCTAATACTGATTCTTCCTCGATGTATAGACGATCTCCAAGCCTCAAATCCCTTATATTCAAGTATTTGCGGCTTGTTTCTTGTCTATACATCGGTCAGAAAATAGTATAAAGCGGATATCACGATCACTGCTGCCTGCTTTTTACTTTCCTTTTATCTCTATCCTGTCAAGTATACCCTGAACACTTACTCCGGGATGTGTCCTGTATATACGGGTCACATCCCTTATGAATGTTTCATCTGCTCCGGTCTCCTCTGAGATCTCTTCTGCTGTAAAGCCTCTTTCGCTCAGCCTCGTTATCCGCTTTACAAGCTCATAGGTATCTGTCTCAACGGGAGAGGGCAGACCAAAAAGTCCCTTTTTGAGAAAAGCTGTCCTTGCGTGACCGTAATAGACCGCAGATGGCTTCAGCGCAAGAAGCCTGTTCCAGCTTTTCTCTGTCTCCGTGCCTTTGTACATTTCCAGTTCGTGCAGCGGAGGAAGGTCGCCCGTGAAAAGAGCCTTTTCCTTTCTGAGCCACAGGCTGATACTGTCCTCACTGTGACCCGGAGTATGTATGAATTCTCCGTCTATGCCGCACTCTGCAAGCAGTTCGCTGCTTTCTTCCACAGAAAAAAAGCGTACCTTGCTGTCATCTACCGGCAGAAAAAAGCTGTGCTTGTCCCTGGCGAAAATGTGATCCGAAGAGTGGATAAAGTCCCTTTGTACATCACAAACAGCAAAGCATACACCCGTATCAGCTATATTCTGTGCGATCCCCATATGGTCAGGATGAAAGTGAGACACAAAAAGATACTTTACATCCTGCAGCCGCAGATCGTTTTCTCCCAGTGCCGAGCACAGAGCAGGAAAGGTGCCTGCCCAGCCTGTATCAAACATTATGCTGCCTTTTTGACCTGTGATAAAGTAGGTATTGGTAGGCGAATATCTCAGTTGGGTTATCATGTTCTTTTCCTCAATCCGAAGAAGATGACGAAGAGGAGGAAGCTGCGCTGTTTTCCCTGTCGATGATCATATGCTGAAGGGTGATGAGTATAGCCACCACCTTGTCTTCGTACTCAGGACGGTAGATGTCAACGCAGTACTTGTCATGAACAGAGAGCATTTTCTGGTTCATCACTGCGATAATATCCTCGTTTTCATCGCATAGGGAGAAATTGAGCCCCAAGATATTCCCTCTCAGCTGCCATCCCAGACCCTCTATATTGGTAATATCCCCTATAAGGTGAAAAAGCTCGTTGGAAAGTTCAAATCTTGTCCCGTCCGCCATAGTTACAAAGTGCCTTTCGTGGAGACTGAGAAACTTTTTCTCTATGTGTGCCACCTGTCTGCCGTTTGCATCCTTGATATCCGTCTTGTCGTGAAGTGAAAAAAGCTTTGAATTTGCCTCATATACCACATTGCCGTTTTCATCTGTAATGTCTATGCGGTGATGCAGCGAGAACAGCTTCGAGGATGTAAAAAGAGAGCGTGCGGGTCTGCCGTATTCCGACACATTGTACTTGTTCGCTTCTTTGCCCTGTTCCCTGAAACGGTGTATATCACTGAAAATCCCCATAATATGATCTCCTTTTCATTTTTGTTTTATCCCTTTTTTATGTAAAGCATTTATCCATGTTCGGTCTCCGATAGTCGGGCATTAACATTATAATATATTTTTCCAAATAAATCAATGCTTTTTAAATATTTTGGCAGTTTTACCCCATTCTACACCTTTTACAAATTATTCCGAAAAACATTGACTATTTCATTCAAATGTGGTAGAATATTATGTTGATATGATGTTTTTACAGGCAGGACTTTTCAAATGAAGATAAATCTTTTGGGAGCCACAGGCTCCATAGGTACACAATGCCTTGATATTTGCCGCAGTCACCCCGATATCACCCCCAATAGCCTTACAGCGGGGCGGAATTACAAGGCTCTTGCCATGTATGCAAGAGAGTTTTCGGTCAGGACCGTCTGCATAGCCGATGAAAGCCTTTACTCCGCTCTGAAAACAGAGCTGTCCGATACGGATACAAGGGTACTCTGCGGCAGGGAGGGACTTTGTGAAGCTGCCTCCGACAAAAATGCGGATATGACAGTCAATGCCATAGTCGGAGCCGCAGGGCTCCTCCCCACGGAAGCGGCTTTAAAGAGCGGGTCAAAAGTCGCTCTTGCCAACAAGGAGACCCTTGTGGCAGGCGGCTCCTATATAATGGGGCTGGCAAAAAGAAAGGGGATACACATTATCCCTATCGACAGCGAACACTCTGCAATTTTCCAGAGCCTTCAGGGCTCCCGTGACCCGCACGGGGAGCTGAGAAAAATAATACTCACAGCCTCCGGGGGACCTTTCTTCGGCAAAAAGCGGGAGGAACTGAAAAACATAGACCCTGAAAAGGCTCTTGCACATCCAAACTGGTCCATGGGCAGCAAGATAACCATAGACAGTGCCACCATGATGAACAAGGGATTTGAGCTTATAGAGGCTTGTCACCTTTTCGGAGTATCTCCCAAACAGGTCGAAGTGGTGATACACAGACAGAGTATACTCCATTCTGCTGTGGAGTTTTCGGACGGAGCGGTAATAGGGCAGCTTGGTGTACCTGACATGAGGATACCCATACAATATGCCCTTACCTTTCCCAAACGCCTTGAATGTCCCGCACAGCCCCTTTCCCTCACAGCCTGCGGAGATCTTACCTTTGAAGAGCCCGACACGGAGACCTTCGGGTGTCTGAAATCTGCCATGAAAGCGGCAGATGCCATAGACACCACCGCAGGCGCCATAATAAACGGAGCAAACGAAGTCCTTGTATCCGCTTTCTTGAACGGAAAAGCTGATTTCTGGGACATTACCGACGGTGTGGCAGCCGCTCTCGAAAATGTTCCTGCTGTGCCTGCCGACACTGTGGAGCATATACTTGAAGGCGACAGAGCCGGCAGAGAATTTGCCCGTGCATTTCTTTCCAAATAGTCTTTCTTTTACCATTGGTCATTATAACATTATGAATACTGTTCTTTCTATAATCTGCGCTGTTATTATTTTTGGTGCCATAGTCACCATTCACGAGGGCGGACATTTCCTTGTGGCAAGGCTCTGCGGGATAAAGGTAAGCGAGTTTGCCATAGGGATGGGACCTGCCATATTCAAAAAACAGGGGAAGAAAACTCTTTTCTCCATCAGAGCCCTGCCCATAGGCGGTTATTGTGCCATGGGGGAGGATGACGAGGAACAGAGCGACGACCCCGCACATTTCCGCAACAAGCCGGTATGGGCACGAATGGCTGTAATAGTTGCGGGTGCTGCCATGAACCTGATACTCGGCTTTGTGCTGGGTATAGTTATCCTGCTGGCGGACGGTGCCTATATATCCACGGAGGTGGCCGAGCTTACGACAGGCTCCGATGCTGCGAAGCATTTCATGATAGGGGACGAGATCACCGCCATAGACGGCAGAAGTGTCTTTACAGCCGGAGATGTTATCTATGCTCTGAGAAACTCCGACACAGGCACTCTCAGCTTTGATGTAAAGAGAAACGGCGAAAAGCTGCATATAGATGCCGTCACTTTCTCCATTACCGAGGACGAACAGGGAAACAGGGTGCTGAACTACGATTTTAAAGTGGCAAAGAAAGAGCTTACGCCATCTTCGCTGCTTCCGCAGGCAGGAAGGAGCTTTGTTTACTATGCAAGGCTGATACTCATGTCCTTTGGCGATCTTATAAGGGGAAAATACGGTCTCAATGACCTGCAGGGTCCGGTAGGCATAGTAACGGCGATCTCTCAGACTGCTCAGACCTACGGCTTTGATATAGGCTACCTTCTCGATATGGCAATGCTCATCACCATAAATGTGGGTATATTCAATTTACTGCCTTTGCCTGCCCTGGACGGCGGACGCTTTGTGTTCCTCATCATCGAAGCTATACGCAAAAAGCCTGTCACCCCGCAGGTAGAGGGTGCGGTGCATTTTGCGGGCTTTGCCCTGCTGATGCTGCTCATGCTGGCAGTGACCTTCAACGATGCAAGGAGGGCAGTAACTTCCGATGAGCAGGCTGCCTTATCATCTTTTGCGGGAGCTGTGCTATGACTTTAAATGATATACGTTCCCGTCTTATAGCGTTGAAGGATGAGAAATACGGCGACTTTTCCCATAAAACTATCCCCACAGTGGAACGGAAAAGGATGATAGGGGTACGCACACCGCTCCTCAGAGCGCTTGCCGGGGAACTGGCAGGGGACGACGCAAAAGAAGCTTTCCTGAAAGACCTGCCTCATACATATTTTGAGGAGTACCAGCTTCACGCCTTTGTGATCGCACTTGAAAAGGACATAGACAAATGCCTTGAAAGTGTAGAAGCCTTCTTGCCCTTTATTGATAACTGGGCTACCTGCGATCAGCTGAACCCGAAGGTCTTTTCAAAGCATCACGACAGGCTGCTGCCTTGTATCCTCAGGTGGACAGCCTCGGAAAACACCTACACGAGGCGTTTCGGAATAAAGATGCTGATGGATCATTTCCTTGATGAGGATTTCGATGCCGCATATCCTCAGCTTGTGGCAGATGTACACTCCGATGAATACTACATCAACATGATGTGTGCATGGTATTTTGCCACTGCCCTCGCAAAGCAGTATGAACGGGTGCTTCCCTACATAACGGAAAGGCGCCTTGATACGGCAGTGCACAAAAAAACCATACAGAAGGCAGTGGAGAGCTACAGGATGACCGAAGAACAAAAGCAGTTTCTGAAAGGGTACAGATAATGGAATTAAAAAAAGTAAAAGTCGGAAATGTCTGTCTGGACGGGGAACATATTTACATCCAATCCATGCTGAATGTCCCCTCGGAAGATATGGAAGGAAATGTCCGTCAGGCTGCTGCCCTTGAAAAGGCAGGCTGCGAGATAGTGCGTGTATCTGTACCGACAAAAAAGGATGTCCGTCTCATTGAAGCCATAAAAAAAGAGATACACATCCCCCTTGTGGCGGATATACACTTTGACTACCGTATCGCTCTTGAATGTGCGGCGGCAGGGGTGGACAAGATACGCATAAACCCCGGTAATATAGGCTCTGCCGACAGGATAAAGGCGGTGGCTGATACCTGCCGCTCAAAGGGCATCCCGATACGCATCGGTGTAAACTCCGGCTCTCTTGAAAAGGAGATACTCGGAAAATACGGCAGTCCTACTCCAGAAGCTCTTGCAGAGAGCGCAGTACATTCTGCGGCTCTCCTGGAAAGGTATGATTTTGAGGATATAGTCATATCCATCAAATCCTCAGATGTGGGGAGAATGATAAAAGCAAACCGTCTGGTGCGTGAAAAGCTCCCTTACCCCCTTCATCTTGGGGTCACGGAGGCAGGCACCGAAAGGATGGGAGTAATAAAGTCCGCAGTGGGCATTGGTTCCCTTCTCTGTGACGGCATAGGCGAAACTGTCAGGGTATCCCTCACCGACGACCCGCTGAAGGAGATCGCAGCCGCCGGGGATATACTCAGATCTGTGGGAAAGGGAAGCGGCGTCCGCATAGTCTCATGCCCCACCTGCGGCAGGACAAAGATAGATCTCATCGGGCTTGCAAACAAGGTGGAAAAGCTCTGCGAAAACATGGACAAGAACATCACCGTAGCCGTCATGGGCTGTATAGTAAACGGACCCGGAGAGGCTAAAGAAGCAGACATAGGCATAGCAGGCGGGGTGGGAACAGCTATTTTATTCAGAAAGGGAAAAGAGATCAGGAAAGTCTCCGAAGATGAGGCTCTTTCGGCTCTCAAAGAGGAGATAGACAGGATATGAAGAGTTTAAAGCTTATCGTTTCGGCGGTATTATCATTTATAGTTATAGGTCTTTTTACTGTTCCGGTCCATGCGGAATTCAATGAATATGTACTTGGATCCGAGGATTTCACGGACAAGGAAGTAGAACTGATGCTCATCCTCCGGAAAAACATCGCAGAGCGCTCAAACGATATCATCTGTGTATCGGATTACGGTGTGGACAGAGATCGTTTTGAATACCTTTACGGTAAGGTCTATTTCAACAGTCCGGATTTTTTCTACGCAAATGCAGCCTACGGAAACTTTGCAAATGTGCAGAAAAAGCTGTATTTCCGTCCTTCCTACGGATGCACCGAATCCGAGCGCAAAAGCAGACAGAAGGAGATAGACAAGGTGACAGAGGAAGTCCTTTCGCTTATGGATGATGATATGAGCGATGAGGAAAAGCTGCTTGTTGTACACGACTGGCTCGTTTCCAATGTAAAATACTATGACGAAAAGTCTACCTTCCTCTACGGGAGAGATATCTATGAGACCCTTGTAAACAAAAAGGCTATCTGTGTAGGCTTTTCCATCACCTTTGAATATTTCTGCGATCTTCTTGATATCCCCTGTATCACCGTTTCCAATGATACCCACATATGGAACATGGTAATGCTGGACAAAAAGTGGTACTATGTGGATGTTACATGGGATCTGGATCTTGACTATCAGCCACATTTCGGCTATCACTGGCTATTCCTTGTAAGCGAGGAGACCTTCAACAAGAACATGGATCACGGTGAATACAATGTAAACTATGATTCCGAAGAGGACAGCCCCTATTACGATTTTCTCAGCACCATTTTCTGTACCATGACCTATATAGACGGCAACTGGTACTATATGCTGCCCAAGGGACTTTACGAGGGACATATCCATAATATGGACACCGCATACGAAAGGGTAGTATCTTCTACGGATGAGATCTGGACATCCCCGGAAGGAGAAGATTACTTCATTTCCTTCGGTAAGGTAGTAAAGGACGGAGACACGGTGATCTTCACCACCAAAAGCGCCGTCAAAAGATATGATCCCGATAAGAACGAAGCATCCACCCTCTATAATCTCAGCAGCAGCAAGGGAAGCATCTACGATATAAGGGTGGACAAGGACAAGATAACCGTTCTTTACGGAAAGGATGCTTATAAAAAGCCTGCCGCTCTTTCATTCAAGACAAAGACCTCCGTAAAGACTGCCGCCTCTTCCAAAAAAGAAAAGGATGACGACCACATAGGTCTTATGGTCACAAAGACCGACAGCTCAATAAAGCTGAGCTGGAATGAGATCGACAACGCCGAACAGTATATAGTCTATCGTATAGACGAAAGAACAAAGAAGGCTGCAAAGCTGCTCACCACCGCAGATACTTCTGTTACACTCAAGCGCACGTCCAAGAACGACAACGCTGTTTTTGCAGTAAGGTTCCGCACAAGCAGCGGCGTTTCCGGCTACTACAAGGCATCATGAAAGGTGAAGGATCATGCAGTATACTTTAAAGAAGAAAGAACTTGAAGCAGTGATAGAAACACACGGAGCAGAGCTTGTTTCACTGAAAAAGAACGGTACTGAGACCATATGGTCGGGAGAAGCGTGGAACCGCCACGCTCCGGTGCTTTTCCCCTTTGTATGCAATACCCGCTCTAAAAAATTCACGGTGGAGGGAAAGGAATATTCCTTTTCAAACCACGGCTTTGCAAGGGATACGGAATTTGATGTTTGCAGCAATGCAGAAGACAGTATAACTCTGTTCATATCCTCCGAAAGAGAAGATATAAAGGATAAATTCCCCTTTGACTACAAGTTTTTTGTAACCTACTCCCTTGATGATGAAGGTCTGACCTTTGAATTCAGGGTAGAAAACACAGGCTTTAGGAGGATGTATTTCTTTGTGGGCGGACATCCCGGCTTTTTCGTTCCTTTCAGGGACGAAAAGGAGCTTTCCTTCGAGGATCACACTATCGTATACGAAAAGGATGAACACATAGTTCAGCACCTTGACAGCGGTGATGTGACCGTGCTTGAAAAGGGGAACAGTGTGAAAGTGACAAGGGAGCTTTTCAAGAATGATGTTTTCCTCATAGACCGTCCCGCCTCCTCAAAAGTGTCCATTGTAAGCAAAAGCGGCAGAAGAATAACCCTTTCCTACGACAACAGGGGAGTTATAGCTGTCTGGTCTCCATATAAGGAGGATGCGGAGTTCATATGCCTTGAACCGTGGGCACAGACTCCCGTTTACGACGGAGGCAGTGAGGAGCTTACCGAGATGAAGAACGCCATGCACTTGGAGGCAGGTCAGCTCTTCACCATGGACTGCAAAATAGACCTTTCTTCATTTTGACGATATCGGAGACTGCTGATGAAACTGCTGTTTATAGGAGACATAGTCGGAAGTACGGGATGTGCCTTTGCTGAAAAGGCCGTAAGAAAACTAAAGCAGAGCGAAAAAATAGATATCGTAGCCGTAAACGGTGAAAACTCAGCCGAAGGCAATGGTATAAACTCTTCGTCCTATGCCGAGCTTTCCCGCTTTGCGGATGTTATAACCACAGGGAACCACGCTTTCCGCCGCAGAGAGTTTTATGACTGCTACGATCAGTACGACAGGCTGCTGCGTCCCGCAAACTATGCGGAAGGAGTAGCAGGAAAAGGGATAGTCACCCTTGATATGGGTTCCTATTCCTTCACGATCGTAAACCTTATGGGAACTGCCTTCATGCAGCCCCTTGAAAACCCGTTTCACTGTATGGAAAGGCTGCTGAAGACCATCCCCACCAGGAATATTCTTGTGGATATCCACGCTGAGGCCACATCGGAAAAAAAGGCAATGGGTTTCTTTCTGGACGGAAAAGTAAGTGCTGTCATAGGTACACACACTCATGTACAGACTGCAGATGAGGCAATACTCCCCAATAAGACGGCATACATCACCGATGTGGGGATGTGCGGTGCCTCTCTCTCGGTGCTGGGAGTAAAGCCGGAGCAGGCTATACATAAGCAGATGTACAATATACCCGTCACCTTTGAGACTGCCGGTGGAGACATGGAAATGGGTGCGGTCATGATCGAGATAAACGAAAAAACAGGACGGGCGGTCTCTATACGCCGTATCCTTATAAAAGAAAAAGAGGTATGAACATGGAAATTTTAAAGGTATCAGCCAATTCGGCTCCCAATTTATCCGCAGGTGCCATAGCAAATGTCATGCGCAGAGACGGGGAATGTGAAGTACAGACCATAGGTGCGGGCGCTACTAACCAGGCTGTAAAGGCAATTGCGATCGCAAGAGGCTATCTGGCACCCGTAGGCATAAACCTTGCCTGTTCCCCGCTTTTCGGAAAGGTAGAGCTGGATGGTGTGGAAAAGACTGCCATACGCTTTATCTGCTTTGACTGCGCAGAGGAATGACATTTTCGCTGCACCACGGCTTACCGGAAAGGGGATCAGATATGGAACTTATAGACAGACTCGGGCAGAATGCCGTTAAGGCAAAGGCTTCTATCGCAACGGCATCTACCCGTAAAAAAAATGATGCACTTGAAGAGATAGCCTCATCCATTGACAGGGAAAGAGAGAAGATCATCTCCGCAAATGCGCTCGACCTTGAAAATGCCCGCAAAAACAATATGAAAGCCTCCCTCATAGACCGCCTTATGCTGGATGACAAGCGCATAGACGGCATAGTTGAGAGCATTCGGGAGCTTATAAAGCTGCCCGACCCCGTAGGACAGATAGACAGCGGCTCTGTCCGTCCCAACGGCATCAGGATAACCAAGGTGCGTGTACCCTTGGGTGTTGTGGCGATGATATATGAAGCCCGCCCCAATGTCACTCCGGATGCTGCGACCCTCTGCCTGAAGACCGGAAATGTTTCCATTCTCAGAAGCGGAAAAGAGGCGTTCAATTCCTCTCTTGCCATAGTTAAGATAATGCGTGATGCGGTGGAAAGGTCAGGCTTTGACCCGGATGTGATACAGCTCGTTACCGACACCTCCAGAGAGTCCTCCACCGCACTCATGAAGTGCAGGTATGTGGATGTTCTCATCCCCAGAGGCGGGGCAGGTCTTATAAAGGCTGTGGTGGATAATGCCACCGTTCCTGTTATAGAAACAGGCACAGGCAACTGCCATATCTTTATAGACAGCTCAGCCGATATACAAATGGGTGTAGACCTTACCGACAACGGAAAGACCCAGCGCCCCTCTGTCTGCAACGCTCTTGAAACTCTGCTTGTACACAGGGACATAGCCGAGAGCTTCCTGCCCGCAGTGAAGAAAAAGCTGGATGAGCACAATGTGGAGCTGAGGGGGGACGAACGCACAAGGGAGATACTTGGTGACTGTGTGATACCTGCCACAGAAGAAGACTATGCCACGGAATTCGGTGATTATATACTGGCTGTAAAGGTGGTAGAAAATGTGGACGAGGCTATCGCTCACATCGCAAGGTACTCCACAGGTCACTCCGAGTGCATAGTTACGAAGGATCTTGAAAATGCGGAGAAATTCAGGACACAGGTAGACAGTGCCTGTGTATATGTAAATGCTTCCACCCGCTTCACAGACGGCGGAATGTTCGGATTCGGTGCAGAGATCGGTATATCCACACAGAAGCTCCATGCAAGAGGACCAATGGGGCTCTATGAGCTCACTTCCAACAAGTACCTTATCGACGGAAACGGACAGTGCAGATAAAAAAACACATGTCCGTGTGAAAAGGCACACGGACATATTTACGGACAGATCAATTACTTAGGAGTTTTTTGAATGAAGATAGTTGCAGTGGGTCTCGGACTTATAGGAGGCTCCTTGTGTAAGGCAATTAAAAAACACACTAATCACCTTGTAGGCGGCATAGACATTGACCGCAAAGTAGTTAAAATGGCTCTCTCCCAGAATGCCATAGACTATGAGGCAAAGGATGTTTCCGAGGCGGATATTACCATAGTCTCCCTTTTTCCTCCTACCATCATAGAATATATAAAGGAGAATGCCGACCTTTTCAAAGAGGGGAGCATCGTCATAGATACAGGCGGTATCAAAAAGCGCATTGTTGATGCTGTGACCCCCATTCTAAAGGAGAGGGGAGTTACATTCATAGGTGTTCACCCCATGGCGGGACGTGAGTTTTCAGGCTTTGAATACTCTCTGGATGACCTTTTCGACAATGCCAGCTTTATCATGACCCCTCTTCCGGACACGCCCAAGGAAGAAATACATATAGTGGAGGACCTTGCAAACGCCATACACTTCAAAAAGGTGGTAAAGGCAAGCCCTGAGGATCACGACAGGATAATCGCCTTTACTTCACAGCTTGCCCATGTTGTTTCAAATGCCTATATCAAAAGCCCCACCCATCAGGAGCAGCTGGGCTTTTCAGCAGGCTCCTTCCTTGACCTTACCCGTGTAGCAAAGCTCAATGAGGATATGTGGACGCCCCTTTTCATCATGAACAAGGAGTCCCTCTGTTTTGAGATAGATCACATTATGGCACGGCTGAAAGAGTACCGTGACAGCATCATGAACGAGGATTACGAAACACTTCATGATCTTCTCCGTGACGGAAGGATACTGAAAGAGAATACTCCCGTACTTTAAAAAAAGCAGGATAACGGCAAAACCGTTACCCTGCCTTTTTCTTTCCTGTACATTGTGCCGTCGCAGGCATATGCCGCGGCTCCCGCTCATATCTCACTTCTGTTTTCAAGTGCTTTGTAAAGTGTGACCTCATCGGCAAATTCAAGACTCGCTCCGTTGGGAAGCCCCGATGCGAGCCTTGTGACTGATACATCAAAGGGCTTGAGAAGCTTTGATACATACATGGCAGTGGCCTCCCCCTCTACGGTAGAGTCTGTTGCCATTATGACTTCCTTCACCTCTCCGGAAGATACTCTTGCTATAAGCTGCTTTATCCTCAGCATATCGGGTCCCACGCCGTTCATAGGGGAAATAAGCCCGTGGAGCACATGGTAGAGCCCCTTGTATTCATTTACCCTCTCTATTGCAGCTATGTCTCTGGGCGTCTCCACTACGCAGATGATCTCCCTGTCCCTTCTGTCATCGGAGCATACCGGACAGATGTCATCCTCAGTGAGGTTGCAGCACACGGAACACTCCTTTACGGTGCTGTGGGCATTTATTATGGCATCCGCAAAGGAACGGGCTTCTTCATCGGACATACTCATAACATGGTAAGCAAGTCTCTGCGCCGTTTTCATGCCTATGCCGGGGAGTTTTGCAAAGTGCTCTGAAAGCACCACCAGCGGTAATGCGGTCGAATTCATGCCTTTATCTCGCTTTTCATTACTTCTACTATACGGTCTACTATGCTCTCGCAAAGCTCGGTGGTACGAGCCTCTGCCATTACTCTTATCTTGGGCTCCGTGCCGCTTTCACGAACGAGCACACGTCCTTCGTCCCCCAGTTCTGCGGAAGCCCTGGCTATAGCCTCCCGGACTTTATCATTTTCCATGACAGCCTTTTTATCATCGACGACCACATTTTTGAGTACCTGGGGATACATCTGCACCTCATCTCCGAGAGCGGAGAGGGGAGCTTTCAGTTCTATCATGGTCTCCATCACCATAAGTGATGTGAGTATACCGTCTCCCGTAGCCGCAAATTTCCCGAAAATGATATGACCTGACTGTTCTCCGCCCAGATCATAACCTTCATTTATCATTTCCTCTGCAACGTACTTGTCGCCCACCGGGGTCTGCACATAGCCTATACCCTCTCTGTCAAGAGCCTTGTAAAGGCCGATATTGCTCATTACGGTCGTGACGACCTTGTTTTTGCGGAGCTTTCCGTTCTCCTTGAAATACTTACCGCATATGTAGATGATATGGTCGCCGTTTATCTCCCTGCCGTTTTCATCCACACAAAGGCAGCGGTCTGCATCACCGTCATAGGCAAAGCCCACATCCAGCTTGTTTTCCTTAACAAATCCAGAAATATCGGAAAGGTAGGTGGAACCGCATTCCCTGTTGATGTTCAGACCGTCGGGCTTATTGTTTATGACAAAGACCTGCGCTCCGAGGGCTTCAAAAACGCTCTTCGCAATAGCGGAGGAGGCGCCGTTTGCACAGTCAAGACCCACCTTCTTGTTTTCAAAGGCACGGGAGGGGATAGTCAGCAGATAACCTATATAACGGTTCCTTCCTGCGGAGTAATCTATGGTCCTGCCTATCTTTTCCCTGTGTGCGAGGGGGAGAGGATCTGTCTTTCCGTCAATGTAGTCCTCTATTTTTGCTTCTATCTCAGGTTCTATCTTCTGACCGTTGGCACGGATGATCTTTATGCCGTTGTCATAAAAGGGATTGTGGGATGCGCTTATCATTATACCGCAGTCGAATCCGTCAGTCCTTACCACATATGAAACGGAGGGTGTGGTGGTGACGTGCAGAAGATAAACATCTGCTCCGGAGGCGGTAAGCCCTGCAGAAAGAGAGTATTCAAGCATATAGCTTGAACGCCTTGTATCCTTTCCTATGGCTATCCTTGCAGGCTTTCCGGGATGAAGCTCCCCGTAGTACCATCCTATGAAACGACCGACTGCAAAAGCCTTTTCGGCTGTAAGGGTCACATTTGCCTCGCCCCTGAAGCCATCGGTACCGAAATATCTGCCCATTTATATCACTCTTTCAAATCACTTTTTCAGAAGCTTGGAAAACTCCAGTGCTTTTCCTACATCGCCGTCTACTTTCAGCTTTCCTGTCGTAAAGGCGAGCACAGCATCAAGCTTGCCATCCAGCAGCTTTATAAAATCTTCGCCCTTCATGGTGACCGCACAGCTTTTGTCATTGTATTCGTAAGGCTCCACATTTATCCTGCCGTCCTTGGCTTCCACATAGAAAACTCCTTCGCCTTCTCCGGTGGTGTGTACCTCCACCGCAAGAAAGCTGCCGCTGTCCGGGGTAATGGTACGAGCCTTTTCTCTTGTTTTTTCAACTATCTCTTCAAACCTCATAATATACCTCTCATTCTGTCTTATAGGAGATCCCGTGTCCTGCGGGATAGAGTATCTCCTCTGTGTAGTTGTGATCTGCATCCATAACGGGGATATCAACAGGGAGTTTTCCTTCCGGGCTTCCGCCTCCGAAAACATCCATTATCACAGCAGGGTAATTAGGCCCCCAGGTGCGTGTCTCCCCCTCAAATCTTTCGGGAATGGCTTCCATCTCCTGTGCAGAGTATCCAAGTATGATAGCATCCGCATCATTGTAGCGTGCGCAGTCGTACGGCATTTCCATACTCAGCAGAACGACCTTTTTATCATTATCGTGGATGATCTTTATGGCATCATCTATAAACGCAGCCTGCCAGCCCTTTTCGGAAGAAGGATCCATATTCTCCCTTCTGTATGTCTCAACTCCGATTATCACTGCCTGCGAAGCCTTTATCTTGTCAATATATTCCTCCGGGGCCTTATCTTTGTAGCAAATGCTTTCCACTACGGCATTTTTCGGCATCGTGCCGTTATCTTTAAGGCGCTTTACGGCGTAGTCCATGGAGTGCTTTCCGTTTTCATAAGGATGAAGATAAAGCACGCTCTGCCAGTTGTCCACGGAAAGGGGAAGAAGATCACCATCGTTCTTCACCACGGTAGCCGCACGCATTGCGATCTCCAGTTCCTTTTCGTGGTGTTCTTCACTGCCCACCACCGAAAGGGCAATCTCCAAAGAAGGTTCCTCACCGTCCATCAGACCATATTTCGTTTTAAGAGCGATAATGCGTGCAACAGCCTCGTTGAGCCTGTTTTCGTCAATATCGCCGTTGTTTACGGCTGATTCCAGAAAACTCATGTATGCCCCGAATCCCTCAAGATCCTTGGTGCTCCGAAGTGAATACGGCATAAGCAGCATATCGGCGCCCGCATTTATCGCCATGGTTGCGGCATCTATGGGATCAAAATGCTCCTCTATCGCAGCCATATTCATGGCATCGGTCACTATAACTCCCTTAAAGCCCATCTCCTCCCTGAGAATGTCGGTCAGAATGGTCTTTGAAAGCGTAGCAGGGATATAGATCTCCTCACCGGTAGCTTTTGATACATAGGTATTTGTTTCTATTCTGGGGTACTGTATGTGGGCGGTCATGACCATATCAGCATTCGGCACATTATCCGCAAAGGGTATGAACTCAAAAGCCTCCAGCTCTTCCTTTGTCTTATCTATTAAGGGAAGACCCGTGTGGCTGTCGGTCGAGGTGTCGCCGTGACCGGGGAAATGCTTTATTGAAGTGATAATGTTTTCTTCGTGGAGACCTTCCGTAAATGCCCGTGCCATACGGCTGACAGTTTCGGGATCAGACGAAAAGGAACGAACATTTATGACCGGGTTCCCGGGATCGTTGTTTACATCGCACACAGGGGCAAAGTCCATGTTTATACCCAGTGCGCTGAGCTCCGAGCCTATGACAGAAGCGTTTTCCTTGGCTGCATTTTCGTCGCCCAGAGCGCCCAGAGCCATATTTCCGCAAGTGGTGGTGCCCGTCATGAGCCTTGTGATGTCGCCGCCCTCCTGATCTATGGAGATAAAGGGCATTATCCCTGCGCTGCTGTTTTTAGACACCTCACGAAGGGATGCGGTAAAGTCAAAAGTGAGCTGTGTCCCGCTGCAGTTTTGCTTTTTAAGTATAAACCCGCCAAAACCGTATTCTTCAAGAAAAGTTTTCAGAGCATCTGGCAGCACGGTGACAGGAGTGGCAGGGGTGCCCTCAGCGGGAGCCTCCTCATCAAAAACGCTTATCTCCACCGTCATGATCTGAGCCAGCTTTTCACGGGTACTCATCCCGTTTACTGTTTCATATGCAGCTTCAAGCTCAGGAGGGATGGCAGGAGCTTGTGTTACCTCCTCCGTCACTTCCTCTTCGGTGACCGTTGTAGTCCTGACAGCTTCGGTGGAAACAGAGGAGATGAAAGTTTCATCAAAATCCACCTCTCCGACAGTGCTCTGAGCCACAGTTTCGTATATCTCATCCGTATTTCCGGATGAGCACCCGGCTGACACCGCCAGCGAAAGTGCCGAAATACAACATAAAGCCTTTTTAGTGTTTACGATCATGATAATCCGTCCTGTAATTTTTATATATCAACCTTATTATCAATACATAGAAATATAACGCTGACATTAAATTATATCATATTTAAACCAAATTGTCAAATTATTTTTCAAAGGATCCTCTGATACTGCGGGATTTTATATAATTTGTGTATTTTGCACAACCGATACTTCCAAAACGCACGCAAAATCTACTCTCCACCCCATTGACACCCGCCTCATGATAGTATATAATTAAATGGTTGATTACAACAGGCTATCATTCTTAAGACAGCAAGTGGAGCGCAGTGCGCTTGTAAACCTTGCCGAGGAAATGTGCTGTACAATATCGGTACTGTACTCTTTCCTCAGGGAAAGAGTTTTTCTTTTAAGAAGTTCGGTAGCACCACTAAATAATATTGGAGGTGTAATAATGCCAAGCGCAAAGTCACTTGAGTCCAAGCAGGCAAAGGTAGCAAAGCTCACTGAGCTCCTCAAGGCTGCAGAGGCCGGTGTCCTTGTAGACTACAGGGGTATCACCGTTGAGGAAGATACCAAGCTCCGCAGAGAGCTTCGTGAAGCAGGTGTCAACTACTTTGTAGAGAAGAACACCATGATCCGCCGTGCACTCAAAGAGGCAGGTATCGAAGGTCTTGACTATGTACTCGAGGGTACCACTGCTATTGCTCTGAGCAACGATGACCAGACCGCACCCGCAAGAGTGCTGGGTAAGTTTGCCGAAGCTCACGACGACAAGTTCAATCTGAAGGCAGGCTTTATAGGCAAGGAGATCTACGATCAGGCAGGCGTGACCGCCCTTTCCAAGATCCCTTCCAAGGATGTGCTTCTTGCACAGCTGGTCGGTTCTCTCCAGGGTCCCATCCAGAAGCTGGCCGCTACTCTTCAGTCTCTCAAGGAGAAGAAGGAAGGCGAGGCTGCCTGAGCCTCATTGTTTTCCCTGTGTGCGCATAGCGTGATAAACAGGGGAGAGTAACGGGACTGTTTTCGCAGGAAGCGGGGATTGTCCGCTTTGTATCCCGTTTATGGCACATAATGTGCATTGATCTAAATTGATTTTGAAAAGGAGATATTATCATGGCATCTGAAAAGGTTACCAAGTTCCTTGAAGAACTTGACACATATTCTGTTCTTGAGCTCGCAGAGCTCGTTGAAGCTATCCAGGAAAAGTACGGTGTTACCGCTGTCGTAGCAGCAGCAGGTCCCGTAGCAGGCGCTCCCGCTGAGGCTGAAAAGACCGAGTTCGACGTAGTTCTCGTTTCCTTCGGCGACGCTAAGATGAACGTTATCAAGGCTGTTAAGGACGCTGTTGGTCTTTCCCTTAAGGAAGCTAAGGAAGCTGTTGAGGCTGCTCCCAAGGCTCTTAAGGAGCAGGTTTCCAAGGCTGAGGCTGAAGAGCTCAAGGCTAAGCTGGAAGCTGCAGGCGCTACTATCGAGCTCAAGTAAGCTCATAGGCAAGCAGACTTACACACAACAGTATTTACCGCAATATTCCGGTCTTTTGCCGGGATATTGCGGTTTTATTTTTTATAAAAGCCATGCTTACTGATGCAAGAAAGCCGTCGGAGACATTTTTTGTCACCGACGGCTCTTTTTCAGAAGCACAGGGGCTCTATAAAATCGCACATTGAAAGTGCTGCTCTCTTTAATTTAAGAAGATCGCTGCGCCCGCCGGGAAGAGAGGGGATGATCGCCTCAAATATAAGAGATCTTGCTGATGCGAACTGCATTATCTGCCTTTCGGCTTTTGCAAGGAATTCCTCATCATCGCTTCCGAGATAAGCAGAAAGATAAGTTCTCCAGAAAAGCTCGCATTCGCTGTTATCAAATCCCTCTGCCTGCGCTTTTATGCCAAGCTCAGGCAGTATCTTGAAATGGTAGCAGATAGTGGCGATATCCTGTATAGGATGCCCGCAGGCTGACATATAGGCATCATACACGATATATTCTCCCTTGTTGTTCACCATTATATTTCTCGGTGTCAAGTCATGATGAACATAGGTAGTTCCCGAAGGTATGTTCTCCAGCACCTTTCCGAGTTTGGCGACCTCCGGCTTTTTGAGTACGTCCATTTCTATTAGCCTGTTCAGGAGAGTTCTCTGTGACCTGATGGTATAACCGAAGGGAAGGCTCCTGACATCAAAGCTGTTGATCTTTTGGGTCCACTGTGCAAGTTCCTTTGCATAGTCTGCCAGATGCTCCCTGTCTTTCTTCATAAGGTCAAGGAGAGTGGTATCGGAGCTCATTTCCAGAAGGATACCGCACCTTTCTCCGACTTCATTCTCATTATCGAAATTTCTGCCCCTGACCACCTCATAGGTGATGCTGACAGGAACTCCCAGCTTGAAAGCATTTTCCGTGGCGCTCTTGTTGCTGATGATGAAATCATAGGACACTTCATGAGAATACAGCCTCAGAAGGGTCTCATCATCCACTCTGTAAACATCATAATAAGCGCCCTTTGAGATAAGAGTACATTCACTTACATCCACCTCAGGGAGGTTTACTCTTAATAAGTCGCTGTGTGCATTTGAATCATCAGGACCTATCACACTAAGGATCTCGGTAAATCCCGTAACATTAAAGATCTCATACACAGCCTCTGACAGGTTGCCTATATGGAGCTTATAAGGCAGGCTTTTGCTGACTTTCAGAAGCGCTCTGAGACCTGCACTGGAAATATACAGAAGGTCTCTGCCGTCAATTATGGGCAGCTTGCCCTCGTTCTCCTCAATGCCTTTTTCCAGCTCTTCTCTGAAAAGGTCTGCGTTTGTGGCATCAATGGTGCCCTCAGGCTTAAAGATGATTTTCTTGTCATCAACTGCTATCTTCATGCTTTTCCTCCGAATAAACATATTCCGAAAATAAACCGACAATAACAGTATACAATATTTCATGCACCTTTGTCAAGATATTTTCGTTAAGGAATGAAAAAAAGGGGAGAGCCTCACAAAAAAGAGGAAGTCCCGAAGGACTTCCTCAAATCTGATCTCACCAAGCTATTACTTAGACTTGTTTCTGATCTTTCTGGATATTACCACGGATGCCGATGTGAGAAGAGCGCATATAGCAAGAACTGCAAGTATGCTGTTTCTTCCGGTCTCGGTCTCTGTACCCTCTGTTATCTCTGCTGCGCCTGCGGAAACATCCTCCGGCTTGGGCTTGCTCGGAACGGGCGTTACCGTAGTCGGAACGGGTGTCGTAGTGCTCGGTGAAGGAGTACCGGGTACTGAAGGCACATGAACAGGAACATAATGAGGTGTGTCAGGATCTGTGCGGCCGGGGTTGATAGTCGGGATAGGAGTGAAGACTTCGATCTTGTTGAACACTTCTGTTACCGGCTTATCGACCACGTTTTCGTTGGTCCTTCTCTGATCGGTTATATCCCCCTTGTTCTCACCGGAATCGTCTGTGAAGAAGTTAGCCTTGGTGACAACATTTCTGATCTCACCGTCAACACCTATGCTGAATTCTATGATCTTAACAACATAAGGTGTAGGATAACCTATTACAGGTATTCTCACTATTATCTGGTAGTTTCCTGCGGGGATATTCTTGATATCCATCGTAGTGGGATCGTAGGTCACGGAGTTGGGAGTCTTGATGACCTTAGGATCGTTTTCTGCTGAAACATCTTCCCATTCGCCGTTGTACTTGCCATCATACTGACCTTCGTCATTCTTTGATGTGTGCTGATCGTAATCATCTTCACGATAGCTACCGTTATTATTCTTGTAGATGACCTGTACATTTTCAAGACCCGTACCTTCGGTAGAATCTCCGTCAATGGTGTCGACTCTCTTGCCTGCCTTGTCCTTGTCCTCTTCATTTGTAAAATCATCGGCCTTGGACTTGTAGGTCGTTCCTGCCTTATCCTCTTCAGTGCTTTCCTTCTTTACGATCGTTGCGATTATTCCGTCGGGAAGCTTGGTAGTACCATCCTGAGGATTAACAACGAACTCGAATACTATAGGCTTATTCTCGATCCTGATCTCGTCATCACCGTATTTTACGGATTCAGACTGAACATTTTCAAGTACAAGCTCTCCATCATTCTCATTGATCTCAAAGGTGGTAACTTTCTGTCTTATAGCATAACCATAGGGAGCAGTAAGCTCTGTGAGAGTATACTCTCCTTCGCCCAGTTCGATATTCTCATAACCATTCTTGGAGATCCATGTCCATGTCTTTCCATCGGACTTTCTTACAAGCTTGAATTCCGCACCGGCTATGTCCTTGCCGTTACCGGATACATCCTTCTTGCTGAAGTGGATAGTAAGGGGAGCAGGTCCTGCCTTCTTCTTGTTCTTGAGAACAAGCTTTCCGTCAACGATCTCGATAACATCAGAATCAACAGTCTTGAGTTCAACTGTGCCGTCGTCCTTGACTGTGAACTTGATCTGAGTGGTCACCGCTTCGTATCCTTCGGGAGCGCTGACTTCGGTCATGGTGTAATCACCGGGTGTCACACTGAGTTCCTTGGTCTTGCCCTCTTCGGATGTCCAGCTCTCTGTGAATGTGTTGTCGTCCTTTACTACCTTGATCTCAGCGCCGCCGATCTCTTCGTTGCTGCTTGCATCGACCTTGCTGACCTTGATAGTTACGGTATCGGGAACGGGTTCTGTCCTTTCGGCATCGCTGATAGTGATGACCTTCTTTTCCTTATCTACTGTGAAGAAGCCGTTTTCATCGTTTTCTGTTGTCGTATTAACAACTTCGGTGATCGTTCCATCCTCAACAGTAAACTTCAGAACGCTGCTTACTATCTTGTATGTCTTGTTGTCAAGTTTAGAAACAAATTCGTCGCCTGTCTCACGCAGATAATACTCTCCGTCTGCCAGTATGACTGTCTTTGCTTCATTGGTTGAAGTCCATTCCAGAGCCGCATTGCTCTTGGAATCCTTTGCTATCGTCTTACCCTCAACATCGGTAGTGATCTTGAGTGATGCACCGGGAAGTTCATCCCCGCCGCCGATAGCCTTCTTGCTGATAGTAACTGCTGTATCTTCGGGATTTCTCTCCGCATCACATACCTTGATGGAGTTATCGGTCTTGTTTACTTCGATCTTACCATCTGTGTTGTTTCCGACATTATCACCGGAGGTGATCTTGCCGTCTGCAACCGTGAATGTGAGCTCGGAAGTAACTACTTTGTAGATTTTTCCGTCTACCTTGATCTCGCTGCCTGTTTCCTTAAGAGTGTATGTACCGTCCTTAAGAGTTACGGTCCATGTCTCGCCCTTCTTGGAAGTCCATATCTCATTC
>JAGAWT010000005.1 GCA_018110985.1 Oscillospiraceae bacterium
AAATTCCTCAGTGGCCTTTTTCTCATGTACAAAGACCTTGACTACCTTCTGACCGTCCATCATTTCTTCGATGTAGCCGTTGAGTTTTCCCAGAGCAGCCTGCTGCACCACGAAAAATTTGCCGCCGTTTTTGGCTATGGCGCCTGTAACCACAAGAAGCACCACCATCATCACCATGGTAAGGAGGGTCAGCTGCCATGAATACCATATCATCATGGAGAATACGCCGACCACCGTTACAGTGGATTGTATGAAGCTGGAGAAGGTGTTGGACAGCAGCTCCCTGATGGTATCTATGTCGTTTGTGTAGCGGCTCATGATGTCGCCGTGGGTATTGGTGTCAAAATAGCGTATGGGAAGGGTCTCCATGTGAGTGAAAACATCCTTGCGCAGTCTGAAAAGGATCTGAGTGGATATTTTCAGGAGTATCCTTGAATAGATAAAGGAACTTGCCGCACCCATAACATAGACGCACATCATGGTGGCAAGAGCTCCTATGAACTGACTCACCAGGGTGTCCGTTCTGCCCTGATCCGCCATTGGGAGGATGTACAGGTCTATTATCTTCTGCATAAAGGAGGTGCCTATTATACCTGCCAAAGATGAGATTATTATGAGTACGACTACAAGGATGAGAAGAGGAGTATATTCCTTTGCATAGGAGATCACTCTGCCAAAGGTGCTGAAAGGATCCTTGGGCTTCTGTCCCGGTTTTAAGGGGCCTCTTGGCATAGTTATTCATCCCCTTTCTGCTGAGAATTATACACATCACGGTATATCTCATTGCTTTTGAGAAGGTTCTCATGGGTGTCAAAGGCGTCTATCCTGCCGTCGTCAAGGACTATTATCCTGTCTGCATCGGCCACGGAGGATATCCTCTGTGCGATGATTATGGTAGTGGTGTCTCCAAGTTTTGTCGCAAAAGCGTCTCTTATCTTTGAATCGGTGGCTGTATCCACAGCGGATGTGGAATCATCAAGTATGATTATCTTGGGCTTTTTGAGCAGTGCCCTTGCGATACAAAGCCTTTGCTTCTGTCCGCCGGAAACATTCACACCGCCCTGACCCAGATCGGTGTCATAGTCGTCCGGGAAGCTCATTATAAAGTCGTGTGCCTGAGCATTCCTGCACGCTTCCTCTATCTCTTCATCCGTAGCGTTCTCATTTCCCCAGCGCAGATTGTCTCTTATGGTGCCGGAGAAGAGAACATTTTTCTGCAATACCATTGCCACGCTGTTTCTCAGGTTTTCAAGGGTGTAGTCCTTTACATTCCTGCCCCCTACTCTCAGCTCACCGTCTGTAACATCATAAAGCCTGGGTATGAGCTGTACGAGCGTGGATTTTGCGGAGCCGGTGCCGCCTATTATGCCTATGGTCTCGCCGGACTTTATGCTGATGTTTATATCGCTCAGGTTCAGGTTGTCCTTTTCCTTGGAATAGCTGAAATCCACATGGTCGAAAACAATGGAACCGTCTGCGGGGACAAGATCCCTGTCCGCATTTTCATCGGAGATATCGGGGACTTCATCGAATATTTCGGTGATCCTTCTCATGGATGCTATGGATATGGTGACCATGATGAAGATCATGGAGAGCATCATAAGAGACATGAGTATCTGGGTTATATAGGTAAGGAAGCTGGAAAGATTGCCTATGGTCATAGTCCCGTTTATGAGCATATTTCCGCCGAACCACAGCACAGCTACAATGGTGGAGTACATTGTTATCTGCATTATGGGCATTCCCATGATGACCAGCTTTTCCGCATATACCTGCGCCGCACGGACTTCATCTGCCGTGGCTATGAACTTCTCTCCCTCATGCTTTTCACGCACAAAAGCCTTTACTACCCTGATGCCTATAAGGTTTTCCTGAACACGGGAGTTGAGGGCATCGTATTTTTTCAGCATAGCCTCAAATCTGGGGTGTGCATTCTTTACAATGAGTATGACAGATACACCGAGAATGGGTATTGCCACCAGAAAGACCATTGCCAGCTTTGGATTTATGGAGACTGCCATTATGAGGGCGAAAAGCAGCATAAACGGAGAGCGTATCGCCATTCGCAGTATCATCATAAAGGTGTTCTGTACATTGGTCACATCGGTGGTGAGCCTTGTCACAAGGGAAGCGGTGGAGTATTTGTCCACATTCGCAAAGGAAAAGTCGTTTACCTTTCCGAACAGCTTTTTTCTCACATTCTTTGCCAGTCCCATACCTGCCATAGCTGCAAACTTTCCGCCAAGGGAGCCGCAGATAAGTGAGAAGACAGCCATAAGTGCCATCACTATGCCCATTTTTACGGTGACATCTATGTTGCTTCCCCTTATTCCGTCATCCACCATGACCTTCATTATGCGGGGGATGAGCACCTCCATCAGTACCTCTCCCAGCATGACTATGGGTGTAAGTATTGCATATTTTTTATACTCTCCCACACAGGAGAGGATCTTTTTCACCATGCACATCATTCCTTTGCCATGTTATATTTATTTGCAAACTTAATTATAACATACCGTTTATTGCGAATTCAATAGTATACTTGCTTTTTTTACATAGTTTTCACATTTGATAAAAAAGATGCCCCAAAGCCGGGGCATCCTGTATTTATGCTTTTTTGTTGTCTCTTTCCCTTATCTCCACACGGCGTATCTTTCCGCTTATAGTCTTGGGAAGATCATCCACAAAGTCGATGATACGGGGGTATTTGTAGGGAGCGGTGTTGGTCTTTACGTGCTTTTTAAGCTCGTCCTTCAGAGCCTCCAGCTCCTCCGGGGTCTTTTCCTTGTACTTCTTCGTGAGCACGATAGAAGCTTTGACCACTTGTCCTCTTATAGGGTCCGGAGCGCCCGTTACGGCACATTCCAGGACAGCGGGGTGTTCCATCAGAACGGACTCTATCTCAAAAGGCCCTATGCGGTAGCCCGAAGACTTGATAACATCGTCCACACGGCCCACATACCAGAAATATCCGTCCTTATCACGGTAGGCGGTGTCGCCTGTGTGGTAAAGACCGTTGGAAAATGCCTTGGCATTTGCCTCATCGTTATTTACATAGCCCTTGAAGATGCCGTTGTTCACGCCCTCACGGAGCACAACGCAGATCTCACCGGTGGTGTTGGGCGGACATTCCTTTCCGTCAGGGTCGGCAACTATGACATTGAACAGAGGCATCGCCTTGCCCATGGAGCCGGAGCGTGTAACGGAATTGTAGGGATTTCCTATTATAAGAACGGTCTCGGTCTGACCGAAGCCCTCCATGAGCTTTAGTCCCGTATACTCAAAGAACTTGTTGTAGACCTCGGAGTTGAGCGCCTCACCTGCTGTCGTTGCGTAGCGCAGCGAGGAAATGTCGTAGCCCTCCATGCCTTCCTTGATAAAGAAGCGGTAAATGGTGGCGGGACAGCACAATGAGGTCACCTTGTACTGCTCTATCATTTTAAGCACGTCCGCAGGCACGAACCTTGTAAAGTCATATGCCATGACAGTGGCTCCCAGAGCCAGCTGCCCGTAGAATTTTCCCCAGAAGAACTTGCCCCATCCGCTTTCGGAAATGGTAAGGTGGATGGATTCGGAGTTTATATGGTGCCAGTACTTGGCGGTAGGTATATGTGCGGCACCGTATCTGTGGGAGTGCATCACCATTTTGGGATAGCCTGTGGTGCCGGATGAGAAGAACATGAGGCAGTCATCGTCCACATGGTTCTCCACTCTTTCAAAGGTGTCCGGATAATTCATGAGCAGATCGTCAAAATCCACCCATCCTTCACGGCTCCCTTTTACGATGAACTGTTCCTTGAGGGGGTATTCCGTGAGAGCCTGTTCAACATTTTCGGTGACCTCTCCGTCTGCTGTGGCTACGATAGCCTTTACATCCCCTGCCCTGAACCTGAAAACATAGTCCTTCTTTTTGAGCTGGTTGGTGGCGGGTATGAGCACCGCACCTATCTTGTCAAGAGCAAGAATGATTATCCATATCTGCCAGTGGCGCTTGAGGACACACATGACCCTGTCGCCCTTTTTGATCCCCTTGTCTGTGAAAAGGTTTGCCGCACGGTTTGAGAGCTTCGAGAACTCTCCGTAGGTGAAGGTCCTCTTGCGCCCTTCGTCGTCGCACCAGATCATGGCTCTGCGGTGGGGCTCACATTCTGCTATCTTATCTATTATATCGTAAGCATAGTTGAAATTATCGGGTAGATTCAGTTCTGACTTGCAGACGACGCCGTTCTCGTCAAAGGCCTCGTCAAGATACTGCATATGGACTTCGCTTGCTTTCATTTTAATTACCTCCGGATGATGGAGCCCGATGCCCTCGCACCGCACTCCTTATCGGGCAATGCCCGGAACTGTCAGTATTTCCTCCGGTGCGTGTACTATATAGTCCGCACCGCTGTCCGAAAGCTCTTTTTCCTCACGAAATCCCCATGTACATCCTACACTTTTTATCTCCGCATTTTTGGCGGTCATGATGTCAACGGAGCTGTCCCCTATCATCAGCACTTCATCTCCGGAAAGGGGCGCACCCAGCTTTTCCGATACCAGTTCCATGACCTTTTTCACTCCTGCGGGGTCGGGCTTTACCGGTGTGCCCGGTATATTGCCCTTTACCGCAAAGAAGCGGCTGCCGAAGAATTCCTTCACAATGGTGTTTGTGAACTCTTCCGGCTTGTTGGAGACCACAGCGCAAAGTATGCCCTCACGGCAAAGGCTGTCAAGGGTGGGTATCATACCTTCGTAGGGTCTGGTATATACATTATAGTTCTCGTGATAGTATTCGTTAAAAAGAGCGATCATTTTGTCCTTAACGCCGGGCGAGATCTTCCCCGGCGGAATAATTCGCTCTATCAGCCGTATGACTCCGTTACCAACATAATAACGGTATTCTTCGGTCTCATGAGTGCCTAACCCACATTCCGTCAGTGCATTGTTGCAGGCTGCGGCAAGGTCGGCAAGAGAATCTATAAGTGTACCGTCAAGGTCAAATATACATAGTTTTATCATAAAAGAACTGCATTTCCTTTGCTGCTGTAAATTAACACACAAAGATTATAATACCACTTTTGAGTAGGTATTTTTAGTGGTTTTTTATTAACATTAGGAAAATCTTATGTTATAGAATATTGCGATTTCTTTAATTTTTGTGTACATTGATGGCTGTATGCTTTGAATATCCCTTACCCCTATTGTAATCCGTCAAAAACTGTGATAGAATACATTGTAGGTACAAATCTCAAAAGAAAGGTCAATGCGGTGAAGACAGGAATGGAACAGGAACGAAAGCTCTCCCCTATTGGTGCGGTATCAGCCGCTTTTGCGGAGTTTATGACAGCAGGCTTTATAGGCTGGAGCTATGAGACTCTTATCACATCGGTATATCTGGGACATTTTGAGGACAGGGGCGTTCTTCCCGTTCCCCTGCTCCCTATCTATGCTTTTTTTGCTCTTTTTCTGTCCCTCCTGTACGGGAAAAGAAAGCCGTCCTGGATAAGGGTGTTTGCGGTATGCACGGTAATGACCACTGTATTTGAATACATAGCAGCTTTGGTCACAGAAAAGATATTCGGCTATATGCTCTGGGACTACTTTGCGTGGCCTCTCAACTTTCAGGGGCGTATCTCACTCTTTTCAAGCCTTATCTTCGGCGCATTTTCGGTGCTTTATGTGAAAGGCGTGAGACCTCTTATCCTGTATCTTCACGGCAAATTCCCAAAGGGAGCGGTCATTGCGACCTTTTTCCTTGCATTGGTCATGACCCTGCGTGTGATCCTGTCGGGAGGATAATATAAACACATTTTGCGTAATATGGATGCAGATGCCCTGTCTTGCGGGTATCTGCTTTTTTGCTGCAGCTTTTCAGAAGTTAAAGACTTGTTAAGAATTTCTGTGCTATAATCAAAGCATAGGGAGAAGGAATGTACATAATAGGAGGAATGTACAATGTTTTGGAGAATACTGAAAAAAGATCTGAAACGGAAGAAAACCATGAATATCATTTTGCTCTTGTTCGTGATACTGTGTTCCATGCTTGCTGCGGCAAGTCTGAACAATATCATTGCAGTGACGGGCGGCATCGAACACTTCATAGAAATATCGGATGCACCGGATGTGAAGATAAGTATGCCGTTTGATCAGGATCTGGATAAGAAACTCATCGCTCTTCCCGAAGTGGAAAGAGTGAAGGTCGAGGAGAGTTTCTACCTTACAGCGGAGCATTTCAAATTGAACGGAGAAAAGCACAAAGACCTTATCTCCGGAGCTGCCTTGATCTCTGGCAAGGAATTTGGCTGCAGGTATTTTGATGATGAGGATCGGGAAATAACAGGCGTACCCGAGGGCAGCTTCTACTGCACAAAGAATTTCCTTCAAGGTGCTGATTTCAAAAAGGGGGATATCCTTACTGTCACTATGGAAGAAGGCACTTTCAATCTCAGGTTTGAGGGAATATACAAAACAGCCGCCCATGACACTAATAATTCTTCCTCACCCTATATTATACTCAATGGCACTGACTGGGATAAAATGAACGGTTCATTGGAAGATTCCGCTTTCATGACTGAAAAGACCTTATATGTAAAAACCAATGACGTTGATGCCGTAATAAAGGCGGCAGGAGATACAGAAGGCATTTCCGTCTGTACAAAGGATCAGTTTTCAAGCTATTTTATGTATGATATGCTAACGGCATATATTCTGCTGGCAGCTTGTGTTCTCCTCATGGCAGCGGCCTTTGTGACACTGCGATTTGCCATCGGCTTTACGATCTCGGAGGAATTTCGTGAGATAGGCGTTATGAAAGCCGTCGGCATTCAGAACAGCGGTATCCGCAGTATTTATATCACAAAATATGCAGCGATCTCTCTGATAGGCTCAGTTATCGGATATGCAGCCTCAATACCCCTCAGCAGTTATCTTCTGAAATCGGTACAAGGGAGTATCGTATTCAGCGGAAACAACACCATGATCGGCATTGCCGGTTCTGCCGCTGTCATTGTGCTGATACTGTTATTCAGCTACGGCTGTACAAGAGGCATCAACAAAATGTCACCCATTGATGCGGTGCGCAGCGGTCAGACGGGTGAGCGCTTTGGAAAAAGAAGCGTGATGCATCTGGGGCGCTCCAAGCTCCCTGAAACAGGTTTTATGGCGCTGAATGATGTACTGAGCGCACCGAAGCAGTTTGCAATTATCACAGTGGTGTTCACGCTGTGCGTACTGATGATGACCGTCATGTCCAACATGGCAAATACACTGTCCAGCGACAAACCGATCTTTCTGTTTGGTATTCCTGTTGAAACAGATGCTTCTATCCTTGACAATGATATTTCCGGCAATGATGCGATCAAACAAGCCCTTGGAGAATTTATCACATCCAATGACGGCTGGAAGTCTCTTGTGAAAGAAACGGAAAAGATGCTTGATGAGAATGGTATGCCGGGAAAAGCCACCGTAACAATGAGCTGTCTGTACACCACTGTACACGGTGACAAAAGTGTCGGCATCTCCTACCATGTCACAAGGAACACACCTGCGGACAAATTTATATACGATGAAGGCACTGCTCCAAGGAAACCCGATGAAGTCGCTTTGACCGCTGCTGCAATGGAAAAACTGGATGCCAGAATCGGCGACAGGATCAAGGTCAATACGGGCGGCACAGAAGAAGAGCTTATCATTACAGGAACATTCTCTACCTTTATGAATGGCGGTATGGCTGCCCGCCTTTGTGAAGATGCAGAGCTAAATATGGAGAAGATCAATAATCACATGGGTATCCAGATAGAGTTTGATGATTCACCGGATGAGGCAGAGATCGGAAGAAGAATAGAAAAGCTCAAAGATGTAACAGGCGCAGAAAAGATATACTCCAATGCACAGATGGTAGAGACCTTTACTGAAATGTCCGGCACGTTAAACAGCATCAAGCAGGTGATGATGCTCATGACTGTGATCGTTACGGCGCTGATCGTGATACTCATGGAGCGCAGCTTTATCTCAAAGGAAAAGAGCGAGATCGCACTGATGAAGGCGGTGGGCTTTCAGAATGGCTCTGTGATCGGACAGCATACCCTGCGATTTGTGATTACAGCGATCATTGCGGTAATTCTCGCATCTGTGATCGTACTACCGATGAGTAAGGCGCTTCTCACATTCATCTTTGCTCAGATCGGCAGTGTTTCCTCGACAGGCATCGCCTTTGATGCAGTGGAGATCTTTGCGATATGTCCTGCCATTCTGATCGGTGTGACGGTCATCGGAACGTTTCTGACCGCACTTTACACGAAAACCATCAAAGCAAGCGACACTGCTTCCATTGAATAAGGAGGATATAGTTATGAATACCGTTTTACAGACAAAAGGACTTTGCAAAACATATATCGTGAACAAACGCCAGAACAATGTGCTGAAAAATATTGACCTTGAGATCAAGGAGGGCGAAATGGTGGCGATCATGGGGCCGTCCGGCTCCGGAAAATCCACGCTGCTGTACTGCGTTTCGGGAATGGACAGAGTGACCGCAGGCGAGGTCATCTTTAACGGAAAAGAGACTGCCCGGCTCTCGGACAAGGCTCTTTCACAGCTCAGACTTGATGAAATGGGCTTTATCTTCCAGCAGATGTATATGATGAAAAATCTTTCGGTGCTGGATAACATCATTCTCCCGGCAGTGAAATCGAAAAAGAACACCGAGAGCCGCAAGGCGACCGAGGAGCGTGGAAGGCAGCTCATGCGCAGGCTCGGCATTGATGATGTGGGAGATAATGACATCAACGAGGTGTCGGGGGGTCAGCTTCAGAGAGCGTGCATCTGCCGTAGTATGATAAACTCACCCAAAATGATATTTGCGGATGAGCCTACGGGAGCGCTGAACCGTTCCAGCTCTGATGAGGTCATGAAGGAGCTTTTGTCCCTCAACCGTGACGGCACGACCATCATGTGCGTTACTCACGATCCGAAGGTCGCCGCCAAGTGCAGCCGTATCCTGTATATTGTTGACGGCGGTATCATGGGAGAAAAGGAAATGGGACACTTTGACGGCGGAGAAAAGAAACTGCGTGACCGTGAAAGAGAGCTGAATAACTGGCTGATGGAACAGGGCTGGTGATACTTGAAATATCGCCGCCGATATGGTACAATAGCTGCAGGTGGTGATCTTATGACCGATATTCTGATAGTCGAGGATGATAAGGAGCTCAGCACACTTCTGACGGATTTTCTGCGGGCAGAGGGCTATATAGTGTCCGCTGTGGACAGCGGCGAACGTGCTGTGGAGCTTTTCGGACGGTATGGTGCAAGGCTGGTGGTGCTTGACATAAATCTTCCGGATATGAACGGCTTTGCGGTATGCTCCAAGCTGCGTGAAAATGCGGATACGCCCATACTTATAGTCAGTGCAAGGACAGACAAGGAAGACAAGCTGAACGGACTGGATTTAGGGGCTGACGATTACATCGAAAAGCCCTATGACATAGACATCCTGCTTGCAAAGATAAAGGGTATATTCAAGCGGCGGTATCAGCGGAATATGCTTTCCGCAAGCGGTGTTACACTTAATCTTGCAAATAAGACCGCAGAGATAGACGGGAAGCCCGTGGAGCTTGCTTCAAAGGAATTTGACTTATTGGCACTCCTGATCGAAAATCAGGGCAAGGCACTAAAAAAAGACTATCTGTTCAACACCGTGTGGGGCAGTGACAGTGATTCGGAACTGCAAACGCTCCATGTGCATATAAACCGTCTGCGGCAGAAGCTGGGCGATGACCCGAAAAACGCCAAGCGGCTGCTCACTGTCTGGGGCGTGGGGTATAAGTTCGTATGAGAACATGGAAAAGGCTGTGTGCAGCAGTGCTTACGGTGTTTCTGATCCTTGCGGCGGTGCTGAATATTGTGATGCTGAAAGGGCTGAGATATGCCGATGGTCAGTACCGTGTGGAGGCAAAGCGCCTTGCGGATGAGATAACTGAAACAGGCAGCTATGACCTTGCAGGCTATCCCCATATCACAGGGGTGTATACGGGCGATGATCTTTACATAAGCGATGAACACTATGTCATCATAGAAGCAAACGGAACGCTCTATCGTGCTGAATACACGCTTGAAAACGATTATGGCACCATTATCGCTGCTGATTGTGTCTTGGGTGTCCTGTTTTTGCTGTTGTGCGGTGTATTTGCATATATCTGGCAGAATGTACTCAAACCCTTTGGCAGCTTAAACGATGTCCCGCAGGAACTTGCAAGGGGCAATCTTGCAGTACCGATACCCGAACAGAAAAGCCGCTTTTTCGGAAAATTCACATGGGGCGTCAATCTGCTGCGTGAAAAGATAGAGAGCGACAGGCAGAAAGAGCTGTCCATGCAGCGTGACAGGAAACTGCTGCTGCTGTCCCTGTCTCATGATATCAAAACTCCCCTCTCTGCCATAAAACTGAATGCAAAGGCACTTGCAAAGGGGATATATACCGATGCGGAAAAGCGCCGTGCTGCGGCAGAGAGCATAAACGCCCGTGCGGATGAGATAGAACGGTTCGTAAACGAGATCACAAAGGCATCGAGCGAGGATTTCATGAGCTTTGAGGTCAGCTGCGGGGAGACATTCCTCAGCCGGGTCATTTCAAGGATAAGCGCAAGGTATGCGCCTCAGCTCGGACTTACCGGAACAGAGTTCATCATAAATACATATGACGACTGTATCCTTTCCTGCGATCCGGACAGGTTGGGGGAATGTTTGCAGAATCTTGTGGAAAACGCTGTCAAGTACGGTGACGGAAAGCACATAGAGATAGGCTTTGACCGAATGGACGGATGTGAGCTCATCACGGTCAGGAATACGGGCTGTACGCTTGAAGAAAAGGAACTGCCACGGATCTTTGGCAGCTTTCATCGGGGAAACAATGCCGGCAATGTGCATGGAAACGGTTTGGGACTGTTTATCTGCAAGCGTCTGATGACCCTTATGGGCGGTGATGTCTATGCGGAGATACAGGATGGCTGCTTTTGCGCAACTCTTGTGGTGAAGCTGGCGTAGGAAAGCCGTATTTCCCGCCGATAGGGAGGCAGGGAACAGGGCTCATACTAATTCTTCCTCGATGTATAGACGATCTCCAAGCCTCAAATCCCTTATATTCAAGCATTTGCGGCTTGTTTCTTGTCTATACATCGGTCAGAAATCAGTATCAGAGCATATAAAAGGGCTGTAGTATGCGATTTTTGAATTTTGAAGTGAAAATTCCGTTAAATGCTTGACATAACTATAATTTTGTTATATAATGGTAAGGTACGGTCGTGGTTAACGATCGGCTTGGTTATGTTATAAAAAATTTTAATAAAAGGAGTAAAGGCTATGGCAAAGATACTCAACAAGCCCCTTACCAAGAACCCTTATGTTCTCAAATGGGTAGAGGAGCAGATCGCTCTTACCACCCCCGATTATGTAATGTGGATCGACGGCTCCAAGGAACAGCTTGATCAGCTCAGAAACGAGGTATGCAGCCTTCCCGAAGGCAACAACGACAAGATGTATCGTCTCAACGATACTAAGCTCCCCGGCTGTATCTATCACAGAACTCTCCCCAACGATGTTGCAAGAGTTGAGGACAGAACTTTCATCTGCACACCCACAAAGGAAGGTGCAGGTCCCACAAACAACTGGATGGATCCCGCCGAGATGCACGCTAAGCTGGAAAAGCTCTTCACAGGTGTTATGAAGGGCAGAACCATGTATGTTATCCCCTATTCCATGGGTCCCATCGGTTCTCCTCTTGCTAAGGTAGGCGTTGAGCTCACCGACTCCATCTATGTTGTTCTCAACATGGAGATCATGACCAGAATGGGCGTACAGGCATTCAACAACCTGGGCAATGACAACCCCGACTTCGTTAAGGGTCTTCATTCCAAGGCAAGTGTTAATCCCGACGACCGTTATATCGTTCAGTTCCCCCAGGAGAACTCCATCATGTCCATCAACTCCGCATACGGCGGAAATGTTCTTCTCGGCAAGAAGTGCTTCGCTCTGCGTATAGCTTCCTATCAGGGCAAGAACGAGGGCTGGATGGCAGAGCATATGCTCATCCTCGGCGTTAAGCGTCCCGATGAGGATGAAGTAAAGTACATCACTGCAGCATTCCCCTCTGCCTGCGGTAAGACCAACCTGGCAATGATCATTCCTCCCAAGTATTACAGGGAAAAGGGCTATGAGACCTTCACCGTAGGTGATGATATAGCCTGGATGAAGCCCGGCAAGGACGGCAGACTTTATGCCATCAACCCTGAGAACGGCTTCTTCGGCGTTGCTCCCGGTACCAACGAGAATTCCAACTTCAATGCACTTGCTTCTACAAGGAAGAACACAATCTTCACAAACGTTGCTCTCAACACAGAGGACAACACTGTTTGGTGGGAGGGTCTCACCAAGGAAGCTCCTGTTTACGCAAGAGAGTGGAAGGGTGCTTATGTAAACGGCAAGGCATATACTGCCGACGGCGGAAAGCTCGCTCACCCCAACTCCAGATTTACCGCTCCCGCAGAGAACTGCCCCTGTGTATCTCCCGAGTTCAACAATCCCGAGGGCGTGCCTATAACTGCTATGATCTTCGGCGGAAGAAGAGAGTCCACAACTCCTCTGGTATATCAGTCCTTTGACTGGACTCACGGCACCTATGTAGGTTCCGCAGTTTCCTCCGAGACGACCGCAGCAGCAGTTGGTGCAGTTGGCGTTCTCCGTCACGATCCCATGGCTATGAAGCCCTTCATCGGCTACAATGTAGGCGACTACTGGGCACACTGGCTGGAAATGGGCGAAAAGTTGGGTGACAAGGCTCCCCTTATCTTCAATGTAAACTGGTTCAGAAAGGACGAGAACGGTCACTTCATGTGGCCCGGCTTCGGCGACAACATGAGAGTTGTTGACTGGATCCTCGACCGCTGCGCAGGCAAGGCGGATGCTGTTGAAACTCCTATCGGCTTTGTTCCCAAGGCTTCCGATATCAACCTTTCCGGCATAGAGGATGAGGTTTCCGTTGAGACAGTTGAAAAGCTCCTCAGCGTTGATAAGGATCTGTGGAAGAAGGAAGTTGCTCAGATGAGAGAATACTATAAGGAGCTCTCCGAGGGCGGCGCTCACATTCCTCAGGCACTTTACGATGTTCTTGACAAGATCGATGCAAGACTTGGCTGATAAAGGACATTAAGTAATGAGATAAAAGCCATGGTATCGGCGTTATTTCGCCGATACCATGGCTTTTTTACTTAAAGTCTTACTGTGTGTCCATTACGGGTGTGTGCTCAGCTTTATATGAAGTGACACATCCGGATCTGCAAAAATGAACCCCCATAAAGGCGGCTTGATCGTCTTTACGGGGGAAATACACATTCAAAGTCCGGTTCTCTTTTTGTCATACCGGGCTGCTGTCGGTCATACCGACGACAGCTCTTTTATCTTGTCTCTGAGGTATGCGGCGTGCTCGAATTCGAGCAGCTTTGCAGCTTCCTTCATCTGGGCGGTAAGGGTCTTTATAAGCTCGTCCCTTTCCTTTCTGGACATACGCTTCCCCTCCACGCTGCGGCTCACCTTTTCCTTGGAGGATATCTCTATAACATCCCGTATATCCTTGATAATGGTGTGAGGCACGATACCGTGTTCTTCATTGAACTTCATCTGTATCTCACGGCGGCGGTTTGTTTCCGTTATAGCCCTTTCCATGGAGCCTGTGACCTCATCGGCGTACATGATGACCTCTCCGTGTTCGTTTCTTGCGGCACGGCCTATGGTCTGTATGAGAGAGGATTCCGAACGCAGGAAGCCCTCCTTGTCCGCATCGAGTATAGCCACCAGTGAGACTTCCGGAAGATCGAGACCCTCACGCAGAAGATTGATGCCTACAAGCACATCAAATTCGCCCATTCTCAGATCACGGATTATCTCCATTCTCTCGATGGTGTCTATATCATGGTGCAGATAGCGCACCCTGATGCCCGCTTCATCAAGAAATGCAGTCAGATCCTCCGCCATCTTCTTGGTAAGGGTGGTGACAAGCACACGCTCGTTCTTTTCCGTGCGTTTGTTTATCTCGGAAATAAGATCCTCTATCTGTCCGTCTACGGGTCTTACGCTGATAAGCGGATCAAGTAGCCCTGTGGGACGAATGAGCTGTTCAACGATGTTTTCGGAATGTTCTTTCTCATAGGGTCCCGGGGTGGCTGATACAAACACAGCCTGTCCTATCTTCTTTTCAAACTCATCAAAGAAAAGCGGGCGGTTGTCAAAGGCGGAGGGAAGACGGAAGCCGTAGTCCACAAGGACAGTCTTTCTTCCCCTGTCCCCTGCGCTCATGCCCCTTACCTGTGGTATGGAAACATGGCTCTCGTCCACAAAGAGGACAAAATCCTTTGGAAAGTGATCCAGCAGCGTATAAGGGGTGGAGCCGGGAGCACGTCCCGCCAGCACTCTCGAATAATTCTCTATGCCTTTGCAGAAGCCGATCTCCTCCAGCATCTCTATGTCGTACATGGTGCGCTGCTTTATGCGCTGTGCTTCTACCAGCTTCCCCTGTTCCTCAAAGAATTTTACCCTTTCCTCCAGTTCCTCCTCTATCCTTTCTATAGCATCGTGAAGGTGCTCCTTGGATACAACATAGTGGGATGCGGGATAGATGGCAGTGTGGAGCAGTGTGGATACCACATCTCCCGTAAGGGGGGCAAATTCGCTTATACGGTCTATCTCATCACCGAAAAACTCTATGCGGACAGCATATTCCATGGATCCGGCAGGAAAGATCTCCACCACGTCACCGTGAACTCTGAATTTGTTCCGCTCAAAGCTGATGTCGTTTCGCTCGTACTGTATGGACACCAGTCTTGCTATCAGTTCTTCCCTGCTCATCTCCATACCCGGTCTGAGGGATATGACATTGGAGCGGTATTCCTCGGGAGCACCCAGAGAGTAGATACAGGAAACAGATGCCACGATTATCACATCACGGCGCTCCGCCAGTGCAAGAGTGGCAGAGTGGCGCAGCTTGTCTATCTCATCGTTTATGGCACTGTCCTTTTCTATGTAGGCATCGGTCTGAGGGATATAAGCCTCCGGCTGATAATAGTCATAGTAGGAAACAAAGTATTCCACCGCATTATGGGGAAAAAACTCCTTGAATTCGGTGCAAAGCTGTGCGGCAAGTATCTTGTTGTGGGCAAGCACAAGGGTGGGACGGTTGATGTTGGCGATCACATTTGCCATGGTAAAGGTCTTTCCGGAGCCTGTTACGCCCAGAAGGGTCTGTGCCCTTTTTCCCTGCTTTATACCCTCTGTAAGAGCAGAAATAGCCTCCGGCTGGTCGCCGGAAGGCTTATAGCTGCTGACAAGTTCAAAATGATCCATTTATAATAGCTTTCCTTTTGCCAAAAGACGGATTTAGTCTCTGAGAACGCTCATGTCAAGCTTTGTCACATCTATGGTGTTTATATCACCCGTCACAAAGCCCAAAGGTGCCGTGGTCTTGTCCTTTAACGCCTCTGCTGCCTTTGTGTCTGCAAAAGCATCTCCTATCTCTGTCTTATACTGGGGAGCGGGACCTTCACGGAGCCCCGTCACTTCGGGTACATCTATGTCTATCTTCGCAGGACGCTTACGGTCCAGATCCTTGAAGAAATCGTCTGCGGAGAGCTCCTTGGGTTCCCTGTAGATCTTTTCCTCCTTGGGGATAACATCCGTATTCAGCCTGGTCGTATCTATGAGCCTGATGTCTCCCCTGTCCTCTGCGGGAGCCAAAGCGGATTTGTCAACAAGGCCGTCGGTGTTTATCTCCTGAGCAAAGCTCTTTATGGTGCTCTTCGGACGGGGCAAAGGTTCCTCACGCAAATGACCTGCCACCTCCGGCACGCTTATCTCTGCTACACCCTTGGGAGTTTTGGGCTTTCTGCCCATATTCTTGAAGAATTCATCCGGGTCAACATTTGATACCGATGACACGGGAGATACCTTGGGAAGGGGTTCTTCCTTTTTCTTTCCAAAACCGAAAAGAGCCATTTTTACCACCTCTTGAAGTGCTTTGTTATATATGTCTTTATGTATTCTACAAAATGACCATATTTATACTAACATATTTCAAGCAAAATGTCAATAATTTACAGAAAATTCTTGAAAAGCTTTTTTCTTCTGAAAATGCTTGAATATAAGGGATCTGAGGCTTGGAGATCGTCTATACATCGAGGAAGGATCAGTATGATACCTTACTCATCCCGATAAAGACCTTTCCCCTCAGGAGACGATCTCATGAGGGGAAAGATGACAGTATAAGGAAGAATATTTATCTGACTGCGTTGAAAGCTGTGTCAAGAGCATCGATAATGTCGTCGATGTTCTCCGTGCCGATGGAAAGCCTTATGGTGTTCGGCTTTATGCCCTGATCCAGCAGCTCCTCCTCGGAAAGCTGGGAATGGGTCGTGGAAGCAGGGTGTATCACAAGGGACTTCACATCTGCCACATTGGCAAGAAGTGAGAAAATGGGAAGATTATCTATCCATTTCTGCGCTGTCTTTGCATCGCCCTTTATCTCAAAGGTGAATATGGAGCCGCCGCCCTTGGGGAAATACTTTTCATACAGCTTGTGAGTGGGCTCTGTCGGGAGTGAGGGATGATGTACAGCCTCTACCTGGGGATGTTCCGAAAGGAACCTTACTACCTTCAGGGCGTTCTCTACATGCCTTTCCACTCTAAGGGACAGCGTTTCAAGCCCCTGAAGGAAGATAAAGGCATGGAAGGGAGAGATGGTGGAGCCTGTGTCTCTGAGAAGTATGGCTCTGATATATGTGGCAAAGGCTGCAGCTCCTACCGCATCCGAGAAGGATATCCCGTGATACGAAGGATTGGGCTCGGATATCCAGGGATATCTGCCGGAGGACTTCCAGTCGAACTTGCCGCTGTCTACTATCACACCGCCTATGGCTGTTCCGTGGCCGCCTATGAACTTGGTGGCGGAATGTACCACGATATCCGCACCGTACTCAAAGGGTCTTACCAGATAGGGAGTCGCAAAGGTGCTGTCTACCACAAGGGGTATATTATGGGCGTGGGCTATCTTTGCCCATTTTTCTATATCCGCAACATTGGAATTGGGGTTGCCCAGAGTTTCTATGTAAAGCGCCTTGGTGTCGGCGTTTATGGCCTTTTCTATCTCATTGTCATCGTCCGGATCCACAAAAGCGGTGGTTATGCCGTAAAGGGGCAGGGTGTGCGCAAGAAGGTTATAGGTGCCGCCGTAAATGGTCTTGGAAGAGACGATGTTCTCCCCTGCCTTGGCAAGTGCCTGTATCGTATAGGTTATGGCTGCCGCACCGGAAGATGTGGCAAGTGCCGCCACACCGCCTTCAAGGGCTGCTATCCTTTTTTCAAAAACATCCTGGGTGGAGTTGGTGAGCCTGCCGTAGATGTTTCCGGCATCCGCAAGACCGAACCTTGCAGCAGCGTGTGCGCTGTCTCTGAATACATACGAAGTTGTGGCATATATGGGGACCGCTCTTGAATCGCTGGCGGGGTCTGCCTGTTCCTGACCTACATGAAGTGCGAGTGTTTCAAATCTGTATGACATAAATATTCTCCTTATCATTATGAATGTTGTTTTTTTTAAGAAATGATCTGTGCTTCAAAAGCCGGACAACATCGCATTCGGTAGGCACTGTACTGCCTTCTGTCATAGTTTTTCATGCTGCTATACTTCCTTACTGTCTGTGTTCGTTGTGTTTTTTCTTTCGATGTGTATAGGATACCACATCATAAACTATTTGTCAAACACATAATTTCTATGATGTGTTATAGCTTGAGCCTATATATCGGATACCGTGACGAAAGGACGGAAAAAGGACTGTCTTTGATGGCGGCAGCTTAAATTTGTTGAATATAACGGTGGACAAAAGGCTTTGATTGTGATAAAATAAATAGGTATATCCATTTTAAGGAAAGGAGTGCGTATCATGAAAGTGACCCTTGAGACGGAACGCCTTGAACTGAGACCCGTTTCTGAAGATGATGCAGGTGAAGTGTATGAGGGCTGGACATCCGATCCGGAAGTAACTAAGTATGTTACCTGGAACACTCATGAAAGTATAGATGATACCAAAGCGTTTCTGCGCTTTTGCGTGGAAGAATACAAAAAGCCGGAGAAGCTGTGCTTCGGAATAGTAAAAAAGGATGAACACAGGCTTATCGGTATGATAGATGTGGTAGGCATTGTGAAGCGTGAAGACGGTAAGTCTGTCCCTGTCATAGGTTATGTTCTTTCAAGGAAATACTGGAACCGGGGCTTTATGACCGAAGCCTGCAGGTGTGTGACGGACTTCCTTTTTTCAAAGGGGTATCCCGAGGTGTTCATAGATGCAGTCAGGGAGAATACAGGATCCAACCGTGTGATACAGAAATGCGGCGGAGTATATCTGCGCACTGATGAGGATTTCTTTCCCAAAAAAGGATGCAGCTTTTTTGTAAACAGGTACAGTATTAAAAACCCAAAGATAGGATAAGATAAATGGCACGAAAGAAAAAAACGACTTTGTCGGATAACAGTTCAAAAAAGACCAACGCCTACATAGCAGGCAGCGGTGAGGTGGTAGAGGAGCAGATAACCGATACTCTTGTGACCAACTATATGCCCTATGCTGTAAGCGTTATAGTTTCGAGAGCTCTCCCGGAGATCGACGGATTCAAGCCGTCTCACAGAAAGCTTCTCTATACCATGTACAAAATGGGGCTCCTGACGGGAAACAAGACCAAGTCTGCCAATATAGTGGGTCAGACCATGAAGCTGAACCCTCACGGAGATCAGGCTATCTATGAGACTATGGTAAGGCTTGCAAGAGGCAATGAGGCACTTCTTCACCCCTATGTGGAAAGCAAGGGGAATTTCGGAAAGGCTTACTCGAGAGACATGGCATATGCCGCTCCCCGTTATACCGAAGCAAAGCTGGATCCCATATGTGCGGAGCTTTTCAGGGATATAGACAAGGATACGGTGGATTTTGTCCCCAACTACGATAATGAGACTACTGAGCCTACTCTTTTTCCTACCACATTTCCCAATATACTCGTAAACAACAATATGGGTATAGCTGTTTCAATGGCGAGCAATGTCTGCTCCTTCAACCTGAAGGAGGTATGCGAGGCTGCCATAGGTCTTATAAAGGATCCAAATTTCAATATATCCTCTGTAATGCAGGGGCCCGATTTTCCCGGAGGCGGCTTCATAGTTTACGATGAAGCGGAAATGGAAAAGATATTCCGCACGGGCAGGGGCTCTGTGCGGGTCCGTTCAAAGTACAGCTACGACCCGGAGGATCACTGTATAGAGATTACGGAGATACCTCCCACCACTACGATCGAGCAGATAAAGGACAAGATAGTGGAGCTTGCCAAAAACGGCAAGCTGAGGGATATAAACTACATAAGAGATGAATCCGATCTTTCCGGTCTTAAAATAGCCATTGACATCAAGAAGAACACGGATCCCGACAAGCTGATGAAAAAGCTGTTCAAAATGACAACTCTGGAGGATTCATTTTCCTGTAACTTCAACATACTCATAGCGGGCTATCCCAAGGTGATGGGTGTGTATGAGATACTTGAGGAATGGACGGCATTCCGAAGGCTGTGCGTGGAGAGAAGAGTCTCCTTTGAACTGGGGAAAAAGAAGGATAAGCTGCATCTTTTAAAGGGTCTGGGAAAGATACTTCTCGATATAGACAAAGCCGTGAAGATAGTCCGTGAAACGGAAGAAGAGGCAATGGTAGTGCCTAACCTTATGATAGGATTCGGCATAGACGAGATACAGGCAGAGTATGTGGCAGAGATAAGGCTGCGTCATCTGAACCGTGAATATATACTAAAGAGGATCTCCGAGACAGAGCAGCTTGAAAAAGACATTGCTGAAATGGAATCCGTCCTTGCCGACAGGAAAAAGATATATGATATCATAATATCCGAGCTTAAAAATGTCATAAAGGAATATGCCCAGCCCAGAAAGACCATGTTTGCCTATCCCGATGACAGCGATGAGGAGGAAGAGGAAAACGATACTCCCGATTATGCTGTTAATATCTTCCTTTCAAAGGAAGGATATTTCAAGAAGATAACTCCCCAGTCCCTGAGGATGTCAGGAGAGCAGAAGCTGAAGGAAGGCGACTATGTGCTGTATTCCTCCGAATCCACCAACAGAGCAGAGCTGCTTTTCTTTACAGACAAGGCACAGGTCTACAAATCCTCTGCCTCTGTGTTCCCGGACACAAAGGCATCCGCAATGGGCGATTTCGTTCCCGTAAAGCTTGGCTTCGATGAAGGTGAGAGCCTTCATTCCATGGTCGAGACCACAGACTATGAAGGGTTCCTTGTTTTCATTTACGAAAACGGAAAGGCAGCAAAGGTGCCTTTGTCGGAGTATCAGACCAAGACCAACAGGCGCAAGCTGACAGGTGCGTACAGTGACAAGTCTCCTCTGGTAAAGGTATTCTCGGTAAAGGAAAATGCCTTTGTGGCGCTCCTTACGGACAGCGGACGATTTATAGTGTTTAATACAGCTCTTATCCCTCCCAAAAACTCAAGAAGCACGCAGGGTGTACAGTGTATGCGCCTGAAGAGCGGCGTAAAGCTGAACAACGCATGGGTGGTAAAGGATGAGGAGCTTGAAAGATACGAAAAGCATATTGTAAAGAACATCCCGGTGGTGGGTTTTATCCCCAAGGATGATCCGGGACAGATGGAATGGAAGTAGGTGATACGGATGATGACTGCGAAGAACTTTTTCGGTCATCTGAATACAGTGAACAGACACAGGCTTTATGTGTGCATACACTGCTTCAAAGCAGGCATATATTGGCATGGTCTGACTCATGACCTTTCAAAATACAGCCCCGAGGAGTTTATCCCCTCGGCGGAAAGGTTCCAGGGCACACGAAGCCCCAACGAGGCGGAGCGTGAGGAATACGGCTATTCAAAGGCATGGATGCACCACAAGGGCAGGAACAAGCATCACTTTGAATACTGGACGGATTACAGCCCGAAAACAAAGATGATGGAGCCTGTAAAAATGCCCCTTGACTATGTGATAGAGATGTTCTGTGACAGGGTGGCAGCCAGCAAGATATACAAGGGTGAAAACTACACGGACTCCTCCCCTCTTGAATACTTTGCACAGGCAAAGCACCGCCGTATCATACATGAGGATACGTCAAAGTTGCTGGAAAAACTGCTTGTGATGCTCAGTGAAAAGGGAGAGGATCTCACTTTCGCCTATATAAGGAAACTGAGAAAAAAAGCGATAAACAGTGGTCTTGAACGGCAGCTTTGAGTGATCTGCAAATACACCCGCCGGGTTTACAGATCAGGATGAGGCTTTTGCGGCACAGAATGAAAAAATCCCGATCCACGATTTTTGTCCATACCAGAAACTCTCGCAGGCAATAATATTTCCAGTACCAACATACGAAAAGCCAAATGATAGTAGTAGTTACGATTATTACTATTTTGATCGAGATACTGAAACTATAGTATACTTTGGATCTAATAACGGCTTCCCTGGACTCCCAACGAGTATAATCATAGATGAGGAACGTTGTGATGCATAAACAACTGTTAAAATATATTGTAATAACAACTATTATCATAGTTGTGTTTGCATTTATCCTTAATTATAGTAAAATACAAACTCAAAAAAAGAGAGAAGAGTTAGATGTTAACTTTCAAGAATGCTGCACATATGTAAGGAATAATGAGCGGGCGTTTGTTGGTTTTTCTAATTATGCATTTTCATTGTTAGACGATGATCATCAAACAATTGATTTGAACCAGAATCAAGTTTGGAAAAACCATAAAGATGGCATAATTGTGAGAGAAAGATTTGGATACATTATGTGGGCTGACCTAGAAAGCAAAACAGCACACTACATTGGAAGATTAGGGCCAGGAAGATATAGGGTAGAAGTGGTATATTCAAAAAGCTGTTCATTGTCCTTGGCTGATGAATATCTTGCTGAAAGATATTGTATTATTAATGATGATTTGTATCTAAATTATTTTGAGGACATTTCAGGAAGAAACTAAAAAAAAATTATTATTATTTCAGACTTACAATAAAAGTCGGCTCTGCGAAATAATCTCTGTAAAACGAAAACTGCGATAAAAACGATATTACCGGAGCGACTGTAAAAAGCCGCTCCGATTTCTTACAGTATACAACGGATACTGTAATTTGTCAAGATACTTCTGCTATCAGCCTGATGGAATGGAGCGTGAACCACGCAGTGGTTCTGCGGAATGGAATCAGGCTGATAGCAGGCGGCTCAGCCGAGCCTGTCGGGATACATGACATGATCTCCAGCTTGCCCAGCACCCTGCCCCAGTTTCTCAGCGGCATAGTCCACTTCTTGGCTATCTCATGCGTTGCCAGATACAATGCCTTCAGGAGCGCCGTATCGCTCGGAAATACGCTCCTCTGCTTTTTCAGCGGACGACCGTTTCCGACCCTTATGGTCACACCCGTGTTCCGTTCTCTTTTCAGTCCTCGGTCATATATAAAGAAAAAGCCACAAACAGCTTTACAGAGCCGTTCGTGACTTTTTAACCACAAATATTTTTTCGATTTTTAAAAAAAGTCTTGACAAATGCTTTAACAAGCATTATATTAGCATTAGTGCAGACTTTTTCAAAAAGGAATGTACAAGCACCTACACAGATATTTTTGCCTGCAAGCAGAAATTTCTGCATAATCAGAACAGATAAGAACGGTATCTGAACGACTTAGTGAATGCTATCAATTCCTGTTACTTCCATTGTACAGGATATTTATAGATTTGTCAAGTCTTTTTTGCGTATTTCTTTATCTGTGCTGATTATCAGGCAATCAGCACAGATAGTCGCAAATAAAGACTTGATTATTTTGTGAATTCATTACCGTATGGGAAATGCCTTAAATTACTTTTGCAAAACGGCATAAGGACATTAGCCTTACACCGTTTCTGCATATTATGGAGGCGCCACCCGGATTCGGATAATATGTCTTTGCTAAACAAACAATTTAATATTTGTATAAAACGACTATTTTCGTAAACTAACGAAAAAAGTCGTTTTTTTCTATCTTTACCCTATTATCTACAATAAAGGAAGTGAGCAGAGTGAGCGAGTTATGTTTGAGGGACATTATCAAGGACGGTAATAGCATCCCTACGAATAGGTTCATCGTTCATGCTGTCGGGTACAAAAAAGCATATATCCTTAATGCTCTTATCTCGAAGAGTATCTACTATACCGATAACGGTATGTCTGAGGATGGTTGGTTTTTTTGTACGGTTGATGACCTGTACAAGAGTACAGGCATGAAATATGACAGTCAGACCACCGCTATAAAGAAGCTTCAAGCCATAGGAGCTATTGAATATGCTGTCCGTGGGCTTCCTGCTAAGAGATACTTCCGTGTTGTTGCAGATAAGATCCATGAGCTGATCAATAAGGGTAAAGATATACTAAGGTCACTCGGAGAGAAAATAGCTGATACTGTGAATGAGGTCAAGGAGATAATCACTGATAAGCGTGACACTCCCGAACGGGATGATTCTGAAGATATAAAGAAACTCCGTGAGGATATGCACAATAAGCTCTCTGTGCGACAAGTCAAAGAACTTGTAGCCTACACAAAGAGTCTTATAGGATTTGAAAGCGAAAAGGCGCTATACTGGTACATTACAGAGTGCTATCACAGTGCTGAAAAGCATAAGACGGTACAATCGATGCCGGCTTATATGAAAGCCGTAATCAAGAACAGTGTTAATGATAAGGAGATACAGCGCAGGCTCATGAACTATGAAGGTAATTTAAGATGCGGTTATGATGACCTTGAGCGAATTGCTATCGAGAATTCTTTAGCCGCTGCACGGATGAGGGGAGAACACTATGGAGATACGAAGTAGCTATCCTGATTATAAGACTATAAGACAATGGGCTTTACAGGGTTATCTGCCGAGAGAAGGGGCAGAGGGTAAGGAGCTCTGGGCTAACCGCTATTGCCAGGATAAGTATATGTATTATAGCCCTGATGAAGTGTGCGCAGCAACAAAGGAGCAATTGTATGAGTACTTTGGTCCTGAACGGGAGCATAGAAATACACTTGCAAGAGAAAAGTTACTGAAAAAAAGAAAACTTGAAAAGGAAGAAGCAAAGCGCTTGCTTAAGCTGGAACAGGATGAAATGATACGCAATGCTGTACAGCCTTACATTGAACGTATAGTCGAATTGCAGCGGATAATCAAAGCAATATCCTCTGATGAAGCAAGTGAAACAGGAAGTCAGACTATCGTGATCGATACCGAAACAACAGGTCTTGACCCTGAAAAGGACGAGCTGCTTCAAGTGTCAATTATTGACAGCAATGGTGATATGCTATTCAACAGCTATTTCAAGCCGTGCGTGAAGTCATGGGATAGTGCTCAGAGAGTGAATGGGATATCGCCCGATATGGTGCAGGATGCACCGAGAATATCGGATAGGATAATCGATATCAATACTTTACTGTGCGGAGCGAAGAAAATAATAGGCTATAACACAAGTTTTGATATTGGTTTTCTTGCAAATAATGGTGTTTGTGTGCCGCAAGATGCTGAAATAGTAGATGTAATGGCAGACTTTGCTCCGATATACGGTGAATACAGTGAGCATTACGGTGATTACAAGTGGCAAAAGCTCACCACAGCAGCCTCATACTATGGGTATGACTGGAATTGTCACCCTTATGGAGCGCACAACAGCCTTGCCGACTGCTATGCAACGCTGTATGTATATAACAAGATATACTCTCATTAGAAATAGACGGAGGTAAACATGAAAATAACAGACGTAACACGAAATCTTCTTTATCTTAATTTAAAGCTTGAAGCTGTGCTAAGGGAAAGCGGGTATAATGAATATAATGAGTTTTATCCTGATGAGTTCAAGCTTAACCGCAAGACGGTCGTGGACAATTACGGATATGAAGAGGAAGTAGCAGATCTGACACCTGATGAGTGGATGCTTGTGAATGAGTATGAGATGATCCTCAATCAGCTCGATACTGTATCAAATAGACTTAACTATCTCAATAAGGCGATAACACATGAGGGAAAGCTTTACATCACAAACAATGACCGCTATGCAGTTGACGGTCGGGAACTGTGCTGCGGATATAGAGTAGAATATCAGGAGTATGATGATGAACACCAGAGCTATAAATGGGTGATCGACAGAGTGGAGTACAGCGATCACATTGGCGGTTATTACTTCTATCGCACCAAACAGCCTTTAAAGGCAGGGCAGACTGTGAGGGTAAGGTGGTGACTTGTACTGATTTGTTCAGTTACTGAACACGATATCATTCAAACGGTATACAATTATTATTGTATGTTTCAAATATCAGATTGGGGTTGTCATAGTAAAAGCTGCTGTTGTAATCTTCTATAAGTGAAGATATCCGTGAACAGTAAACATCTGTGAGCGCTTCGGTAAGAGATATATGCTTGTATTCAGCGACTTGCTTTATCAGCCGTTTATATACCTTGCCTATATCCCAGTATGAGGGTACGGAATACTCGCATTCGGATACATTGTCAAATTCACCCTTTGCAATATGGCATCTGTCTATAAAGCTGTCGGCAACATCATCAATGTTATCGCTGTGATAGACTTCCGCAAGGTCATATATCTTGTCAATGTTTTCCTGCCCCAGTGATTTGACTATTTCAGATGGGGTATTAAGCGTTTTTCTTGCTATGTATTCAATAAGGCTGCAGGTGTAAAACAAATCATTGCTGTTTTTATCTTCTCTTCCGTTCATATGCTGCACTCTCCGATCTTATGAAAGTAAGGCAATTAAGAGCCTTTTCAGAGCAAAAGTTGATCTGATGTGTCGGATATTTGAATTTTGCCAGTGCCCAAAACTGCTCTCTTGTGATAACACCGTCTATATAGTCGGAAACATAATTATATATCTGGTCGTTAGCCATAGCACCGATAACAATATCATGAGAATGAGGAACACCCGAACGGCAGTTGATAATAAAATCAAGCCATTCATCGGTCATGGTCTTGAATTCGAGGATATCAAGGTTAGTATCTATCAGCAAAGAATATGAATTAACAACAGGAGTATCAAATCTTCTTGCCCATTTCTCTGCTTGTTCTTTGATAACAGTGCAGTAAAATCCGTCTCCAAAATCCTTTGTCCTTTTTCCATGCTTTATAACGGGCTTTTTTATCTCGGCATAGCTGCCGTGAAACACAATAGTTTTACTCATACAAAAACCACCTTTCACTATATTATAAACCACTTTTTTGATATAGTCAAGAAAAAAGAAGCGATGATTGTGTTCAGTTACTGAACATGGGGAGGAGAAATGCTTGAATTAAAGACCAAGGACAAGATATTTATTCAAGAGAGTATTAAATATCCGTTCTTTAATGATGTATGTGCAGATGAAGTCAGGAATGCCGTAAACTATATCAGGGCGACAAATATCCCGCAAGCACTTGATTTGCTTAACGAAACGGAAGATATTATAGATGATGTGTTGACCATCAATGCAGACAGGCTCATTCATAACGAGCCGAGCTTTGTTGAGCATCATAAAGATGCGT
>JAGAWT010000006.1 GCA_018110985.1 Oscillospiraceae bacterium
CGCCCGTGGAAGGATCACTGCCCGTACCGCTGCCGCTGTCTCCACCCGTGGAAGGATCACTGCCCGTACCGCTGCCGCTGTCTCCGCCCGTGGAGGGATCACTGCCCGTATTTCCTCCCGAAGGCGGATCGGTCTTTCCTCCCGAAGCGGGGCGTTTGCCGGTGGTGCCTGTGTAGTACCCCGATGAAGGTCCGTGATAGGAGGGTGCCGTGGTAGCCTTAGTGGTGGCTGCGGTCTGCACCGTGGTCTTGGCGGTGGTGGTGGTCTGCGTCTTTGCAGCAGTCACCTTTGTGGTGGTGGTCTTTACGGTAGTGGTCGTTGGAACGGTGGTGGTCACCGTGGTGACCCTTGTGGTCGTGGCAGTGACCGGCTTTGTGGTATTGGGACGTGTGGTGGTGGTGGCAGGCCTTGTCCAGTAGGGCGATGTTCCCGTGCTCACCGTGCTTCTCTGTGTGGGTACGGTGGTGAGAACGGTAGTAGTCATGACCGTAGTGACCACAGGGGGAACGGTGGTGTATACAGGCACTGTCACAGTAGTCACCTTTGCAGTGTAGGGCGTGGTGGTCACTGCCTTCGTGGTGGCTTTAGTGGTCGCAGAAGTGTTGGAAGTGCTGCTTTGGGACACTGTACTGCTTTCTTCGCTCTCCTCCGTTGTAAGGGATGTGGTGGTGGTGGAAGGCGGAGGAGTTGCAGTCGTCGTCACCGCATTGGTCACACTCTCCTCTGTAACAGTCTCAGTCTCGGTCTCTTCGGGAGCTGTAAGATCGTTTATCTCCCGCAGAACGCTCTCGCCGAGAGTGATCTTTCCGGACGAATGGCTTGCAAGCACCCTCTCGAGCACATCTGCGGGGATGTCCGCATATTTTGCCGCAGTGGTGGGGTTGGTGCTTTCCTCAAGAGTGATGTAGCTTTCCCCGTCCGGGATGATAAAATGAGATATACCGTCTGCCGCTGCATCATTTCCCGTGGATGAGGGGTCTGTGCGTATGTAAACGCCCCTGCCCGCATTTACCGCAGCAGTTCTGCCTGTCCTGTTGCCGTCCGCATCCAGAAGGCTCACATCCGCACTTCCGCTGAACACGGTGACGGAAGTAAGATAGCTCCCTCCGCCCGCATCGCTCACACGGATATAAAAGGATGCCTCTTTTGCTGCTATGGTACCCTTAGGCACATCTGCACCGAAGGAGGACTCTGCCGATATGGGAGCGTCCATTTCCGTAAGCAGCGAACCGCTTTTCAGGATGAGCCGTGTCTTGCCGATACTGCCGTCACCCGTGGCATTTACGGATAATACGCTCATGGGCTCCATGAAAAGGTGCTTGTCCTGATCCATGTCAAAGCATATAGTGCCGTCGTAAGCAGAGAGCACATCCTCATTTTCAAGCTGCATTCCTGACGACGCCGCAAGGTCGCCCTCATCGGTGCGCTCTATATTGACGATCCCCGTTACCTCTGTCACCTTTATGACACGGTCGCTCTTGGGCTTTCCAGCAAAGATGAACAGTGCAGCCGCTGCCGCACCTATCACGATAACGGTAATAACAGCGGTTATTATGCCTGCTGCAGGCGATCTCTTTTTCATATCACATCATCCCTCTGATCTTCACAGGTAGGTATACACATTAAGGAGCAGCACGGCGCACCAGAAAAGTATGGCTGTGCAGAGAGCCGCAAAGTCGCTCCCTCCCGACACCAGCACCTTCAGCTTTGTGCGTCCCTCTCCTCCGTTGTAGCAGCGGCACTCCATGGCAAGAGCCAGCTCCTCCGCACGCCTGAAGGAAGAAACGAAAAGGGGGATAAGTATGGGTATCAGCGCCTTTCCCCTCTCGATAAAGGTACCGCTGTCCAGCTCCGCACCCCTTGCCTTCTGGGCGGACATTATCTTGTCCGTTTCCTCTATAAGAGTGGGTATGAACCTGAGTGCTATGGTCATCATCATGGCAAGCTCATGAGCGGGGAACTTTATCTTCTCCAGAGGCTTGAGCATCTGCTCGATGGCATCGGTAAGAGTTATTGGAGAAGTGGTATAGGTCAGCAGGGATGAACCGCTTATAAGGGCGATGAGCCTTATTATCATAAAGAGGGATGTCCTCAGTCCCTGTTGGGTGATGTTTATCTTCCAGATGCTGATGACCGTCACGCCGTCGATGAAAAACAGGTTCAGCAGAGAGGTTATGACGATGACGGGCACGATGGGCCTCATGCTTTTGAGTATCAGCTTCAGGGGCAGCTTTGACACTGCGAATGACAGCACGAAAAACAGCAGTGCCGCCCCCAGTGAGATGAAATTGTCCGCCGAAAAGAGCATTATGATGAATATGGCGGTTATCACTATCTTGAAGCGGGCATCCAGCTTGTGTACCGGAGAATCTCCGGGGAAATACTGCCCTATGGTGATATCCTTTATCACGGCAGCTGCCCCTCCTTTTCAAGGTATTCCTTTATGGTCTTTACGGCAAAGGGAACGGTGTAAACATCGGTGCGGATATCTATGCCCTTCTCCCTCAGAAGGGAGAATATCTTTGTGACCTGTGGCACCGAAAGCCCTATGGCAGATATCTCCTCCGCCCTTGCAAAGACCTCCGGAGGGGTGGCATAGCAAAACTTCTTCCCGTGATCCATAACAAGGATCTTCTGTGCGAAATCCGCCACATCCTCCATGCTGTGGGAGACCACCAGCACCGTAGAGCCGCTTTTTTCGTGGTAATCCCTTATCTGCCCGAATATCATGGCACGCCCCTTTGGGTCAAGGCCGGCAGTAGGCTCGTCAAGTATGAGCACCTTTGGGCGCATCGCCATAACTCCGGCTATCGCCACTCTCCTCTTCTGTCCGCCCGACAGCTCAAAGGGGGAACGCTCCATAAGCTCCGGAGAGATACCCAGCAGCTCTGCGGTCTGCATGACCCTCTCCTTTATCTCATCCTCCCCCAGCCCCATGTTCTTCGGACCGTAGGCTATGTCCTTGAATACCGTCTCCTCGAATATCTGGTATTCGGGGTACTGGAACACCAGCCCCACCTTGAAGCGCACATCACGGATGTTCACGGACTTGTCGTATATGTCCTCACCGTCTATGAACACCTTTCCCGATGTAGGCTTTATCAGCCCGTTGAAGTGCTGTATCAGGGTGGATTTCCCCGAACCCGTGTGGCCGATTATGCCCACAAGGGTGCCTTCCTCTATCTCAAGATCCACACCGTTCACGGCAGTCTTTTCAAAGGGAGTTCCCTGTGAATAGGTGTAGGTCAGTTTTTCGGTCTTTATCATCATAGCGATCTAATTTACCTGCCTTTTAAAAAGCTCAAAAAGGAAATCCGCCGCTTCCTTCTCGTTAATGATGTGGGTATCCGCATCAAAGCCGTTCTGCTTCATCATGTACATGAGCTGTGTGGACTGTGGCACGTCAAGACCCACATCCTGCAGCAGCTCCACATTGGAAAAGACATTCTCCGGCCTGTCGTCAAGGATGATCTTCCCCTCCTCCATGACTACCACTCTGTCCGCCTGTGCCGCCTCATCCATGTAGTGAGTGATGAGCACTATGGTGATGCCCTCCTCACGGTTGAGCCTGCGCACGGTCTTCAGCACCTCGCTGCGGCCTGTGGGATCCAGCATGGCGGTAGGCTCGTCAAGGACGATGCAGGAAGGCCTCATGGCAATTATCCCCGCTATGGCGACTCTCTGCTTCTGACCGCCCGAAAGCTGTGAAGGAGCATGGAGACGGTAATCGTACATACCCACCGCTTTCAGGGCATCATCCACCCTGCGGCGCATCTCGCCCTGCTCCACGCCCATGTTCTCAAGGGCAAAAGCCACATCCTCCTCCACCACGGATGCCACTATCTGGTTATCCGGGTTCTGAAAGACCATGCCCACCCTTTTGCGGATATCAAAGAGCTTTTCCTCATCCGAGGTGTCAAAGCCCGCACTGTACACCTTGCCGCCGCAGGGCATGAGAATGGCATTGAAATGCTTTGCCAGTGTGGATTTGCCGCAGCCGTTGTGTCCGAGTATGACTGTGAAGCTGCCCTTTTCTATCTCAAGGTCAAGATCCTCGAATATCATCTTTTTCTCCGCCTTCGGGGCGTTTTCCTCCTGTTCCTGCTGCTCCTCATCGCTTATATCGGAGTAGTAGAACATAAGGTCCTGTGTTTTTATTATATTTTCCATCTTTTTCCAATCATTCTTGTGTAAATTCATCCGTTATGACCTGTGAAATGTCATTATTGGTGGGATCTGCCTTCTTGTTTTTAAAGCGTCCGGCTATGGATGTCACCTTGTTTACAAAGCTCTCATCGAATACATTATCTATTGTTTCGTGCAGCCAGCCGAGATCCATAAAGTCCCTGTCCTTTTTGCTCACAAGTTCAAACGCCGTGACACAGAGCTCACCCATAGCGGCGACGATCGCCCCCGCCACGATGGCATTGACCACCACCGCACCGAGATTTATGCCCGGTACGGCTTTGAGCACGCTTATCGCCTGCTTTGCGACCACGCTTACGGCTCCTGCCTCCAGTATCAGCTTTACCGCATTGTCAAAATGCTTTTCCTTTTCAAGCCCGTATTGTTTTGCAAGCTGATGCACCATCCTGGTTTCAAGGGGGATGAGCAGGAATGAATCCGGGAAAGGTATGGGCACGGCAGCTATAACAACGGCGGCGGAAACATACCCTCCTATGATGCCCTGCACCTTCAGGCGCTTTTTCTTCTGCACTATGGTATCAAGGTCCTTTTGTGCAGCCTTTTTCCCCTCCGGAAGGATGCTGTTTGTCCTCTCTATCAGTGTTTCTATGCCGTCCTGGGGCGCAAAAGAGGTCTCGTTTATAAAAAACGGCTCGCTTACCACCGGTATTATATCCACCACATTGAGAGGATATTTTTTGTCGTTCCTGTGGAGCGCATCGTGAACCATCCTTATGTTGGGCTCCCTGTCGGTGAGCGAATAGGACTTTGTTATGACTACTATTACGGGGATGTTCTTCCAGTCCGAAACTGCCTTTGCAAAGCTCGTGACGGAATTGTCAAAGAGCCTTCCCGCAGTACCGTCCACACAAAACCATATTACATTTATGCCCTCATTCTCGGAGTGATCCTTCAGCTCCTTCTTGATCCACTTCGTTATATCCCTGACGGTCTCCTTTTCCTTTGAGGGCATGAAACCTATGGTGTCGATAAGGTCAAAGGGGAGCTCCTTTCCCTCATAAAGGCGATTATTGAAGGTGACCCCTTCATCACCGCCCCACGCCGTATATGCTGCCTTTTCTCCTATGACCGCATTGATAAGAGTGGATTTACCGACTCCGGAATTGCCTGTCACAAGGACATTTCCTTTTTCAGATACACTGTTTTCCATGGTCGCACCTCCGGCCGCAGAGCCATATAACAGATGGCTGCACAAGGACACTAAACTGTCCGTGTAAACTATTGCTCATACTGATCCCTGACCGGTGTACAGACAAGAAACAAGGCACAAATGCTTGAATATAAGGTATTTGGGACTTGGAGATCGTCTATACATCGAGGAAGGATCAGTATCATACCCGCCTGTCAGCGCCTGCTGACCCATGCACTCGCACCGCAGGGCAGCACAAAGCCGTGCTCCACGGGCAAACCTATCTCATCGGCGGTGACATCGGCTCCGCTGCCGAACCTGTCTGCGGCTGCAAGGGACAGGATGTAGGCTGTGACCGAGGGCGAGAGCCCTGTGGTGTAGCTGTTGAGCAGGAAAAAGAGGGGGTCCTCCGACAGCACGCCTGCCGTAAGGCTGACAAGGTCGTGGATGCAGTTTTCAAGGGTCCATACCTCTCCCGAGGGGCCTCTGCCGTAGGATGGAGGGTCCATTATGACCGCATCGTACTTTCTCCCCCTGCGTATCTCACGGGCGACGAATTTCTCGCAGTCGTCCACTATCCAGCGCACGGGTCTGTCGGAAAGCCCCGACAGTGCGGCGTTCTCCCTTGCCCATGCCACCATGCCCTTTGAAGCATCCACATGGGTGACCGAGGCACCTGCGGCAGCACAGGCAAGAGTGGCACCGCCCGTGTAGGCAAAGAGATTGAGCACGTTCACAGTCTTTCCCTGCGCCCGTCTCTCCTTTATGAGCTCTGCCATCCTCTCCCAGTTCACAGCCTGCTCTGGGAAAAGCCCCGTATGCTTGAAGCCCGTAGGGCGTATATTGAAGCACAGCCGCTCCCCTGTTCCAAGCTCGTAATCTATATCCCACCGTTCAGGCAGCTTTTTCCTTATCTCCCACTTTCCGCCCCCTTTTTCGGAGCGGTGATAGTGTGCCTCTGCCTTGTCCCACAGCGGGGTGTTCCTCTCGCTTTTCCAGATCACCTGCGGGTCGGGTCTTATGAGCAGATGCCCTCCCCAGCTCTCCAGTTTTTCTCCGTCGGTGCAGTCGATGACCCTGTAGCTTTTCCAGCCGGTTGCAGTTCTCATATATCCTATCCTTTATCTCACGGTCTTCTGTATAAGCTCCGAAAGCTCGGAGGCTATGGCATTTATACGGCTGAAGTCTCCGCCCTCCACCGTGACCCTTATCATTCCTGTCCGTTCCTCCGCCACAGTCACCATGCCGGAGGGACCCAGTTCTTCGGAGTATTTATCTATTCTTTCCTCTATGAGAGGGATGTTTTTCCAGATCTCGCTTTTGTTTTCGGGTATGCCCACACTGAGCTCCACTCTCGGACGGCTCTCCAGAGCAGCCGAAAGCTCCGAAAGGCTCTTCTTCCCGGAGGTCATGAGCCCGCACACCAGCATTATCTGCAAGAGCCCGTCCGAGGTGCGGGGCAGCCCCTCTATGTTGAAGTAGATACCGCCGCTTATGCCCTCCGCACACCCTGCGGAAGCTCCTGCTGACTTCATGATGCCCGTGATGCTGTCCTCGCTCCTGTCGGCAGTCACAAGGGTGATGCCCTTCCTTCGGGCAAAGTCCGTGAGCGCCGAGCCCACGCCGCCGGTCACCACCGCCGTATCCCTGCCCGGCAGACACTTTTCCCTCATCTCATCAAGGAAAAAGGCAAAGAGCTTTTCGCCGGGGCAGGCTGTCCCGCTGCTGTCAAAGCAAATGACTGAGGAGGCATCCGCAGAAAGGGCAAAGCCCGCATCGCAGCCTCTGGAGCGCACAAACTCCGTCAGAGCGGCAGGGTACGAAACGCCGCAGCCCTCACAGATATTCTTCCCGTCAGGCTCGCAGCCGAGAAGATAGACCTTTGCGCCGCTTGCCGCAAAGAGCCCCTTTATCATGCCGGATGCTCCGCCGTTTGCACAGTCAATGGCTATGGTGAGCCCTTTGAGCTCCGTGCAGAACACTTCTCCCGCCCTTTTGAGCATATCCACATAGGAATGTGCCGTACTTGCGGCTTTCAGGCGGCCCGGCTCCGCTGCGGGGGAAAGCTGACCAGAAAAGGCAAGCTCTTCTGCCCGTGCAGCCGTTTCCGAGGGCAGGAGCGATCCGTCCCGTGAAAAGACCTTTATGCCGTTGAGCGAGGCACCGTCTCTCGGAGCGGTTATCATGACACCGCCGAGAGAGTGTCCGCCGCAGTACACAGAAAGTGCAGGAGCCGCAGATATACCGCAGTCCGCAACATCCGCACCGCCTGCCAGCAGGCCGCACATGAGAGCACAGCGCAGCACGCCCCCCGAGAGCCTGCCGTCATCAGCCACTGCAAAGGCGGTGATGCCCATGGGTCGGAGCACCTGTGCCAGAGCCATTCCGTAGGAATAGGCGCAGGAGGGGTCGAAAATGGAGGGGGCAGGGTGTACCTGGCCGCCCAGAAAGCTCATTTTCCTTGGTGTATTCGTATCCATTGTCAGGTTTCCTTGTCAAAGCTCAGCTGACCGTTATCCGAGGAGGGGCGTTTTATCCCCAGGTGCTCGTAGGCAAGCTCCGTGGCGCAGCGTCCTCTGGGTGTGCGGGCTATAAAGCCCAGCTGCATAAGATAGGGCTCGCACACATCCTCAAGGGTGACAGCCTCCTCACCTATGGCGGCAGCAAGGGTCTCAAGACCCGCAGGGCCTCCGCCGTAGCCGTTTATGAGCATACTGAGGAAGCGCTTGTCGATGGAATCCAGTCCCAGAGAGTCTATCTCCATACGATCAAGGGCGATGTCCGCTATCTCTCCCGTTATCTGTCCGCCGCCTATTATCTCCGCAAAGTCACGCACACGCTTCAAAAGCCTGTTTGCTATCCTGGGGGTGCCTCTGGAGCGCTTTGCTATCTCCGACGCCCCGTCCTTGTCGCAGTACACGCCCAGTATGACAGCCGAACGCATGACTATGTCCATGAGCTGCTTTACGGAATAGAGCTCCAGTCTCTGTATGATGCCGAAGCGGTCACGCAGAGGTGATGTGAGCTGTCCCGCACGGGTGGTGGCACCCACAAGGGTGAATTTCTCCAGATCTATGCGTATGGAATTGGCAGCAGGTCCCTTTCCCATGATGATATCCACCGCATAGTCCTCCATGGCGGAGTAAAGTATCTCCTCTGTTTCCCTGGACATACGGTGTATCTCATCTATGAAAAGAACATCGTTTTCTTTCAGATTTGTGAGTATGGCAGCCAGGTCTCCCGGCTTGTTTATTGCAGGACCCGATGTTATGCGGATGTTCACGCGCATCTCATGGGCGATTATGGCTGCAAGGGTGGTCTTTCCCAGTCCCGGAGGACCGTAGAGCAGCACATGGTCCAGCGGCTCCCTGCGGCGCATGGCAGCCTTTATGAATATGTCAAGGTTCTCCTTCACCTTGTCCTGTCCTATATAATCCTTCAGCGCCTTGGGGCGCAGGGAATAATCTATGTCATCCTCATCGGAGCTTATGGCAGTAGGTGCGATAAGCCTTTCCTCAAACTCTATATCTCCCGCTTCTATCAAGGCTCATGCCCTCCTTTTCATTCCGTTCTCATCCCAGTTTTTTAAGTGCCGCCTTTATAAGCTGCTCTATGGGGAGAGAGCTGTCAAGCCCGCTAAGCGCATTCTCGGCTTCTGCCTCGGAAAATCCCAGCACCATAAGTGCAGCCAGTGCCTCTTCCGCCGTTCCCGAGGGTGCGGCAGCAGAGGGAACGGATGACAGGGCGCTCCCCGTCTGGGGCATATCTCCCTTTGCCAGCTTGTCCTTGAGCTCCAGAACTATACGCTGAGCCATTTTGGGACCCACGCCCTTGATCTTTTGCAGCCTTTTGTGATCTCCTGTGGCAACTATCAGGGCAAAGGAATTGGTGTCCAGCCCCGACAGCACGGAAAGAGCCGCCTTGGGACCCACTCCGCTCACCGTCAGCAGCAGTTTGAAGCAGTAAAGCTCTGACTTGTCGAAAAAGCCGAAAAGCTCCGCATTGTCCTGTGAAAAGTGCATATAGGTAAGGAGCTTCGCCTCTTCACCGGTCTTTAGCTGTGACAGGGTATTGTCCGTGGTGCGGCAGCCGTAGCCTACGCCGCCGCATTCTATGACCGCAAGGTTTGCCTCCTTGTGGACGACTTCTCCTCTTACACTGTATATCATTTTACCTTATCCCTTTTTTTTCATTTTTTCAAGGCTGTTGGCAGTATGGCAGTGGCAGACCGCAAGAGCCAGAGCGTCCGCCGTGTCATCGGGACGGGGCACCGCTTTGAGCCCCAGTATGCTCTTGGTCATCTCCATGACCTGCCTTTTCTGCGCCTTTCCGTAGCCTGCCACGGACTGCTTTACCTGCAGCGGAGTGTATTCATAGATACCGAGGCCTGCCTGCACCGCAGCCAGCATTATCACGCCTCTTGCCTGCGCCACATCTATGCCCGTGGTGCGGTTGTTTGTGAAGTACAGCCTTTCAATGCTCATCACATCTGGCTTGTAGGTGTCTATGATGGTGTTCATGTCCCTGTATATGTCCGAAAGGCGCAGGGGGAAGGGAGTGTCCGCATCCGTGGTGATAGCGCCGTAGGCAACGGTCTTGATGCCGTAGCCCTCATATCTGAGCACCCCGTAGCCTACTATGGCATAGCCGGGGTCTATTCCGAGAACTGTCATGGATATCTGCGGACCCTTTCCTTTCACGGAGCTTATATACCGATCATCCCCATGGCATTTCTGCTGCCTGCATCGTCCGGGGATCGGCGTAAAAAGCACCGGCGTAATTTTTACATACCTTTTTATTTTACCATATATCCGCAGCTTTTTCAAGGGCTTTGCAAAATTATTTGGCTCGTACTGTTCACTTGTCAATGATCTTTCACACTCACCCTCAGAAAAATATGACATCAAGCAGATAATGGCAGGATCACCTGCCGCAGGCGGCAATAAGATCAGAATGTCACATACCAGCCCAGCTTGTACCGTGCGTAAGCGGTCAGGGCGGCGATCAGGGCAAACAGCAGGATAAGCCCCTCTATCCTGAAGTCCTGCTTTCTCACTCCGTAGACTTTTTTGCGTATGGGGCGGGCGATGAAGGCAAGAAAAACAGCCGCCCAGAGCACATAAAGCACCAGACCGACAAGAAACGCAGCCACATTATGACCTGCTTCGTGAAGCTCAAAAAGCTCGGGAAAAAACGCTGTCACAAGCGGGAGCCCGCTGCTTGTAAAGATGATCGAAGCATTATGCCTCCTCTTCCTGTGATCGCTGCCGTAATCGTATTGACTCATTTCATATCCTCTTTCTTTGAGGCATCCGCTGTCCGGGGCGGCTTTTCGTCCAAAGAGCCGTTTTCATACTAATTCTTTCTCGATGCATAGACGATCTCCAAGCCTCAAATCCCTTATATTCAAGCATTTGCGGCTTGTTTCTTGTCTATACATCGGTCAGAAATCAGTATCAGACAAATGCGGACACACCTGTTCACATCCCTATTCTACCAGATATGGGGCACACAGTCAAGCATGACCGCATCTCATTCGCACACAAAGGCACCCCGATGCAGATAACATCGAGGTGCCTTATCATCTTTTTTAGCTGTCACTCCGCAGGAACAGCGCAGTCCCGGTCATTCGCTGATATATCCCGAATAATCTGTATCCGTTCCTTCGGTGCCGTTCAGCTGCTCCTTAGAGAAATAGCGTCCGCAGGACTTGCAGGCATACACGGTTATGTTCTCGCCGCCGTAGCGAACTCTCTTGGGGGATGAAGTGTCAATGCCGCCGGAGCACACCGGACATACCGTGGCATCCGTCTCTGACGACTTCAGGAAGCCGCCTGTTACCTCCTGCAGGGAATCATCACTGAGAACTGCCGCATCTTTGCTGAATTTGACCATCATTTTGTTGCTCCTTTCCGTACTGTACGGTTTATTTATCCCTTCATCGTTATCCCGCATCCATATCCTATCTCTTGTGAGGATTATACCAAAAATAAAAGCAAATGTAAATATATTTTGTGAAAATCATCAGTTTGCACAAATATCTCCCCTTTTTCTCCTAAATAACGCCGAAGATATATACAAAAGAATTAGTATTATGCTTGACATTTTCCCGGAAAGTATGTTATCATAACATAAAACAACTGCAAAAGAGGGTCTCAGATGAAATATTCCGAAAAATGTCCCGTGGTCTGTAAAAAGGCGATAGCAGCGGACATATTTGATATCCGTTTATACTCTCCCCGCATAACGGCGGAGGCTGTCTGCGGACAGTTTGTGAACGTAAAGGCGGAGGGCTTTTTCCTGCGCCGTCCCATATCCCTTTGCGGCATAGACCGTGAAAAGGGCGAGCTGCGCCTTGTGTTCCAGGTAAGGGGAAAAGGCACCGAGGAGATCTCCCGCCTCAGAGAGGGCTGCCTTGCAGATATCATAGGTCCGCTGGGAAAGGGCTTTGACCTGTCCGACAGGAACAGGAAGGCTGTCATCATAGGCGGCGGCATAGGAGTGCCTCCCATGGTGCCCATAGCCGAGTTCTACGGCAGGAATGCCGCGGTGATAACAGGGTTCAGGAGCGCAGGCGCCGTTATCCTCCAAAAGGATCTGGAAAAGACCGGGGCAGAGGTCATACTCTGCACCGATGACGGCACTGCGGGGATGAAGGGCTTTGTCACAAACGCACTGGAGAAATGCCTTGAAAAGGAAAAGCCTGACATCATCTATGCCTGCGGCCCCATGCCGATGCTCAGGGGCATAGTGAAGATAGCCGATGAAAACGGGATCAGGACTCAGGTCTCCCTTGAAGAAAGGATGGGCTGCGGCGTGGGCGGCTGCCTTGTGTGTGCCTGCCGCACCGTAAAGGACGGAAGGGAAGTCTACAGCCATGTGTGCAAGGACGGCCCTGTATTTGAAGCTGAGGAGGTGCTTTTCTCATGAGCGCACTGGAAACGGTTTTTGCGGGTGTCAGGTTCAAAAACCCCATCGTACCCGCCTCAGGCACCTTCGGCTACGGAAAGGAATTTGAGGACTTCTATCCTCTTTCAAGGCTGGGCGGCATAAGCGTAAAGGGCACCACGGGCTCTCCACGGAACGGGAATCTCCCGCCGAGGATAGCTGAAACGCCCATGGGATGCCTGAACTCCGTAGGGCTGCAAAACCCCGGCATAGATCACTTCATCGCCCATGAGCTGCCCTATCTCAAAACAAAGGACACTGTCATCATAGCGAACATTGCGGGGGCGGACATAGAGGAATACGCCCTCATAGCCGAAAAGCTGGACAAGACCGATGTGGATATGATAGAGGTGAATATCTCCTGCCCCAATGTCAAGGCGGGAGGAGCTGCCTTCGGTGTCACTGCCGATGGCGCTGCCGCTGTCACAAAGGCGGTGAGAGCAAGGACCACGAAGCCCGTCATGATGAAGCTGTCCCCCAACGTGACATCCATCACCGACATTGCAAAAGCCGTGGAGTCGGAGGGAGCGGATGCCTTGTCCCTCATAAATACCCTTCTGGGCATGAGGATAGACATAAAGACCCGCCGTCCCGTCCTTCACAACAATGTGGGCGGACTTTCGGGGCCTGCGGTGTTCCCGGTAGCCCTGCGCATGGTATGGCAGTGCGCAAACGCTGTCAGCATACCAGTGTGCGGCATGGGAGGCGTATCTTCCCATGAGGATGCGGTGGAAATGATGCTGGCGGGAGCCTCTCTCATACAGGTGGGTGCAGCCATCTTCGCAGACCCGCTGGCACCTGTGAAGATAATAGACGGCCTTGAAAAATACTGCACCGACAACGGCATAGACAGCATTTCCCGCATAGTGGGCGGGGTCATGCCCTACTGATAAGGCAGGAAAGCAAGCAAATGATCTTTGAAGTTATAAAGGATGCTTTGAGCAAAAGCGGTGCCGCAGAGCTGGCGCAGACCCTGAAAAACGGGTTTGCTCCTCTTGCGGTCACAGGTGTTTCATCGGTGAACAAGTCCCTGCTGGCGCTGTACCTTTCATCCGTCCTTGACAGGAAGGTGCTGGTGATCTGTGAGGACGAAGCCCAGGCACGCAGGATGTGTACCGACATCAATACACTGTCGGAGGGAGCGGCGGAGCATTTCCCCGCAAAGGATCTGATACTCAGCCACACGGAAAGCGCCTCCCGTGAATTTGAGCATGAAAGGCTGCGTGTCCTTTCACGCATACCCGATGTGAAGATAATAACGGCGGGTGCCGAGGCCGCCATGCAGCCCGTACCGCCCCCGGAGCTGCTTTCATCCTCCCTGCGTGTGTTCAGGGCGGGCGACACCTTTGACACAGCGGAAATGGCGGAATACCTCACATCTGTCGGTTATACCCGCACCGACTCCGTGAACTCCCCCGCACAGTTTTCGGTGAGGGGCTCCCTTTTCGACATCTTCCCCGTCAGTGAGACCTCTCCCGTGAGAGTGGAGCTGTGGGACGATGAGATAGACAGCATAAACTGCTTTGATACAGAAACACAGCGCAGGACAGAGCCCAGGGAATGCCTTCGGGTGACACCTGCGCTGGAAGTGTTCTGCGACAAGGGAGAGCTGGCGGACAGGATAGACAGGCTCGCAGGGAAGATAAGGGGAAAGAGCGCAGACAGGGCAAAGGCTCTGCTGTACAGGGATTCCGAGATGCTCAGGAACGGCATGACACCCGGGAGCATTGGCAAATACCTTCCCATAGCCTTTGAGGGGACCTTCCTCATCTCCGACCACATGGAGGATCCCGTAGTCATCTTTGCGGAATACAATGCGGCTAAGACCAAGGCTAAGGGCATAATGTCCAGATACAACGAGGATGTGAGGGTGCTTTTCGAGCAGGGAGAGCTTTGCAGGGGGCTTGAAGGTCATCTTGTGCCCTTTGCGGCTCTTACGGACATGATGCTCGGACATGACACCGTGTTTGCGGATTCCTTCATGCGCACTCTGAGCGTACCCGTGAAAAGGCTCTTTACCTTCAACACAAACCGCACATCCCCCTGGGGCGGCGAAATGCGCCAGCTGGAGGATGATATACGCTCTCTGGCAGGGAACGATTACAGCATAGTGGTGCTGGCAGGCTCCGAAAAGACCCTGCCCATCATCGCCGAGGACATGAGAAACGACGGCATTTCCTGCGGCATCATGGACGAAAGGAGCGTACCCTCTCCGGGAACGGTGCTGCTGTGTACGGGGGCATTGTCATCCGGACTGGAGATCCCCGGCATCCGCCTTGCGGTGATAACACAGACTATCGCCCTTTCATCAAAGAGGAGGAGCAAGGCACGGAAGACAGGGGAAGAGATAAAGTCCCTGGCAGATATCTCCCCCGGGGATTATGTAGTCCATGCACTTCATGGCATAGGCCGCTTCAAGGGTATCAGAAAGCTGGAGCTGGACGGTATATCAAAGGACTACATCACCATACAGTATGCGGGGACGGATGTGCTCTATGTGCCCGTCACCCAGATGGACCTTGTGACAAGGTATATAGGTGCCTCGGACGAGGAAAACATCAAGGTCAACAAGCTGTCCTCCAACGACTGGCAGAAGGCACGGCAGCGGGCAAGGAAGGCCGTGAAGGACATGGCGGCGGAGCTCATAGCCCTCTACGCAAAGCGGGCAAACACGCCCGGATTCTCCTTTTCCCCCGACAGCGAATGGCAGCGGGATTTCGAGGCACGCTTTGACTGGACGGAAACGGATGACCAGCTCAAATGCACCGAGGAGATAAAGAAGGATATGGAGCGCCCCGTGCCCATGGACAGGCTCCTCTGCGGAGACGTGGGCTTCGGGAAAACGGAGGTGGCTTTCCGTGCGGCCTTCAAGTGTATGCTGGACGGGAAGCAGTGCGCCATACTGGTGCCCACCACTGTCCTTGCGTGGCAGCACTACCAGAGCGCCGTCAAGCGCTTCGAGCATTTTCCCTTTACCATAGAGCTCCTGTCCCGCTTCCGTTCGAGGAAGGAACAGACGGATGTGCTCAAGCGCCTTGCAAGGGGCAGCGTTGATATGGTCATCGGCACCCACAGACTGGTGCAGAAGGATGTGACATTCAAGGATCTGGGACTTGCCATAGTGGATGAGGAGCAGCGCTTCGGGGTAAAGCACAAGGAGAAGTTCAAGGAAGCCTTTACGGGCATAGATATGCTCACCCTTTCGGCAACGCCTATCCCCCGCACGCTGAACATGGCAATGAGCGGCATAAGGGACATGAGCGTCATAGAGGAGCCACCTGTTGACAGGTACCCTGTACAGACCTATGTCATAGAGCATGATATGGGGATAATAGCCTCCGCCATAGAAAGAGAGCTGAGGAGGGGCGGGCAGGTCTACTACATCTACAACCGTGTGGAGACCATCGATCTGGCGGCTTCACGCCTTGCAAAGGTGCTGCCCGAGGGGACACGCATAGCCACTGCCCACGGACAGATGCCCGAGGAGCAGCTCTCCGACATCTGGATGAGTCTGGTGGAGCAAGAGATAGATATACTTGTGTGCACCACCATAATAGAGACGGGTGTGGATGTACCCAATGTGAACACCCTTATAATAGAGGATTCCGACAGGTTCGGCCTTTCGCAGCTCTACCAGCTCAGGGGGCGTGTGGGGCGCTCAAACAAGCGTGCCTTTGCATATTTCACGTTCAGACCCGGAAAAGCCCTTACGGAGGTAGCCACGAAAAGGCTGGAAGCCATAAGGGAATTCACACAGTTCGGCAGCGGCTTCCGCATTGCCATGCGTGACCTGGAGATAAGGGGCGCAGGCTCCATACTTGGAGGCAGTCAGCACGGCCATATGGAGGCGGTGGGCTACGACCTCTATATACAGATGCTGAACCAGGCGATAGCCGAGGAATCCGGAAAGCCCGTTCCTCTCATGCCGGAGGACTGCCTTATCGACCTGCAGATCGAGGCTCATATACCGGAGGAGTATATACCTGCCCTGCCCCAGCGCCTTGATGCCTACCGGAAGATAGCAGCCGTGGACAGCACGCAGGACGAGACAGACCTTATAGATGAGTTCATAGACCGCTACGGAGAGCCTCCCAAGGCTGTGCTGGGTCTTATAAAGGTAGCCCTGACACGAAACAGCGCCGCAAAGGCGGGCATCAGCGAGATAAGCCAGAAGGGGCAGAACATACACATCTATCTGAGAGACCCGGATCTGCCAGATTTCGCCGCACTTACGGCAGGCTACAAGGGAAGGGTCACCTTCTTCGGGGAGGGGGAGCGTCCCTACATCCGTGTTGCCGTACACAAGGGGGAGAGTGCCGCAGAGGTGATGGAAAGATCCGTAAAGCTGCTTTCCTCCGGACGCTAAGCGGAGCTGAGCATATAGCAGTATCACTTGCGGTTATTTGCGCATTTTCTCAAAGCCCATTGAATTTGCGGGCAGAATATGCTGTAATGTCCTGCGGGGCAGAGCGTACACAGGACAGAGACGGGGCGGAAAAAGCATGATGTAGTAAAAAAACTTACTACGCACAAACGCCCGTAGACAGGGCTTTTTCAGAAAATGCAGTAAAACCGCTTTTCGTTTTTACTACAAAAAAAATGCGGATGCTGTGAGGGTTGTCAGTGTAATGTAGTAATATTATCATTTTTTCTATTATAGAAGAAAAATAAAAAAATAACAGTATACAGAACTGTTTTGAGGAATTTTTTACTACACAGTCCCCAAAGCCTTTACAGGAGCGGATAGAGACGTAGTAAAAGCCGATCCCGGGACTGACGCTTTTTACTACATTCCCCCAAAAGCCTTTACAGGAGCGGGTCACGGTGTAGTAAAAAATTATGCGGCAAAAGGATGCTTTTCTCTGATGAAAAATCAAGGAATTATATTGACAGGATAATAAAAAAGTGTTAAAATCATATCAGTACCGACCTTGAAAAAATTTTTTCCAAAAATGAAAAATTTCTCATATCTCGTTTGTATTATTTATTAGAAGGTCGTAATACTGATTTCTGACCGGTGTATAGACAAGAAACAAGCCGCAAATGCTTGAATATATGGGATCTGAGGCTTGGAGATCGTCTATACATCGAGGAAGAATCAGTATAAGACCATGAGAGAGAAGGATCTTTATTTTTCAGGAGGAGAACATGAAAAAACTATTCAAAAGAGCGCTGGCTTTCAGCGCCGCAGCCGCACTTATGGCCGCAGCGATGCCCCCCGTATCCGCAAAGGACTACAAGAAAGAGACCGTCTACCCCACTCCCTTTACCGCAGCAAGGGATTCGGCAGAGTACAAGAGATTTGTCAAGGCCTCCCCCAAGCTCAGCATTGAAGCGACCCCTGACTACTACTATTATTCAAACGACTGTGTGACCCTTTCATGGACAGAAGTGGACAATGCCCTGCTCTACTATGTCTACGGCAAAAAGGGGAAGACATGGAAAAAGATAGGTCCCGCACTGGGCAGCAGCGCCACTATCTACGGCGGGTACTACTCATCTTCCTATGTGACAGGCCTCACCGACAAGGAGCTTTCCGAGTACACTGCCTTCAAGATCCGTGCTGTCACCTATGACACGAACGACAGCCGCATTATGTCCGCCTACTCCAACACCGTATCCTACACGAAACGGGAAAAGCCTCCGGTGGTGGTCTACGATGAAGAAATTGAGGAAGAGGCGGAATATGAAGCCGACGAAGCCGTAGAATATGAAGCATATGAGGATGTTGTGGACGGTGACAGCTACTCCCTCAATGCCTCCTACGCCCCCGCTCCTGCCACGATGAAAGGCGCCTTTGTTCCCTATGAGAACAGCGAGGAATATACCTCCTACGATAAGAACGGCTTCAAGAAGGCGTCCGACTCTCCCCTGTCCACCATTTCGGCCGACGTGGACACCGCAGCCTATGCCAATGCACGCCGCATGGTGAACAACGGCGTTCTCCCCGCTGCGGACAGTGTGCGCACGGAAGAATTCATCAACTACTTTGACTATGACTATGCAAAGCCCAAGGGAAACAGCGTTTTCAGTGTCACCTACGAGCTTTCCGACTGCCCCTGGAACAGCAAGGCACAGCTCCTGATGCTGGGCATACACGCAAAGGATGTGGAAAAGGAGCCTGACAGCAACCTGGTATTCCTCATAGATGTCAGCGGCTCCATGGATGAAAAGGAAAAACTGCCTCTGGTGGGAGATTCCCTGAAAAAGCTGTCATCCGAGATGAGCGCAGAGGACACCCTGTCCATCGTCACCTACTCCGGTGAGGAAAGGGTATGCCTGACAGGTGCAAAGGGCAATATGAAAAAGTGCGTGGGCGACATAATGGATGCCCTTGAAGCAGACGGCTCCACCAACGGCGAAGCGGGCATAAATATGGCATATGACATTGCCGAAAAATACTACAAGCAGGACGGCAGCAACAGGGTCATCCTTGCCACCGACGGCGACCTTAACGTGGGCATCTCCGACAAGGACGAGCTTTCAAAGTTCATAGCCGGGAAGAGACAGAGCGGCGTTTATCTCACCGTGCTGGGCGTGGGCAGCGGCAACCTGAAGGACAACAAAATGGAAGCCCTTGCAAAGGACGGCAACGGCAACTACCACTACATCGACTGTGCCGAGGAAGCATCAAAGGTGCTGGTGGACGAGAGAAAGCAGACTCTTGTCACCGTGGCGGATGATGTGAAGTTCCAGCTGGAATTCAACCCCGCTCTGGTGGATTCCTACCGCCTTGTGGGCTATGAGGGACGCCGCCTTGAAAACGAGGACTTTGCAGACGACAAAAAGGATGCTGCCGACGTGGGAGCAGGTCAGTCCGTCACCGTCATGTATGAGGTGATCCGTACAGACAGCGCCGCAAACACCCTTAAATACCAAAAGTCCACAGGCAACACCACAGACCTCTGCACTCTCAAAATGCGCTACAAGAAGCCCGGTTCTGCCAAGTCCGTACAGACCAGGTCCGTAATAAAGGCAGGCTCCTATCTCAAATATGAGGATACGGGCATCAGATTCAGGTTTGCCGCCTGTGTGGCAGAGGCTGCCATGTACCTTTCGGGAGACACCTCCTACGGCAATGTTTCCATAAAGAAGGCTTATTCACGGTACAGACAGCTTGACAGGGCAGAACTGGCAAAGATAGGCTACAGCGACGACTTCGGTGACTTTATGGCAAATGCCGTAAAACTGGCAAAATAATTTTCAACGAGGGATATTATGGTTATCACAGAAAAACAGCTATCACAGGTAAATGACAGAATAAAGGCACTTCTGAGATCCGGCAGCTTCTACGGGAAAAAGCTGGAGGAGGCAGGCATCACGGAGGTAAAGAGCTACGAGGATTTCCTGAAGCTCCCCTTCTCCGAAAAGGCAGACCTGAGAAATGCCTATCCTCTGGGGCTCATGACCGCTCCCGAGGAGGAGATAGTAAGGATACACTCCTCATCCGGCACCACGGGAAAGCCGGTCATAATCCCCTATACCCAAAAGGATGTGGACGACTGGGCGCTGATGTTTGCACGCTGCTACGAGACAGCAGGCATCACCAACAGGGACAGGATACAGATAACTCCGGGCTACGGTCTGTGGACTGCGGGCATAGGCTTTCAGGCAGGCGCCGAAAAGCTGGGAGCAATGGTAGTGCCCATGGGTCCCGGAAACACCGAAAAGCAGCTTGAGATGATGCAGGCTCTGGAGACCACGGTCATCTGCGCCACCTCCTCCTATGCGCTGCTGCTTGCGGAGGAGATAGGCAAAAGGGGCATCAGGGACAGGATACACCTTAAAAAGGGCGTTATCGGCTCCGAAAGGTGGAGCCCGAAGATGCGTGAGCGTATATCCACGGAGCTCGGCATAGAGCTTTACGATATTTACGGCCTTACGGAGATATACGGCCCCGGCATAGGCATAAGCTGCGAGCACGATACGGGGATGCACTACTGGGATGATTTCATCTATCTGGAGATAATAGACCCTGTGACCGGACAGCCCGTGCCGGACGGCGAAAAGGGGGAGATAGTCATAACCACCCTTGTGAAGGAGGGGGCTCCGCTCATAAGGTACAGGACCCACGACCTTTCAAGGATCATCCCCGGAGAGTGTCCCTGCGGCAGCAGGTTCCCAAGGATAGACACCATTGACGGACGCACCGACGACATGATGAAGATAAAGGGCGTCAATGTGTTCCCCGCACAGATAGAGGAAATAATAGGCACATTCAGGGAGGTTTCCGGTGAATACCAGATAAGGATATCCCACTTGGACGGCAAGGACACCATGCGCATCTATGTTGAAAGCACCGGCGAATATGATTTTGCCGCACTTGCAAAGGCAATAGCGGAGCGCACCAAGCAGAGGATAGGCTTCACACCCATAGTAAAGGTGGTGGAAACAGGCATCCTCCCCCGCTCCGAGAAAAAGACAAAGAGAGTTATAGACGAAAGATTTGAAAGCTGATCTCTGTGAAAAGACCGACCCCGCTGTTCCGAAATACAGCGGGGTCGGTGTTATGTATGACCTGATACTGTTCCTTCCTCGATATATAGACGATCTCCAAGCCTCAGACCCCTTATATTCAAGCATTTGCGGCTTGTTACACCGGTCAGAGATCAGTATAAAAAATGCGGGCAAAGCGCCCGCATCATCATCATTGTCCGAAGAGTATGGTATTTGCTATATCCTGATCGCTCTTGTCCGGGTTATCCTTTATCATACCGGAGATCTCGGCAAACCTGTTTCTGTCTAAACCGAGAATACCGATCAAAAAGTCGTCCGAGGCTTTTCCTATCCCGTTTCTGATAGTGTTCACTACCCTTTTGAGATCAGCTATTTCCTCTCGTTCCCGGATCTTCATAGCCATTGTCATATAGTCTCGCCTCCATTTACTGTTTACCTTGACCTCTTTGACTGCGTTATCTCGGCATACTTGCTTGACGGAGCCTGCCCCGACATATATTGTAATGCACCTTTGAGCTCTTTGTCTATATCTCCGACGGTCCCTTTCACATTAAGCACGATTGAAGTTGTTTCATCGTTCAGATAAAGAGTATCATCTTCCTGACAGCGGTTCTTAAAAGTGTACATATATCTGCCCTTTTCGTAGTAGTCAAAAGTGCAGATAAAAATCACGAAGCTCTGTTTCAGTTCTCTGTAATCACCACCCTTATCAAGGATGTTGATGTCGATCATATCACGGTAATAGCGGATACGTTTCGGCAGATTTTTCTGATCGGTGGTCTGTATCTCCACAGAATATACAGCGTGCGCATCATCCTCACAGTATACATCGAGCCTTACGCCTTTATAGCCATAATTCACATCTATGGTCTTTTGCCTTTCGGGATATGTGATATGTGATATTTTTACTCCTATGATATACTCTATCAGCGGTTTGAGATTTTTCGGCTCGCTCATTACGGCACCGAACATGAAATCATCCGTAATGGTCAGTTCATCGAATGGCTTGATATTCTTCAGTTCAGCATTATCCACAGCGACCATCTCCCCTTATGTCTATTATACACTATTTTATCTGTAAATTCAAGAGATGTAAGCATATTTTTACTGAGTTTCAGGGAAAATCTTTTACTGCTCTCCGCCCTTTTTATGGTCGTCGCCGAAGAATTTGTCAGCGTCGTCGTATACCTTTACCTGTGACTGCCAGTTTTCCGGCAGGGGCTCATCGGCAGGCTCCGCCTTTTTCTTTGAAAGGAGAACTATGGCGGCTATGACACCGGCGGTAAGGATCACCAGTGCGATGGCGATGTTTGTAAAGGCTATGGAGCGGGATGTTACGTGTATCTCGTTTTCCTTGGTGGGATCGAGCTTGAAAAGGATGGTGCGACCGTCAGCCATGAGCTGACCCTCATCGTAGGATGTTATCTTTCCGGGCATCACAAGGGTGAAATCCACCGCCAGCAGATCCGAAGCCTTCATACCGTTCTGAGCATCGTCCTTGTCTACCATGATGTCGCTCACGGCATCGAAGGAATATTCGTTGAAGAGCAGCTTGGACTTTATATCCACGTCGCAGGTCTTGAACATGGAGCTGCCGCTTTCGGAAATCCCGGTAAGAGCCGTTTCAAGCTCCCCTGCACTTTTGAGATCCTCCATGTAGGTATAGCCCACATACTCCTTTCCGTCAATGGTGAACCTTTTCACCTCATGGTCATCGCTGTCTATGTCATCCTCGGTGAAATACTCGGTGGAATAGCCCACCGTAACTCCCAGTGCAGCCGCACCGCTCTCCTTTATCTCCGCATTTACCTGCACCCTCATGCAGGAGGACAGCACCAGAGCCGCAGCCGACAAAAGCAGCATCAGCCCTCCGATCTTTCTTTTCATTCTTTTCATTCCCTTTGTTCCCTCTCTCATTGTCTTGAATAGCGGCTCTCCATGTGAGTCGCCTTTTCCTTGTACATAAGGTCGTCTGCGTGCTTTATAAGGTCATCCGTCACCATATGCGACTTTATGACCTCATACCATATGCCGTAGCTGCCCCTTACCCTGTAAGGCTTTCCGGATGCCTTGTTGAAGCTCTCCAGGTGCTCCTTTATCCTGCGGGTGATATCCAGTCCCCTGTCGTTGGGGTCCTCCGAGCAGATGCTGGCTATTGTGAATTCATCCCCGCCGAAGCGTGCACAGAGCTCGTTTTCTCCCCACACGCTCTTCAGGGCGGAGGCTATGGCGTTTATAGCCACATCTCCCTCTGCGTGGCCGTATTTGTCGTTTATGGTCTTCAGACCGTCCATATCCATGGAGATTATCACAAGGTACTTCTTCTCACCGCTCTGCAAAGCCTCATCCAGCTTTTTGTGGATAAGGTCGTAGAAGCCGTTGCGGTTGAGGAGCCCCGTGTGATCCTTTATGTAGAGTTCCTGCAGCTTGTTTATGACCTTTTTGAGCACCGACTGGCTGTTTGCCACTTCAAGGGAATGGTTCAGATTTCTCGAATACTTGGCAAAGCGCCTGAAATCCTCGTTTTTGGTAAAGCCGTCCGTCCCAGTGCTGAGGGCTGATATGCCGTAGCCCACGGGAAGGCTCTGGAAGTGTATCGCCCAGTAGATGAATATGTTGTACTTGTCCAGTGCGGTGCGGAACATCCGGGGCTCCTCACTGCAGTAGGGCGGACAGCTCACGCCGTCAAAGCTCTCGCAGAGTATGAGGCTCAGGCTGTCGGTATCCGCCGATGAGCTGTCGTTGATGTAGTTCTGATAGTCGTCGGACAGGCTCATGAAATTCCTGTTTATACACAGGGTGTAGTAGTACCAGCCGTACACGGAGGAATAGGCAAGCACATTTGCGGAGAGATCCACCAGTGTCTCACAGGCTGTGATGGTGTCGTCCAGCTCCAGTATGAAGGTATCGGTCTTGTTGTCCTCACTTATCATGTCAAAGAGAGGGAAGATGATGCCCGATGCTTCACGGTAGTTTATGGGGTGACAGCCGCAGGAATGGGAATACACCACCTTGTGGTCTATGATGTAGAAATTGTCTGTTTTCCGCCCCTCCAGGTGTGCGGCAATGGCATCCACCGCCTTCATCCCCGCCAGCTCCGTATCCTGCTTTGCGGTGGTGAGCCTGGGGATGTGGAACTGCTCCTCGTACATACCGTCAAAGCCCGTGACTATTATCTGGTCGGGCACAGCGTAGCCCCTGCCCTTGAGCCACCCGCACACTGCCATGGCCATGGAGTCGTTGCAGCAGATGAATGCCTCCGGCATGGAAAGACCGCTCTTAGCAAAGCGCTCCATTTCCGCAATGGTGGGACCCGTCCAGAACTCGCCGTACTGTATCCTGTTCTCTTCAAGCTCTATGCCGTGCTCCTTCATCACACGCCTTGCACATTCCAGCCTTTCGTCGGAGAACTTGTTCCCCTTCATGCCTGCCATGATGTTGATGACCCTGCACCCGTGCTTTTCTATCACATGGCGCACTATGGCTTCAAAGGCGGAATAGTAGTTGTACTCTATGTTGCAGCAGCCCTCTATCCTCTTGTCCACGCTGACGGTGAAGATACCGTGCTCACGGGCTTTGCGGACTATGCCCTCCAGGAGCTCCTCATCCTTCACAGCCTCACCAAGTATCACAAGGCCGTCGAGCACATCATAGTCTATATAGTCAAAGACAGACTTCTCCCCCTGGGAATAGTTGTCATCAAATTTGAAATCGCTGGTGGAATTGTAGATAAACATCTTGTAACCGTATTCCACTACCCTGTTCGCCACAGCCCTGTAAAGGTCGGACTGGATATATTCTCTCAGCATCGGCACTATCAGCCCGATGACCTTGTACCCTCCCAGCATATTTTTCTTCCTTTCGGAGTTCCTTTTGTCGGTGAAAAAGCTATATACAGTAATTATATCACTCTTGCCGCCTTTTGTCAATATTTTTGCGGAAATACGCAAAATTTTCCGAAGCTCCCCCTGTGCAGCATGAGGAAAATCATTGACAGAACAGGGGAATTGTGGTAAAATTATTAAAGACAGATGTTTAAAATTAACTTTCATCCCTATTTGCTCATATTTGCTCAAAGGAGGAACGGTCATGTTCGATATTTCAAAAAAGGCAGGAGCAGTGCTGCTCTCTCTCCTTGCACTTCTTGCGGCAGGCACACGGGTAAAGGCTCTGAGCCTTACGCAGGAAATGGTGGACAGCATCACCACTGCATATATATACGAGGAGGACAACAGGGACGAGATCTGGTTCGAGGCGGAAAACAGGATAAAGGACAGCGAGATCGGCTTTTCCTGCAAGAGCCTTTCCTTCTCCAAGACCTTCGGGCTCGTGCGCTATGATGAAGAAACAGGCGAGTTTGAGGACCCCTATTCCCTGAAACAGAGCAGGCTGTACTCTTACAGCATAGCCTACGGGGACGGTAAGGTGCAGGGGCTCATGCGCCTTGATGTGGACGGGGTCTCGGGAAAGGTAAAGGGCTTATCCTACGCTCCGTTCGGGAAGAACGTACAAAACGACATGAGAGATTCGGTACTCTTTGTAACGGGTGACCCCGCCGATAAAGATGACACCCTTATCTACTGCACCTACAAGGGCAGCGGCATCTATCCCCTGTGCATAGACACAAGGGGGGATGAGCCGGAAAAGTACCCCGAATCATACAGGGCAAGGATAAACTCCGCACCCGTCTCCAAGGCCTTCTTCAAAAAGCGGCCTCTCCCCGACAGCAGACACACGGGGACAGACATCACCCTGACACCCGTCCGCTTTTCTCCCAAAAGCAAGCCCAGCTACAATCTTCTGAACATGAGGGGACAAGCCCTTACCTGCGTGAACGGGAAATACGGCACAGGGGACAAAGACCTTTCCTCCTCACAGAAATTCTTTATCAGACGGGCTTCAAACGGTCTGTACACCATATCTCCCTACGATACACCGAAAAAGTGCCTTTCCTCCGGCGGCAGCAGGTATTTTGACATAACGACCGTAAACTACGGCAGGAAAGCCTATATCATCACCGACTGCAAGGGCAGGGCTTTAAAGGGCTCCTCCTCCGGCGTGCTCACGGCTTCATCCTCCTTCGGCTATTCCTACTGTCTGTGGGACATGGAGGCTGTTTACGACATCATGGTAAAAAAATGACGGGAGCCGCTGCCCCTGAGGGAGCAAAAGTTCATATATTTTCCATTGACTATTATACCAAGACAATGCTATAATTATCGCATAAGTATGTTAAATTTAACAAGAAACTGAGGGGAGGTGACAGTATATGGATCAGCATACTGCAACGCAGATATATATCTATGCTCCCACCATACTGACAACTGTCACCTGCTTTATCTTCACTGTCATAATGGGCAGAACGGACAAGCTGCAAAACAGGCTGTATATCATGCTGATAGGTATAGTGGGCATAGATGCTGCCGTGAACCTGGCGGGGGGACTGACGGAAAAATATGTGCTTTCCTCCTTAGGCCTGCGTATCATCTATGAGAGCAGCCACTACATCTACTTCCTCACCCATGCCATGCTCTGCCCCCTCTTTTTCTACTATGTAGCCTGTGTGTGCGGCCTTGCAAGGATCAGGAAATACAGCTGGTTCTACTTCCTGCCCGCTGTGATATCCGAGATACCCATAATCCTGAACCCTGTTTTTCACTCTGTCTGGTACTTCGGAGAGGATGGTCTCTTCCGCAGGAACTGGGCGGAGACAGGCATATATCTGGCGGCTGCCTTTTATTTCGTCATTTCGCTCGGGATGCTCCTTACTTCATGGAATGCCATAAATACCAAGAGAAGAGTGGCTCTCATATACTTCTTCCTTATCGTGGTGACCGGCGTTGTGATACAGCTGCTTTTCAAGGAGATAAGATCTGAGCTTTACTGCGAAGCCGTGGCGCTTATGGGGATAATGGTCACCACAGAGAGCGAAGAGGACAGGATAAATGTGGACACGGGACTTTCCAACCGCAAGGCGCTGGGAATGGACATCACAAGAGCCATGATGAACCACAGCTCCATGAGCCTTATCTGTGTACGCATATCCAACGGGGATCAGATACGAAAGGCAGTGGGCTCGGAAAACATGAACCTTATCTCCGAGATAGTTTCGGGGTTCTTCACATCCATCGTGCCCCGCTACCAGGTCTACAATGTAAGCTCCGATTCCTTTGTAATAACCATCCTGGAACGGCAGGAGATAACAATAATGGGGGCTGCGGAGAAGATAAGCAGCCGCTTTGAGGGCATATGGCACCACGGCGATGCAGATGTCATACTGAAAGCCACGGTAATGATAGCCGATGTGCCGGGACGCATAAAGAGTGCGGATGAGGCATTCTTCATGATAGACAATCCTCTGCCCGCCAACAACGAAAAGAAGATACTTTCGGGAGACGACCTTGACTACCTGATGCGCATAGCAGCCGTGGAAAAGGCTGTGGCAAAGGGTCTGGCAAACGGCAGCTTTGAGGTGTACTATCAGCCCACCTACCACTGCGCCACTCGGAAGATACACGGTGCAGAGGCACTTGTAAGGCTCAACGACCCCCTTATGGGGTGCATATTCCCGGATGAGTTCATCCCCGTGGCGGAAAGGATGGGTCTTATAGACGAGATAGATGACTTTGTGCTCCGTGATGTGTGCAGCTTCATCCTGAGCGGCTTCCCCCAAAAGCACGGCATGGACTGTATCAATATGAACCTTTCCATGCTGGAGGTGACACAGCCGGGCTTTGTGGGTCATGTGATAAGCATGGTGGATGAATACGGCATAGACAAGACAATGCTCAATTTCGAGATAACCGAGTCCGCAGCCACCAGTGACTACAACGTGGTAAATGAGGTGATAACCTCACTGAAAAAGTGTGGTTTCAGCTTCTCAATGGACGATTACGGCACGGGCTACTCCAATATAGAATCGGTATTCTCCCTTGATTTCGATGTTATCAAGATAGACAAGAGCATACTCTGGAGCGCAGAAAAAACGGAGCTGGGTCATATAATACTTGAAAACACCGTCCATATGATAAGGCAGATGGGGCGCAAGATACTGGCGGAGGGCGTGTAGACCGCCGCACAGATAGAAATGCTCAGTGAGCTTTCCGTGGACTATCTGCAGGGTTACTTCTTTTCAAGACCCATACCGAAGGAAGAATTTGTGAGCTTTGTGGGAACTGTATGATGTTTCCCGTCAATATGATACTGATTTCTGACCGATGCATAGACAAGAAACAAGCCGCAAATGCTTGAATATAAGGGATCTGAGGCTTGGAGATCGTCTATACATCGAGGAAGAATCAGTATGAAACCCCTCCCGAAGAAAGGACTTCGGAAGGGGTATATTTTTTGCTGCACTGAAAAGTAATGATACTGTTTGCAAAGTTACCGTGCTCTTATGTAAAGGCAATGGAAAGAGACATAAACGGGTGGATGCAGGCTCTGCCTGCCGGGTGCCTGTCGGCGCTGCCGACCCGTGCTCGTATGTAAAGGCAATGGAAAGAGCTATCAACGGGTGGGTGCAGGCTCTGCCTGCCGAGTGCCTGTCGGCGCTGCCGACCCGAGCTCGTATGTAAAGGTCAGGGAAAGAGACATCAACGGGTGGGTGCAGGCCCTGCCTGCCGAGTGCCAGTCGGCGCTGACGACTTTTTCCTTCTTTCCCTGGACTTGGCGGAGAGGTAGTTGTTTATCGCAAGCCTTGCACGCTCATAGACCTCCATCACACTTTCCTTTTCGTCGGGGCTCAGCCTGCCGCCGCCGTAGGAGACCTTTTCAAGCATGAATGCAAGCGGAGTGGAGTCCGCACCCGTGGCATTGCTCAGCCCCTTTGTCACCTCATACGCCGTCATGGAGGCAGGGTCACCCACAACTCTTGATGCCTTTCCTCCCGAAAGCCGCCTGTATGCCATTCTCACGGTGTCGTTGGGATCCGCCTTTTTCATCCTCGCCATGAAGAAGTATTCGTCAAAGAAGGGCAGGCAGACAACGGCAATGAGCACAAAGCCCAGTATCACACCCATCACACGGACAACAGAGGAAACAAGACTGGTGTCAAGGGTAAGGTTCGGACCGCCTATGCTGCCGTCGGTGCCGTAGTTCGGGTTGTAGTCCCCCGGCACGGTGGATTCAAAGACCATCCAGCCCATGTTCTGTATGTAAACCTCTGCATAGGCGTGGGAGTCGCTGTCCTTGATGATGAACTGGTCGGGTCTGGATGAAAGCTCGGGAGCAAAGCCCTCACAGTAGCGCACGGGGAGCCCTACGCTCCTTGCCATGAGAGTAAAGGCAGAGGCATAGTCGGAACAGCTTCCCCTTCTGGACTCAAAGAGAAAGTATTCGGGGGAAGAGTCAGCACTTATGTAGCTCAGGTCGTAGGCGTAGCCCTCTCTTATGAAATAGCTTGCAAGAGCTGCCGCCTTGTCACGGTCATAAACTGCACCTGCGGTTATCTCCTCCGCCAGATCCCTTATCCTCTGAGGGATGAGGCTGTTGTTTTCCTCACAGCGCTTTTCGTAGTCCATAGCCTCTCTGTGTACTTCAAGGTACGACTGCGCACATCGGAGAAGAGTTTCGTCAGATTCCTCAGTACCCTCCGACAGTACTTTTACAAGATCCGAAAGGAAAAGTTCGCAGTCGGCATCGCTGATATCCGCTCCCCCCAGCTCCATAAAGCGCCTTCTGGAAATAACTTCATCGTAGAAGCTGACCTTGTAGGAGTAGTCGGCAATGTGTGGATCCTTCATAAAGCGGAATACACCGCTCTTTGTAACATAAGCATCTTCTGCATCTATGTCTACCACACGGGCAGGAGAGAGAAGATACATGGCACGGAAATTCTCCGAGGTCACGATCACGGTGTTCATGGTGTCGTTTACATCTATGCCCTTTGACACCGCAGACATACCGTACTGCCTTGAAAAGTCCGGTGAAAGCTCATCCGCCCTGCGTATGGCATTCTGCAGCAGGCTGAGATTCAGGAATTGCTGCCTGTCCCTGAACTTTTCACGGGTGTATGTAATGGCGTTGGAGTCCTCAAAGGGGTACCAGGAATCAAGGGAATAGTCGTAGGTGTCAAAGCACTGCCTCTTGAAATAGGGTGCTATACTGCCGAATACGGTGTACATACGCCTGTTGCGGAAATTCCTGTAATTGTCCGCATTGCCCGACATCTCCGAAAAGTTGGTGTAGTCCAGCCTAAGCTCCGTCTGGAGATCGGTGTCCATGAACAGCTCTTCAAAGCGGTCGTAGTAGCGTGCGTCATTTTCCTTGGGTATGGCAGCCGACACCACAAGAAGGGCGAACATAAAGGTGACAGCTGAAAGAACGGCGGTCTTGCCGCCTACGATCTTCCTGTTCCTGTCCTCCGCACTGCGTACATGGACAAGAAAGATGGAAACATTCAGTAGCGCCGTGAGAGCCAGCCAGAAATTGTCTATCTCCGCCAGTGACTTGACATAGAGAGCACAGGGGATGATGCTGATGAGGGTGACAAAGAACATCCTGTACAGCACCTTTGTGAAATAGAAGATGCAGATAGCATAGAAAGGCACAAAGCTGATGAGCAGCGCCAGCAGGTATTCAAAGCGGGTGTCAATGTCATCGGCGCCCGTAAGCAACCACCTCTGGAAGGTGTTTCCGTAGTCCACTCCGGATATGAGCCCGAAAAAGGCGTAAAAGCACACAAAGATGATAACTACAAGGGCTATGCTGCCCACAAAATGGTGCTTGTTTACAAACTCCCCCACCTCAAAGGTGATGAGGGTCACGGCGATAATGGGTATCCACCACAGGAAGGCATTGTTCTCGTAAATGTCGAACATGGCAAAGGACAGCACCAGAGAGAGCATAAAGGGCAGGACAGACTCCTTCCTTGACCTTATGAACTTCAGCACCGTTTCCCTGATATCATCCATATCTTCACCGCCTTTTTCCTATACTGTGACCCTTACCCTCAGCCTTCCTTCACCTCGGTGACCGCAGCGCAGATGAGGGTGCTCATGCCCCCCTTTACATCCGATCCCATGGAAGTGACCAGTTCGTGCAGCTTTGCTGTGGCATAGGGGGTATAATATATGCACACGCTGCCTTTAAGGGAGTTCAGTTCATCCTCCGGGAAACGCTGGACCCCTGTGGAGGGCTTGAAAACAAGGGACGCCAGATCCGTCTGTACGGGCGTTATCTCGCTCTCGTCGTTGATGCCCGTGCTCTGCCAGCCGTGCTCCCCCATATAGATGTAGGTAACGCTGTAATTACGGCGCACAAAGGCTCTCACCATGCCCAGTGAGTTTTCCACAGCCCACTGCTTAGCCAGCTCCTTCAGCTCCTCCACGGAGCCGCCCATCAGCTTGTCGCTGGAATGGAACAGCATGGGATCCGTGTTTTCCTCAAATACACCGTCCAGCACCACTGCGATGGACTGTGCGGGGGTCTCGTCATCAAGGCGCACCAGCAGTGTCCCTTTCCTTGCGGACTGCTTCCAGTTGATGCGCTTGAGAGGATCACCCGGGGCATATTCCCTGCTGTCGTAGCCCGGAAAGCCGCCGAACATATGCAGAGGGGTGCTTATGGTGTCCTCGCTGTCGTCGGAGGCGGCAGATATCTCCGAAGCCCTTTTGAATACCCTGTCCGTAAAGGGGACATCCGCAATGTCGGGGATGATGTTCAGGGGCAGCTGCAGCTCCTTTACATCCGCACTCTTTATCCTGAATGTGAAAATGCCGAAATAGTCGCTGACGGTCACCGACTCCGCACCCACCACATGAGGTCCGCAGATACGGGCGCTGTACACCGCATTCACGCTCTCATCGGAAAGGGGCATGAGCCAGCAGGTAAGACGGGGGTCGGAGGACACAGCACCGCCGGAGCTGCAAAGCTGCAGGCTCACGGGAGGCGATGGCAGGAACATACCGTTTGAAAGGGTGATCCTGACCCGTGCCTCGTCCCCTTTGCTCACCGTGGCAGAGTCACACTCGGCGGAAAGGTATATCCTGTTTACGAAAAGCAGCGTCAGCAGCACCGAAATGAGGGGTGCGCAGATGAATGCCGCTATAAAGAACCAGCCTATCCTTCCGCTCAGGTACAGGGCGAAGACAAGAGCCAGTCCCACAGATAAGAGGTAATTGCTTATACCTCTGAATACAGTTCTTTTGTCCATAGTACAGATACTTGAGTAGTTGTAAGATGCTCATTATGTATTGTTGGGTCTGTATACAGACCTATCATCCTACATCAACGGTAAGTCCGGCATCATCCGCAGAAACACTGAGCTGCCTGATGCCCGTTTCTCCCTTTTCTATCATTATGTCCGCCAGTCTGTCCTCCAGTTCGTCACGGATAGCGTTGCGAAGATCCCTGCCTCCGAACTTGCCCCCGAAGGACTTTTTGGCAAGGAAGGCTGCAGCCCTGTCGTCATAGGTGAAGGTGATGCCCTTTTCAAGCAGAGGCGCCTTCATCTCGTCAAGCATGAGGCAGGCTATCTTTGCATAGCTTTCCTCGGAGAGAGGCTTGAATACGATGACCTCATCCACACGGCCCAGAAATTCCGGACGCAGGAACTGTGACAGTGCCTTTGTCGCCTTGTCCTTGGATATGTCCTCGGCTGTCTTGTTGAAGCCCAGGGAGGAGGTCTTGTCCGCAGAGCCTGCATTTGAGGTCATGCAGATTATGGTGTTCTCAAAGTTTATGTTTCTTCCCTGAGAGTCGTTGATGCGCCCCTCATCCAGTATTTGCAGGAGGATATTCATTATATCCGGGTGTGCCTTCTCTATCTCGTCAAAGAGTATGACGGAGTAGGGGTGCCGTCTTACCTTTTCCGTAAGCTGGCCTGCCTCCTCAAAGCCCACATATCCCGGAGGCGAACCTATGAGCCTTGCCACCGTGTGAGGCTCCATAAACTCGTTCATGTTGATGCGGATAAGGGTGTCCGTGCCCGCAAAAAGCTCGTCATTTATCACCTTTACAAGCTCCGTCTTTCCTACGCCGGTGGGTCCCACGAAGATGAAGGAGGCGGGGCGCTTTCTCCCCGAAAGCTGCATCCTGGCACGCTTTATGGCTCTTGAAACTGCCTTTACAGCCTCGTCCTGCCCGATTATGCGCCCGGAGAGCCTTTCCTCTATGGCAGCAAGGCGCTTGTACTCCGTTTCCTCTATCTTGCCGGCAGGTATGCCCGTCCAGAGCTCGATGACCTTTGCTACGTCCTCTTCCTCGACAGCTACGTTCTCCGCAGCCTTCACGGCGCTCTCCAGCTCGTTTTTCTCCCGGATGAGCAGAGAACGCTTTTCCGCCAGCTTCTCGTAGTCCACGGTCTCGCTGTCCTCTATCTGCTTTACATCCTCTTCCAGCTTTGATACAGCCTGCTCCCTCTCACGCTTTTCGCTCAGCTCCCTGCTCCTGATAGACCTGTTGGCGCAGGACTCATCAAGCAGGTCTATTGCCTTGTCCGGCAGGAAACGCTCGTTTATGTAGCGCTCGGACAGCTTGGCACACAGCCTGAGTATATTATCACTTACAGTGACCTTGTGGTGCTCCTCGTAGTACTTCTTTATGCCGCACAGCACCTCGTAGGTCTCATCCACGGAGGGCTCATTCACTGTTATGGGCTGGAAGCGCCTTTCAAGAGCAGCATCCTTTTCTATGTACTTGCGGTACTCCTTGAAGGTGGTGGCACCTATTACCTGCACCTCTCCCCTTGAAAGAGGGGGTTTGAGCAGGTTCGCCGCATTCATGGCGGAGCCGTCACCGTCACCGGAGCCCACAAGATTGTGTATCTCATCTATGAAGATGATTATATTGCCTTCCTTGACTATCTCATCTATGAGCCCCTTCATACGGGCTTCAAACTGACCTCTGAACTGGGTCCCTGCCACAAGTGCGGTAAGGTCGAGAAGGTAGACCTCCTTATCCGCAAGCTGGAAGGGCACCCTGCCCTCAACTATGCGCTGTGCCAGTCCCTCCGCAATGGCGGTCTTTCCAACGCCCGGCTCGCCTATAAGGCAGGGGTTGTTCTTCTGGCGGCGGCAGAGTATCTGAACGGCACGGGCGATCTCCGCATCCCTGCCGATTATCCTGTCAAGCTCTCCCTTTCTTGCCTTCTCCGTAAGGTGGGTGCAGAAATTGGAAAGGTACTTCTTGCCCGTCTTCTGCTTTTTCTCTTTGGTGTCCGCCTTGCCGTCCGCAGAGCGTACCTCTGCCTTGGCATCTGAGGGAGCATCCTCCTTTTCCCCCTGTCCCTGACCGCCGAAAAGGGCGTTGAAGAAGTTCGGCAGCGGGCTTGATGTGCCGCCGGGCTTGAACAGATCCATGTTGTCAAGGCCTTCCTTCATGTCGGTCATGGCATCCGCAAATTCCTCTATGTTGTCATCCGAAAGACCCATCTGCTTTATGTATTCATTTATCTGAGGCAGGTTCCTGTCCCTTGCGCACACAAGGCACAGTCCCTCGTTCTTTCTCTCATTTCCCTGGGTGGTGGTTATAAAAACTATGGCTTCTCTTTTCTTGCAATTGGTACAAAGCATTGTTTTCTCCTGACTGTTTTAGAAAGTTAGATTGCTGACTGCCGTGTAAAAGGCTCTGAACACCAGCGTCTCCGAGATCACGTCTTCGTTGAAGTATCTCGTGCCTCCGGTAGCGCTTACTATGAGGAACACCGCAAAGGCTGAGGCCGCGCACAGCACTCCGCTGCCCGCAAAGCCTATGACACCGCCTGCTATGCTGTCTGCGGTGCGAAGCTCCCTTGAGCTTTTCAGGAGCCGCATGATACTGCCCGTTATGAGCCACAGCAGCAGCTTCACGCCCCCGAATATGATGCCCCACGAAAGGGCTGCTATGATCCTTATGAGCCTTGGTCTTATGTAGGTCTTTTCTATGTAGTTGTTGATCTCTTCCCTGCCGGAGATGCCCAGCACGTTCTCTATCACAAGATCCACCACCGATCTGTCGGACAGTATCCTTGTGACAAGGGAGGAACGGTATTCCTCCGGCACGCTCCCGTTCTCAAAGGAAAGGCTCACATATTCCGTCATTTCCTCCGTGTCGGAGTCCGAAATGCCTTTTTCCATCTTCCGGATAATGTCGGATATGATATCCCCGCCCTTATCCTTTTCGTCGTCTCCCTTTTCCTCCGTGCCGAATATCTCCTTCAGCTTTTTGTCCACATAGTCGTCAATGGCGTTTTGGGTGCGCTCCCTCACCTCGTCGAGACCCTCGGAGATGAGCTTCTGCACCTCGTTGTGTACATACTTGTCGTAGACCCTTTCCGCCATCGTGTCCGTTGCGGTAAGAGCCGCCGCAGCAAAGGCAGCCACAGAGCAGCATATGCCCACCACAGAACGGATGATGCCCTTTTTCGTCCCCGTGTAGACCCCTGCCACAAGTATGACGACTATGATAAGATCGTAGATATATTTCATACAAATGCTGTTTAAACTCTTACCTGTATCCTGTTGATATTATCGTAGCCCAGAAGGAAGATGTAGTTTCCGTTCTTGCAGACATTCTCAAACTGATCCTCCAGCACCGCATCATACATATTTTCTCCGCCGGGGGAGAATATCCTTATCTTGTCTCCCGACAGCACCAGCACCTGATCGCCGTATATATACACGTCATCTGCGCCGTTTTCGAGTATGGTGACCACGGGATCCCCCGCACCGTGAAACTCTATGAGTGCGGTCTTTCTGAGAGCGGAGTTCTCCGTGATGACCGCCGTCAGATCACCGGATGAAGCATAGTCCTTCACCGCATTGTCATAATCGCTGCGCTCCAGCACCACGCCGTTTGAATCAAAAAGGATGTACTTGTCGTCCCCCGTAAGGGAAATGGTGTCGTTGGAATTTATCTTCAGATCCATAGGCAGTGCCGGAACAGGATCCGCCACCCATATGGGATCGGGCTTTAAAAAGTCAAAGCGCACCAGTGTGGAGAGCAGTTCTCCCCCTTGTGCGGTAAGAACGGAAATGACCGCTCCGGAGCTGTCCTTGTTGAAGGCTATGTTGGTTATCCTTCCGTCGTAGCTGTAATAGGAGAAGATATTCTCTCCCTTTTCATCGTAGATCCTGAGAGTGGAAAGATACTTGTCGGAGCGTGTGACCACTCCCACAAGATCCCTGTCGGATACCTCCGCCAGATATATGACATCATCCGCTTCCTTTTCGTAGACGGTCTTGTAGCGGCTCTCAAGCCTGAACATGGTACCGCCCACATCATAGACCAATGCCTTTGAGGGAGACACACGGAGAATGGGATTTGCATAGGTGTGCATACTCTCGTTCATGAGCTTTCCGTCCAGATTATAGATATGGAGCTTTGAATCATCCAGGAGCGCCAGGGCATTGTCCATGGAAAGGAGCTGATAGCCCATGCCCCCGTCTATTTTGATGGGAAATTCTCCCTGCTTGCCGCTTTCCTCGGCAACGCTCTCCTCGGGCAATGTCTCTCCCTTGTGAAAAGCGCTGTATACTGCGGGGTACCAGCTGTGCCTCGTAAACACGGCAATGGCTGCCAGCGCCGCTATGAACAGTATCACGGCTATGCGCACCAGCCCGTCCTTTTCATCCTGCTTTTCACGCTTTTCCTTGAGATCGGATACATCATCCACTGCCAAAGCCTTTTCCCCCTTTCGTATATCATGATCCGCACCCTGAATGAGCCGCTGCGGGGCAAGTTACCCGCATCAGGTGCCCTTTTTGGGTCTGAGCAGCTTTCTGATAGGCTTTACCTTCCGTTCGCCGTTTCTTTTCAGAAGCTCCTCCGCCAGTTTTTCGTAGCTGTCCGCTCCCTTTGAGAAGCGGTCGTAGAATATTATGGGCTTCCCGAAGCTGGGAGCCTCCGAAAGACGCACATTTCTGGGTATCATGGTCTTGAAAGGCTTGTCGGGGAAATGCTTTTTCACCTCGTTTACCACCTGATTGGTAAGGTTGAGCCTTGAATCCGCCATGGTAAAAAGTATGCCCTCTATCTCCAGGTCGGGGTTGTAGCGCTGCTTTATCCTGCGTATACTCTCCACGAGCTGTGAAAGGCCTTCAAGGGAGTAGAACTCGCACTGCAGGGGTATGAGCACGCTGTCCGCCGCACAAAGGGCATTTATGGTAAGTATGGAAAGGGAGGGAGGGCAGTCTATAAGGATATAGTCAAAGCTGTCCTTCACCGTCAGGAGCTGCATTTTCAGCCTGTTCGCCCTGTTCTCCTCGTTTGCGAGCTCCACCTCGGCACCTGCCAGCCCCAGCGTGGAGCAGATGATGGAAACATTGGCAAAATCCGTTTCCAGAATGGCATTATCAATCTTTTCCGTCCCCATGAGCACATCATAGGAGGTGACACCCAGTCCCTTTTTGCTGATGCCGAAGCCGCTGGTACAGTTCCCCTGGGGGTCAAGATCCACGCACAGCACCCTTTTGTCCCTTATGCCCAGGGATGCCGCAAGGTTCACTGCGGTGGTGGATTTTCCCACGCCGCCCTTCTGGTTGGCAACTGCTATTATCTTCATTTAAAATCACCTTTGATCGTTTTATTTTCAGAAGCTGAAATACCTGCTCTCCTGCGGCAGGGCAGCCATGAGCATATAGTGGACGTCCCTTTCAAAGCCCGCCCTCATAAGTGCAGTCTCCGTTTCCCGCTCCGCAAGTACAGGGTCGTTGTTGTGCTGTGAAAGGTGCCCCAGTATGAGCCTTTCGGCACCTGCCTTCACCAGCTTCACCGCAAGCTCCGCACACTGACTGTTTTCAAGGTGCCCGTCATAGGAGGCTATGCGCTCTTTCAGCTCTCTCGGATAGGGCCCCCGGGAGAGCATACCCATATCGTAATTGGACTCTATGAGGGCTGCCTTTACACCGGAAAGCGCATCCAAAACATCCTCCGTGACGGTGCCGAGGTCGGTGCAGACCGCACAGGAGACTTTGTCCGTATCTATACGGTAGCAGCAGGGAGAAACAGCATCGTGAAAGGTCTTTACGGCCGTCACGCAAAAGCTGCCTGCCTTTACGGGCACACCCGGCTCCACCGAATGAGATGCGGAGCACAGAAGCCCCGCATCAAGGAGCCTGTCAAGCGTAGCCCCTCTTGAATAGACAGGTATGCCTGTTGACTTGGTGAAAACCTTCAGACCCTTTATGTGGTCCGTATGCTCGTGGGTGATGAACAGCCCCTTTACTGCCTGCAAAGCTATGCCTCTGCTCTCAAGCGCAGCCTTTACCCTTGCCGCAGACACGCCGCAGTCGATAAGTATGCCCTCATCACTGTTCCCCACATAGGTACAGTTCCCGCTGCTGGAGGAGAAAAAGGGGTATATCCTCACAGCCCCATATCCTCAAACAGGCTGTTTATCTTCTTTGACAGGACATCTGCCATCTTTTCGTGGGTAATGGCAGAGGGGTGCCAGTCTACTGCAACTCCGTCGTTCTTTTCGTCCTGAACATCCAGCAGCACGAAGCAGATCCTGTCGTCGTGACGCTGCTTAAAGCTCTCTGTCTGCCGTGCTATGGCATCCTTCAGGCTGTCCCCCATGACTCCGTAGGTGCAGACTATATATGTATCGGGGTATTTTTCCCTTATAAGATCCAGCATACGGGCATAAGCCCTTTCAAAATCCGCTTCTCTTTCGGGGATGCCCTTTGTCCATGAATGGTCGTTGGTCCCGTCCGCAAAGACCACCACCTGCGGCTGATCCTTACCGTCATAGGGGGTGTATTTTCCTCTCTCAACTCCCATGGAGCGTTCAAGGGGGCTGTCGGTGTAGGGGAAAATGTCCTTGAAAAGCCAGTCATCAAGGGGCTTTTCGGCAGTCTCATCCACATAGGCCGTCATAACGCCCATCCCCGACCAGGACACAAAGCGGAAGCGGGAGCGGCACTTTCCTGCCGTAAGGAAGGCATAGCCTTTCAGTGGATTCTCGGTCTCCGTGGAGAAGGTGCCCCCTTCGTACTTTCCGTCTATGCCGTAGCCGCAGGTGATGGAATCCCCCACGAATTCGATGAGCCTTTCGGGCTGCGCACCTGATACGGCATTCATCCTGCCGTCGATCTCTATACATTTCAGACCGCATTTTGCAAATGCCGCCTCGGAGAGCTTCATTATACATACCCTGACTTTTCTGCACTCTCCCTCGTAAAGGGTGACCACATTTTCCTTTTGGTCGAGACGGAGCTTCCTGTCCAGCACGCCGTCGATAAATATGCCTATCCACGCCCTGTACTGCTCCTCGGCGGGACAGAGGTCGGAAAGGATGGTGGCAGCGGCTCTGCTGCCCTCAAATTCAAACTCCGCAAAGGAACAGGTGTAGTCAAGGTACACACACCCGCTGCGTTCAAGTGTCCTTCCGCAGATCCTGACAAAAGGGTCATTGTAATTAACGATCATTTTCTTTGCACCTTTTTCCTCGTCTTTTCTTTGTACATCCTTGCATCGGCAGTCTTTATCACGCTGTTCAGGTCCTCGGAGGCGCTGCCCATGGCATAGCCCGCACTGGCAGTTACCGCAAACGGCTTATTCAGCTTGCGTGACATCTGGGAAAGGTAGAACTCCAGATCCTCCAGCCTTTCCGCCAGTCCTCTTTCGTCGTAGTCCCCTGCACCCAGGATGTAGAATTCGTCTCCGCCCGCTCTTATACAGTATTCCGAAGCGGAGGTTATCATCTTTGAGCAGCGTGCCAGCAGGTCGATGGCTATATCGCCGCATTCATGGCCGTAGGTATCATTTATCGCCTTCAGGCCGTCCATATCTATGACTATCGCCATAAAGCCCGAATCATGGGCGCTTTCCTTTATGACTTCAAGGGCGTGATCCATTCCCCTTCTGTTGTAGAGACCCGTCATCTTGTCCACCATGGCGGCATTTCTCAGCCGCTGCTTGGAACGGATGAGCTCTATGGCGTTGTTTACGTTCCTCACCCAGAAATGGAACACCTGCCCTATCTTGTGCTTCTGACCTATGTCGCACTGCAGTGCGATATAGCCTAAGGTGTCATCCTCAAAATGCAGCGGGGCAAAGTAAAAAACGGAAGGCTCGTGCTCCGCATCCAGAGCGGGCAGCATCTGCGATGTATCAAACATATACCTGCTCACTACGGAATAGTGGGAGTCGCCGCCCACAGGGGCATGACCCTCGCAGACAGCGTGTATCACATTGTCCATCCCGGGCGGGTAGCCCTTTTCCAGCTTGGTCGAGGTATCAGTCCAGTCCGGGCGCAGGCATATCCACATATTGGAATAGGGCCTGAGCAGCCAGCAGGAATCCATTATCTCCCTGTAACAGCTCTCCACCCCATTTGCGGCGGTGTACCTTTCAAGGGTATAGCTGTTGAGTATCATGGGGAGGTCTGTCTTCTGGTCTATATCGGGATCGGAAAAATCCGTGTTGTATTTGTAGAGCGAGCCTGACAGGCGGCTCTTGAACATCTCTATATCCATATCGCAGCCGCAGCTCAGACAAGGGATGAGGCCGCTCTTGGTATGTACGGGAGGTATCAGCTCCCGCCCCGGCTCTATACGGGAAACAAGACTGTTCACAGCCTTATGTACGGCATAGGAAAGGTCGGGGGTGTAGGATGTGACGGAAGGAGAGTGGAGAAGAGATTCGGAGGTGGAATCGTAGCCTGTCACCAGAATGTCCTCCGGCACCCTTATGCCGTTTTCCGTAAGCGCCTTTATGACCCCCATCGCCATATGGTCGGAGGCTGCAATGACCGCACGGGGACGCTCCGCTTCTCCGGAGACTATCTTTTCTGCCAGCTCTCTTCCGCCGCTGTACCAGTAATCCCCGTAAAACACCCTGCTGTCCGGGAACTCAAGACCTCTGCGGGCATACTCGCCCTTTATCCCCGCCACTCTTTCCTCGGTGACATCGATCCCCTTCGTTCCCGTAAGGAACAGCACCTTGTCCGGATTCACTCCGTGGTGATCCAGTATATGGGAGGTGACTGCGGCTATGCCCTCTCTGTCATCCGTCTTTATGCACTCATAGTCCTCACATGGGAGATCCACGCAGACAACAGGCTTTTTGCACTCCCTTTTCAGCTTCTTCCCTATCTTATCCACAAGGTAAAAGTCGTTGTTCTCCTCAAGGGATATGGTGCCGACTATAACACCATCCAGCCTGTCAAAGTTCATCAGCTCGTAGATATTGAGCTCGCCCCTGAGATAGTCCTTGTAAAGGTGGGAGGACTGCACCAGCGTGGTGAACACTGCCGCATCGTAGCCGTAAAGGGCACACGCCTCGGCTATGCCGTCCAGGAACCTCTGCTGATATGCCGATTCCGGGTAGGCTATGATAACCCCTATTATCTTTCTGTCCATGATATCACCACGCATCGCTCTCAAAGCGCCGCAAAACGCCTGTTTTCAGCCTGTTTTCGGGTACTTTTCCGCAAAATTGCAACTCTTTTAATTTTACCACAATATCAATGCTTTGTCAAATCTTTTTTTTATCCTTGACAAGCAGTGTGTGATAGGTTATAATTAAAGGGTATGTGAATTACGGATAGCTGTGGATCGGCTTTTGAATATACTTTAAGGAGCGGTGATACAATGGGCGAAAACTCGGTCTGCGCCGTGATACTGGCAGGTGGACAGGGGAAAAGGATGCGTTCCGACCTTCCGAAAGCCATGTGCGAGGTGCTGGGCGTCCCCATGATAGACTGGGTCATCAAAGCCTGCAGGGGCTGCGGTATAGATGATATCTGCGTTGTTACGGGCTACGGGCGTGAGGTGCTGGAGAAGCACCTTGAAGGCAGGTGCCATACGGTCGTCCAGTCCGAGCGCAGAGGCACGGGTCACGCAGTCATGATGGCAAAGGACTGGCTGCGGGAGCGCAAAAGCAAGGATGTGGTGATCCTCAACGGGGATGCGCCCTTTATCGACAGCGGCACTCTGCTGGCGGCTCTGTGGCAGCACAGGGACAGAAAGGACGACGTGACCGTTATCACCGCTATGGCGGAGGACCCTGCCGGAGCAGGGCGTATCATCCGCAAAAGCGGCGCTCTGGCAGGCATAGTGGAGGAAAAGGACGCCACGGACGAGCAGCGGCTCATAAAGGAAGTGAACACGGGTGCCTTCTGGTTCGGCACGGACAGGCTCCTGGGAGCCCTTGACAGGCTGAGCCCCAACAACGCCCAGGGAGAATACTACATCACCGATGCGGTATACATCATCCTTTCAGACGGAGGCAGGGCAGGTGCCCACATGGCCGACGACCCGGATGCGGTGCTCAGCGCCAACGACCGCAGAGCCCTTCTAAAGCTCAACACAGCCGCCAGATACAAGGTCATAGAACGTCTCCTTGACGGGGGAGTGGAGTTTGACTGCACCGACGGTGTCATTATAGGGAATGATGTTGCCGTAGGAAAGGGCACCAAGATACTGAAAGGCACCATCCTCAGAGGGAACACCCGCATAGGTGAGGGCTGCGTCATAGGTCCGGACTGTCTCCTGGACGATACCGAGGTAGGAGACGGCAGCAGGCTGAATACGGTCCAGAGCCGGGATGCCGTGGTAGGAAAGAATGTTTCCGTGGGTCCTTTCGTGCAGCTCCGCCCGGGAACCGTCATCAAGGACGGTGTAAAGATAGGCGACTTTGTGGAGATCAAGAATTCCGTTATCGGTGAGAACACTGCCGTTTCCCACCTTACCTATGTCGGCGACAGCGACGTGGGCAGAGGAGTGAATTTCGGCTGCGGGGTCGCAACAGCGAACTACGACGGAGAGAAGAAGTTCCGCACCGTTATCGGGGACAATGCCTTTATTGGCTGCAACACCAACCTTGTGGCTCCCGTGAAGGTGGGGAATGCCGCCTACACTGCCGCAGGCTCCACCATCACGAGGGATGTGCCCGACGGCGCACTGGCGGTGGAGAGAGCCGACACACGCCTCAGGGAGGACTTCGGCTTTCAGCGCCTGAAGAGCAGGATAGAAAAGAACAGCAGATAAGGCTTATATACGGGAAAAGAGAAAGCCCCCGTTTTAAGTATAGACCATGGTATTATCGGTCTTTAGGCATAATACCGGAAGAATGAATATCGGAGGATCATATTATGAATGTACACGGCAAGGATATCAAGATCTTTACGGGAAATTCCAACCCCAAGGTCGCCAAGGGCATAGCCGATGCGCTGGGTCTTGAACTGGGTCAGTCGGAAGTAGTCACCTTTTCCGACGGCGAGGTGAGCGTTTCCATAAAGGAGAGCGTAAGAGGCTCCGACGTTTTTGTGGTGCAGTCCACCAGCTACCCCGTAAACGATCATCTGATGGAGCTGCTCATCATGATAGATGCGTTCAAGCGTGCATCTGCCGGAAGGATCACAGCTGTTATACCCTATATGGGCTATGCAAGGCAGGACAGAAAGGCTAAGGCGAGAGATCCCATCTCAGCAAAGCTGGTAGCCGATATCATAACCACAGCAGGCGCAGACCGCATCCTTTCCATGGATCTTCACTGCCCCCAGATACAGGGCTTTTTCAATATCCCGGTGGATCATCTTCTGGGTGTGCCCAACCTTGTTCCCTACTTCATCGAGAAGTACAAGGACAACAAGGACAATACTGTCATAGTTTCCCCCGACCTGGGCTCCGTTACCCGTGCAAGAAACTTCGCAGCCAAGTTCGATGCTCCCCTTGCCATAGTTGACAAGCGCCGCCAGAAGGCTAATGTCAGCGAGGTAATGAATATCATCGGCGATGTCCGTGACAAGGATGTTATAATCGTGGATGACATGATAGACACCGCAGGCACCCTCTGCAACGCAGCCAAGGCTATCGTTGAGAAGGGCGGCGCAAGGAGCGTATGCGCCTGTGCTACCCATGGTGTGCTCTCAGGCCCCGCTATCGAAAGGATAAACGCAAGTGTCATAAGCGAGGTAGTCCTTCTTGACACCATCGCCCTTCCCGATGAAAAGAAGAGCGACAAGATAAAGCTCCTGCCTGTTGCTCCCGTATTTGCACAGGCTATACAGAGGATCTACAACGACACTCCCATATCCCCCATGTTCAAGTGATCGTTATCCCGGCTTTTGTAAGAGGTGCCCTTCATGTATGAGAGATACAAGACCCTCTGCGACTACTGGCGCAGCCTGAACATCCGCACTGCGGACGATCTTGAAAACGCAGTCGAGGAAAAGGGCGTCCTGTTTGCCTACCATTCGGGAAAGATCGAAAATGACAGGGTGACCTACTATGACACCAAGGAGATCTTCGATCATGACGGCGTCACCTCTTACACCGGGGATCTGCGCACCCTCTTTGAGCTTTACAATGCAAAGCAGGCGTACAGGCGCTTTCTTGACGCATTCGGAGAGGGCAGGAAACTGGATGAGTCCCTTGTAAAGGAGTTTCATTACCTTCTCACCCGCAGCACCTACACCGAAAGGCGATGGAAGCAGGGAGAAAGACCCGGAGAATACAAGCACCATGACTATGTGGTCGGTATAGACGAGGTAGGCGCACTTCCGGAGGACGTAGGAGACGAGATGTCAGAGCTTATAGGCGACATAAACAGCGACCCCGGAAAGATCATGTCTTCCGATGAAAGCATACTTACGGCTGCCGCCTTCTTTCACGCAAAGTTTGAGAATATCCACCCCTTCTCCGACGGGAACGGGCGCACAGGCAGGCTTTGCATGAACTACCTTCTTGTGAGCATGGGACATCCTCCCGCTGTCATCCATGAGGAGGACAGGAGATCATATTACAGTGCCCTGTCTGCCTGGGATCGTGATACGCAGATAGGACCTCTGAAAAGCTTTTTGGAGGAACAGCAGTACAAAACATGGCGGAACCGTCTCGAAAGAGCGGGGATAACATTACAGTGATGGGATAAAATGAGTATATTCGATATTTTCGCACAGCTTGAAAAGGAAAAGAAAGGCTCCGACAGCACCCCTGCGGGTCAGGTGGAGTTTATAGTCGTAGGTCTGGGGAACCCGGGTGCAAAGTACGAAAGCACCCGCCACAACGCAGGCTTTATGGCGGTGGACACCCTGGCGGAGAAAAAGGGCTTTGACATCAAAAAGCTCAGATTCAAGTCCCTTGTGGGGGACACGGTGATATCCGGGAAGCGGTGCCTTGTGATGAAGCCCTCCACCTTTATGAACAGCAGCGGAGAAGCAGTTGTGGAAGCTATGAACTTCTACAAGGTGCCCATAGAGAATGTCCTTGTCTGTGTGGATGATATAAACCTGGAGCCCGGAAAGCTGCGTATACGGCGAAAGGGCAGCGACGGCGGGCATAACGGTCTCAAAAGCATAATCTATCTCACAGGGTCGGATGATTTCCCCCGCATAAGGATCGGAGTGGGGAAAAAGCCGTACAAGGAAATGGATCTGGCAGACTGGGTGCTGGGAAATATCCCGAAGGAGGATCTTCCCGCCATGCACGAGGCAGCCGACAAGGCCTGTGAGGCAATAGAGCTTATAGTTGCCGGTCAGACCGACAAGGCAATGAACACCGTAAACTGAAAGGAAAGCTATGAACACTAACAGCTATGAATCACCCTTCTGCACACGCTATGCAAGCGAGGAAATGCAGTATCTTTTTTCCGCAGACAAGAAATTCACCACATGGAGAAAGCTGTGGGTGGCTCTTGCAAGAGCGGAGATGAAGCTGGGTCTGCCCGTGACCGAGGAACAGGTAGCCGAGCTGGAGGCAAATACAGACAACATAGACTATGAGTGTGCCGCAGAGCGTGAAAAGCTGGTGCGTCACGATGTTATGGCTCATGTCTACACCTACGGAAAGGCGTGCCCCGGTGCTGCGGGCATAATCCACCTGGGTGCGACCTCATGCTATGTGGGAGACAATACCGATGTAATAATCATGAGGGATGCTCTGGAGCTTGTGAAGAAAAAGCTGGTGACGGTGATCTCACAGCTTGCTTCCTTTGCAGAGCAGTATAAGGATATGCCTGCGCTTGCCTACACCCACCTCCAGCCCGCACAGCTCACCACCGTGGGAAAGCGGGCTGCACTGTGGATAAACGAGCTGCTTATGGATCTGGACGAGCTTGAATACAGACAGTCAAGGCTGGCTCTTCTGGGCTCCAAGGGCACCACCGGCACACAGGCATCATTTATGGAGCTTTTCCACGGCGACAGCTCCAAGGTAAAGGAGCTTGAAAGGCTCATCGCAGAGGAAATGGGCTTTGACAGGGTAGTTCCCGTTTCCGGGCAGACCTATTCCAGAAAGGCGGATTACGGCGTTGTTTCCACCCTTTCCGCCATTGCCCAGAGTGCCATGAAGTTTGCAAACGACCTGCGCATACTCCAGAACTTCAAGGAAATGGAAGAGCCCTTTGAGAAAAACCAGATAGGCTCCTCCGCCATGCCCTACAAGCGCAACCCCATGCGAAGCGAAAGGATAACCGCTCTTGCACGCTACCTGATGGTGGATACACTGAACCCTGCCTTTACCGCAGGTACCCAGTGGTTCGAGCGCACCCTTGACGACTCCGCCAACAAGCGCATCTCCGTGGCTGAGGGCTTCCTTGCCTGCGACGCCATCCTCAATATCATGATGAATGTTACATCAGGCCTTGTGGTATACCCCAAGATAATCCGCCGCAGAGTAATGGCAGAGCTGCCCTTCATGGCTTCGGAAAACATCATGATGGACGCAGTGGAAAAGGGAGGCAACCGTCAGGAGCTCCACGAAAAGATACGCACTTATGCCATGCAGGCAGGAAAGCGTGTCAAGGAGGAGGGTCTTGACAACAACCTTACAGAGCTCATAGCTGCCGACCCTGCCTTCGGTCTCAGCCCGGAGGATATAGAAAAGACCCTTATCCCCGAAAACTACACGGGACGTGCCCCCGAGCAGGTGGAGGAGTTCCTTGAGGTCTGCGTAAGACCCGTACTTGAAAAGTACAGCGATTACACAAAGGAATCCGTAGAGATAAAGGTATAACAGCGATATATAATACTAATTCTTCCTCGATGTATAGACGATCTCCAAGCCTCAAATCCCTTATATTCAAGCATTTGCGGCTTGTTTCTTGTCTATACATCGGTCAGAAATCAGTATAAACACATCCCCTTTCCGGCAGCCGTCGGAAAGGGGATCCTTTTATCATTGTTTTACTCTTTCAAGCCTTTTGTCGGCGATGTAGTACCGCCATGTCACATTCAGGCTGCGGCTCCTGTACATCTTCCCGAAAGAATTCAATGTGTCGATGAAAATGAAAAGGGATACCACAAGGGTGTTGTTCCTCAGCGTTACGGGGTCGATGAGCATTATCCTGTCCATCAGAGGTGTGAAAACATTGTCCATGAAAAGAGTTATGACAAGTGCAAAGCCCATGCTTGTGAATACTGAGGTATAACGGGTAAAGTGCAGCGGCAGCCTTGTGTAGTCCCACCATATTACCCCTGTTGCCTTTTCAAAAACAGTTCCCAGTATCACTTCCGCTATGCTTACGGTAAGAAAGGCATCCGCAAAGTAAAGGATGACCCGTGCGGTGTGGTCTGTTTTAAGATCGAAGAAGGCAAAGGCACGCATTTCCTCGGGGGTGCCTATAATAAAATATATCCCCAGCACCAGTATCCCGTAGCCTGCCAGAAAGGGCAGAGAGAAATTCCTGTTGTCCACAAAGCCCTTTGTGTATGCAAGCCACGCATTTTCAAGACAGAAGCCCAGAAAAGATATCACTATTGCCATGGCTAAAAGGGCAAATACTCCGTATTTCATGATACGACCTTTCTATCAACAAAAAAGTGCGATGAGATCTCACCGCACTTTTTATTATACCATGACCCGTGAAAAATGTACATTAAAAACAGATTAAAAATGCTTTATTGCATTAAAACGGTCAAGGTTTCTTCCTTTTGTGGTAGCTCTTGAAGTCAAAGCCCGTCACATCGCAGATATAATCCATTATCACACTGCTCATCTCCACAAGGCTGTCCAGATCTGCTTCACCTATCTCCAGCGGGATGTCGGCAGGGTAGCGGGTCTCAATGTAGTAACGGTTGAGAGTCGCACTTTCGTCTATCCAGTCGATAAAGTGTTCGTCCAGCAGGGCACACTGCTTACAAAGCCATGTCAGGTTGTGTCCGTCCGGAAGATGGTGTGATTTGAACAGCAGAAAGCCTTTCAGAGCCTTTTCTATACACTGCTGACAATGGAAAGCCGACACAAGGTACAGCTTGGGATATGCCGAAAGCTCCCTTGCGGCCAGTCTGTCCAGCCATGCGTGATAGATCCAGTCATAGAAGCGCTTGCTGTCCCCTTTTCTACTTACCCTTGACATAAAGCAGCTCACCGCCGTTCTCTATTCTGTAGGCAAAGGTGTTATCCTCCGGGGCGTAATCGTTCCAGTCGGATATATTGTACACGATGAAATCCACGGGAATGGGGGTATCCGTCTTTATGAGAAGGCGTTTTTCCTCCCCTGAGGGGTCTATGCCGTCATCCACCACCACACAAAGCTTCATGGTGGTAAGCTCCCCCCTGACATTGTTTTTCTTTGAAACAAGGTATACATAGGAGGGGTCGCATATCTCTGCCACTTCCGCCGTTATGCTCTCTATAAGCTCCTTTTCGGACATTGTATACACCGCCTTTCAAAACATGGGACCTGCCTGCACGGCACCGGTCATTTTCCTACACAGAATTTTGAGAAAATAGCCTTCACCACTTCCTCGGTGACCCTTTCACCCGTCAGCTCCAGAAGGAAGAAAAGCGCCTCATCAAGGATGATGTTCACTGCGTCAAGGGTGGTGTTGTCTATTGCGGCAACGGCTTCATCGAGCCTTTTTGCACATTCTTCAAGGCACTGTCTCTGCCTTTCGTTTATCATGAGCTCATCGGAGGGTGCGATCTCAGGGAATGCCTTTTCTATTGCCGTGATAAGCTCGTCACATTCTCCCTTTGCTGCACTTATGTACACAGGAGTGCCGAAAATGCTCTCTATCAGCCCTGTATCTGTTTTCACGGGCTTATCCGTCTTGTTTATGACGGCTATCTTCACAGCGGAGCTTTTCCCGCAAAGGCTTATGACCTCTCTGTCGCTCTCATCCAGCTCCTCCGCCCCGTCAAAGACAGCAAGGCAGAGATCGGCGGTATCCAGCCGCTTTTTCGCCATATCTATGCCTATCTGCTCTATCTCTCCGGCAGTGTCCCTGATGCCTGCTGTATCGGATATGTTCAGGATCAAGTCCCCTATGCGGATGCTCTCCTCCACCACATCCCTTGTGGTGCCTGCCACATCCGTGACTATGCTGCGCTCGTAGCCTGCGAGACGGTTCATAAGAGTGCTTTTTCCCGCATTGGGTCTACCTGCGATGACGGTCCTTATGCCCTCCTTCACAAGCACGCTCCGCCTGTGACCCGACATCAGCTTTTTGAGTTCACGGGATATGTCTTCAAGCTCCGCCTTCATATTTCCCGTATCGGTCTCCGGCAGATCCTCGTCAGGGTAGTCTATCCAAGCCCCCAGTGACGACAGAAGTGAGGTCAGCCTTTCACGCTGTGCGGCGGCCTTTCTGTAAAGCTCTCCTTCCATCAGCGCCCTTGCACCCCTGAGAGATGCTTCGTTCCTGGAGGTGATAACATCCATTACCGCCTCTGCCTGAGTGAGGCTCATTTTGCCGTTCTCAAAGGCACGGCGGGTGAATTCTCCCCCGTCCGCAGGCTTTGCTCCCGTACCGAACACCGCACGGAGTATCTCGTCCGCCACGAACATACCGCCGTGACAGGATATCTCCACAGTGTCCTCCCCAGTATAGGAATGAGGTGCCCTGAAAACAGTCAGCACCACATCATCTATGACCCTGCCGCCCTCGCACAGCTTTCCGAGGGCGCAGGTGTAGCCCTCCATGCGGGAGGGGAGCTTATCCGCCGAAAGAGGGACAAACAGCTTGTCGGCGATCTTCAGTGCATCACTTCCGCTTATCCTTATGACCGAAATGCCGCCGCTGCCCCTTGGGGTAGAAAGGGCTGCAACAGTCTCCCTGTTTTCTGTCATACGTCCTCCGTCACGGTGTCCTGCTCACCGTCCATGGCTATTTCCGTCCCCTGTTCGGTCATGGTGGCTGTTTCGTGGGTCTGTACCCCCGAGCCCCTGCCGCAGGCGGCAAGGAGGAGCATCAGCAGTAAGGGTGCGAGCTTTTTCATTTTACAAACTCCGAATTCTCTCCGAAATAAACGTCGTACCAGGTAAGAAAAATAAACAACGTCCATATCCTGCGGCTGTTGTCGTATTCACCGCTGCGGTGATCGTCAAGCAGCTTTACGAGCCTCTCCGTATCAAAAAAGCTCTTTGCCGTATCGGATGTGAAGGCATCCTTTACTATACCGTAATACTTGTCTTCCTTGAGCCATACTCTTATGGGAACGGGGAAGCCCAGCTTCTTCTTGTTGGCGGTCTTTTCGGGAGCCGCAGCAAGAGCCGCCTTTCTCATGGCGAGCTTGGTGTTTTCCCTGCTGACCCTGCATGAGGTGGGGATGTTCTCCGCCAGCTCCATTATCTTCCTGTCGAGGAACGGCACACGCAGCTCCAGCGAATTTGCCATGGACATCTTGTCCGCCTTCAGCAGTATGTCTCCCGCCATCCACATATGAAGGTCAAGGTACTGCATCCTCGTTATCTCGTCCTTGTTCTTCACCTTTGCGTAGAAGGGGGCTGTAATGGCGGAGGGATCGGGAGCATCCGTCTTTATGCGAAGGAGCGCCTTTCTCTCTTCGGGGGTGAATATATAGGCATTCCCTATAAACCTTTCTTCAAGGGTCTGACCGTTTCTTATAAGGAAATTCACGCCTCTCTTGTGGGGCAGCTTTCCCGCAGCCTTTCCGATGGCACGCCTGAGCCCCATGGGAAGCGCCTTGTAGCCCTTGGAGCCCAGAGGCTCCTTATATACATTGTAACCGCCGAAGATCTCGTCCGCACCCTCTCCGGAAAGGACTACCTTGACATACTCCGATGCTTTTTTGCAGACGAAGTAAAGGGCTATGCAGGAGGGATCCGCAAGGGGTTCATCCATATGGTACTGTATCCTTCTGATATTGTCCCAGTATTCCTCAGGGGTTATTACCTTGGAGATGTTCTCCTTTCCGATATAGCCGGAGAACTCCTTTGCCCAGCCTATCTCGTTGTAGCGTTCATCTTCGCCGAAGCCTACGGTGAAGGTCTTGTCCACGTTGGCAACGGATGCCACATAGCTGGAATCCACGCCGGAGGAAAGGAAGGAGCCTACCTCCACATCAGCTATCTTATGAGCCTCAACGGAGTTTTTGAAGGTCTCGGAGATCTTTTCCGCCCAGTTGTCTATGTTCTCATCGTCGGAAGCGTGGAAATCCACATCCCAGTAGCGCTTTATGCTCATCCTGGTGCCGTCGAACCTGAAAAAGTGAGCCGGAGGCAGCTTGTAGACATTTTTGAAGAAGGTCTCGTTGGTGGGAGAGTACTGGAAGGTGAGGTAGTTTTCAAGAGCTGTGGTGTTGAGCTCCTTTACAAAATCCGGGTGGGCAAGGAAGGATTTTATCTCCGAGCCGAACATGAGCTGACTGCCGAATTTTGCGTAGTAGAAGGGCTTTATGCCGAAATAGTCCCTTGCTCCGAAAAGCTCCTTTTTCTTTGTGTCCCAGATGATAAAGGCAAACATACCCCTCAGCTTTGAGGGCAGCTCCTCGCCGTACTCCTCAAAGCCGTGGACAAGCACCTCGGAATCAGTGTTCGTCCTGAATGTGTGCCCCTTGGAGATAAGCTCCTCCCTTATCTCACGGTAATTGTATATCTCACCGTTGAACATGAGCACAAGAGACTTATCCTCGTTGAAAATAGGCTGATCGCCGCTTTCCGTAATGTCTATTATGGAAAGCCTGCGAAAGCCCATGGCAATATCCTTGTCTATATATCTGCCGCTGGAGTCGGGACCCCTGTGGACTATCCTGTCCATCATGCTGCCGAGTATCTCATCGGCATTGTCCTTCACCTTTGTAAAACCGGTAAATCCGCACATATTGCTCCTCCGGATCAAAAATTTATTATCTGAAATAGGCTGACAGCCTTTCAAGGCCGTCATCAAGCAGCTTTCTCGGACAGGCTATGTTCATCCTCACAAAGCTCTCTCCTCCGCTGCCGTAAATATCTCCCGACGAGAGCCTGAGCCCTGTTTTTTCTTCAAGGGAGGCTGCAAAGCGTTTTCCGTCCATGCCCGTCCCCTTGCAGTCAATCCACAGCAGGTAGGTAGACAGGGAGGGCATCACACGCAGGCGGGGGAGCTGCTCCTCTATGAAGCTCACGCTCAGCCGGCGGTTATCCGAAACATAAGTCCTCATGGCATCCAGCCACTCCAGCCCCTCCGGGGAGAAGGCTCTTTCGGTGACACCGCAGGCAAAGGAGCCGGGCTCTCCGCACTCGGAGGTATTGAGCTCACGCCACACCCTGTGCCTCAGGACAGGATCTCTCACCACTGCCGCAGAGGTGTTTATACCCGCTATGTTGAATGCCTTTGTGGGAGATATGCAGGTAACGCAGATACCACTGTTGGTCTCGTTTACGGATGCAAAAGGGACATAGCTTTCTCCGGGCTCGGTGATGTCACAGTGTATCTCATCGGAAATGACTATTACACCGTTCCTTTTGCATATACCGCCTATCCTTTCCAGTTCTTCGGCTGTGTACAGCTTTCCGCCCGGATTGTGGGGGTTGCATAAAAGAAGGAGCGAGACCTGGGGATCCGACAATGTCTTTTCCAGAAGCTCAAGATCAACGGCATATGCCCCATCCTCACAGATAAGCGGCACCTCTGCGGGGAAACGGCCGTTGTTCCTTATGCAGTTGAAGAAAATGTTGTAGACAGGCGTCAGCAGTGCCACCTTTTCACCGGGGGTGGACAGCTTCCTCACCGCCGCCGATATAGTGGGTATGACCCCTGTGGAATAGATCATTTCCTCCCGTGAAAACTCATAGCCGTGGCGGACCTTCCAGTGTTCGGTATAGGCTCTGTACCACCCGTCGGTCACATCGTCATAGCCGAATATTCCCTGTTCTGCCCTTTGCTTCATGTATTCTATGATACAGGGGGCAGTGCGGAAGTCCATGTCCGCTATCCACATGGGGAGAATATTCTCCTTTTCCCACTTTATGGAGGAGGTGACCCTCCTGTCCGTTATACTGTCAAAATATCCCTTTGGAAGGCTCACTTCTGCTCTCCTTGGATTACTGCGGTGGCTGATGGGTCTATCCTTGCGGGGTCCATTATGACCTCACCTATGCTCTCAGCCCTTATCACACCGCCCGAGGGGTTTTTAACACTGATGATATCCGACCTTATATCCGCATCCACCGTGGAATACTCAAAGGCAAGATCGGTGTTCACAAGCCTGCATCCTTTCATTTTCAGACCTTCTATGTAGCAAAGTCCCTGAAGGCTCTCTATGATGCAGTTCTCAAAAGTTATATCCTTCGAGTTCCAGCCTATGTATTCCCCGCTGATAAAGGAATTTCTCACGATGATGTGCTCACAGTTCCAGAAGGCGTCCTTTGTGATAAGGCGGCAGTTCTCAAACACACAGTCCGAAGCGCCGTCAAAGGCGTAATTCCCGTCAAGGGAGAAGTTTTCAGCCCTTATCCCCTTTGAATTCATGCCGAAGTAATCGCCGTTGGAGCTTACATTCACAAGGCTCACACCCTCACAGCTCCACAGGGTCTCCTTCGCATCCGTAAAGGAGGAGTTTTCTATATGTATGCCCTTAGAGCGCCTGAATTCCTTGGGCGCACCTATGGAGCAGTTTCTGAGGCTTATGTTTTCTGTATACCATATGCCGGCTCTGGCACCTGTGTGAAAAGTACAGTTTTCAAGAGAGATATCCCTGCTGTACCACAGGGGATATTTCCACTCAAAGGCTGTCAGGATGCACTTTATATCCTGTGAATGCTTCAAAGGTGACTCGCCGTCGTCGAATATACATCCGTCAAAGCAGGAGCCTTTTTCTCCGAAAAGGGCTCTCTCCCCGGTAAATCTTTTGTTTTTGTATTCCATAGCCTTCCTTTTCTGTTATGGGGCAGGAAATACCTGCCCCGTGCTTAGATCATGACTGCTTTCCGAGCCATATATAGGCTATGTCCAGTGCGGAAAAGAGTGAGTCCTTCTCGCTCTGCTTTACCACAGCCTCCATGGGAGAAAGCTTTTCGTCAGTTGCCATTTTGTACAGCTTCACCTTGGAGGCTGTCTCCACGCCCTTGACCTTGGTCTTGTCAAGGACCTGCATCATAACAACATATTTATCATACATATTGCCGTAATAGATCTGGTCGCCCTGTCTTACAAGGGGATAGCCCTTATATGTAAAGAATTTTTCTGCCATTTTCTTTCTCCCTTCTGCTGCTGGTGTATCACCAGGTGGTAAGCGGTTCCTCTCCGGCAAAGAGCCTGTCAAGGTTCTCTATGAGCCTTGAAACATAGGTCTTTCTGCACCTGAAGCTGGTCTTGCCGTTAAGACGTATATCGCACATCCTGTCCCCCGTGTCTATGAACTCCACGGTATCCGTAAGAGTATCCGTTTTCACGGTCACGGTGACAAGGGGCTGTGCCTCATCCGGTGTAAGGTATATCTCCTCAGCGGGGGCTTTCAGGAAATACTGATAGAAGCCCTTGAAAAGGTCTGCGTCCATGTCCTCGCCGGTGGTCTCGCACCTTACGGCAAATTCATCCTGACCTCCCGAAAGACTGAAGGAATACTCCTTGTCCGGTACCTTTATGTCGAAGCTGTTTACTGTGTAGATATAGTTTGTGGTGATAAGGGGCATGGATATCTTTTCGAGCTTGAAATCCATCCAGGGGACATTGTTCTTCCCGAAGACAAAGATCTCGTCAAAGCCGTCGGCAGTGCCGAAATATCCCTGCATCACGCCCTCGCTGTCCTTGTATTCGTTTCCGAAGGAGACGGTGACGCTTTCCCCTGCAATCTCCCATGTGACCCTGCAGGCAGGATCGAGAAGACCGTACTGCTCCAGGCTTTCCTCGGAAGGTGCAACTATCGCCACTTCATCCGCCGTAAGTCCGAAAATGCCGTTTATTATATTGTAGGCGGGATCCGGATCCAGATCGAGACGAACGGGTGATGTGAGCACATGGGTGGAGGAATTGCCGCTGACTATGGTATCATCGTCCTGCCTTACATCGTATTCAAGGACGACGGGATAATCAAGGTCTTTTCTTTCTATGGTTATTTTGTCTATCTTGGAATAGTCCGTCTTGTCGTTTTCGTCCTTGGGCTGCCTGAGGGTATAGACAGTCTTTTGCAGGAAGTAGAATTTCGACTCCAGGTACTGCTCCACGGATGAGGTATCCACCACGATCACCGCATCTCCCCCGTCCGAACGGGCGTAGGTAAGGGTAGCCTTGGGGGTTTCCTTGCCCACCTCAAGAGTTCTTACGCTCCCGTCCTCAAAGGTGGTCACCACAGTCGCTCTCGGCGCATCGAGCCCGTAGACCGACAGATCCTCCGCCTTTTCTGCGGCTGTCTGGGAGGCAGTGAGGGTGGCACAGGAGTCAAGGAGCCCGGAAATAAGGGAGGTGTCGTGGATGATGCTTTCAAAGCCCTCCACCAGCCATGCGTCCTCCGCATATTTCTTTACGGCAAAGCTGCCCGTGCTGTTTGTTATCTCTATGCTTTGTATCTTCTTGGGATCCTTGTCGTAAAGGAGCCTTGATTCATTTACGGTAGCAGTGGTGGTCTCCTCCTCTTCGCTTTCGGCAGTATCCGTCTTGTTGAGGAATATTACCGCAGCCGTAAGAGCACCCACCGCAAGCAATGCCACCAGCAGCAGGATAAGTTTTTTCTTCATTACTTTCTTCTCCTGCGGATGAACACTATCACACCGATAAGGATGATAACGGCGGGAACGATAATGACAAAGACAAAGAAGTAGGTGGTGACCGTACCCTGATCTATGTCAAAGGTGTCTCCCGAAAGGTCCTTTGCAACGATGGAGATACCCGTGTTCTTTCCTGTCATGGAATTGAGGATGGAAAGGAAGTACTCACCATTGTTGAGGTAGGTGGAGTTTGTGAGGGATTCATCGAGGGTCTCAGAGGAGCCTACAACAAGAACACTGCTCATCACCATCTGGTTATCCTGATCGAATACATACTTTCTGCCGAGAGCCATGGTAAGCTGAGGCGCATTCTCTATTTCCGGGGTCTCCCCGTTCTCCACAGCCTTTCTCATTTCCTCCGTGAGCACAAATCCTGTGTCGGCGGTGGAAAGAAGGGCTACGGTCTCTCTTGTGTCGGAATGGTCGAAAAGCAGCTCTATGGGTCTTGACTGATAGTCTATCACAGGCAGATCCTTCTGGGACACATTGAGAGTATAGTCATTTTCGGTGATCTTGTCACGCACTATGTAATAGCTCTGTGTCTGGAGGTTTGCGGAGTTTTCGTCGCCTACCACGCCTTCGCCCACCTTGAGGCCCCATTCCGCCAGGAACTTGTCTATGTTCTCGGTGGATTTCTGGGTGTAGTCGGCGATGTAGACCAGGTTCCTGCCCAGTGCTCCGCCGTTGTCAAGGAAGGCATAGAGATCATCTATGAGCCTGTCGTCAAAGTCGTTGAGGGGGGCATTTATCACTACCAGATCCCCGTCTTCGGGTATACGATCTATCTGCGGGTCTATCTCGGACACATCATAGCCGTTTGCGGTCAGCAGGTTCTTTACATTCTCGTAGGAGCTGCCCTGTGTCGGCACATTGAGCACCACAGCCTTCAGAGGATCGGGATCCGTAACGTACATCACTGCGGATGTAAGCTCCTGCTCCGCCTTTGAGGAGACTATCTCCTCGGAGAAGGTCTGATAGTTTATCTCCGTGTTGTAAAGATCCTGCACTGAGAGCACCTTTATCCTCTTTGAGCTCTCCACCACGATGCTGTAAGCATTTATCTCGCCCTTGTAAACATCCTTGTAGCGGTCTGCATAGGTAGGATCCTTTATCATGTCCACAAAGGTCAGCTTTATCTTGTCGGAGTAGATGGTGTACTTTCTCAGCACCTCATACGCCTGCTTGTAGTACACATAGGAGGAGTTCTTGAAAGTAGCCTCGTCGGAAAGACAAACTATCTCGACAGGCTCGTTTACCGTGGCAAGGAAGTCGATAGTCTCCTGAGAGATCTCGAAATTGCCGTTTACGGTAAGGTCAAGGGACATATTCACCCTTTCCGCAGCCTTACCGACCACAACATTCACCAGCACAACTATGGCTATGACCGCAGCGGTTATGGCAGCGGCAACAGAGCCGTAACGGAGCCTTCTGAAATTGAACTTCTTTCCTGCCTTCTTTTCCCCGTCCTTTTTAGCGGCGGCGGAATTATCGGAAGCTCCTTCATCCGTGCCGTCTTCCTCCTCCGGCTCTTCTTCGCCGGCATCCTCCTCCGGGGTCTCTCCGGAGGCAGCTTCCTCCGCTGTATCCGGGGCGGGATCCTCTGTCACTTCATCCGCAGGCTCTGCCTCGTCTCCGAAGATATCATCGCTGCTTGCGGCGTCCTCGGCCTTTATATCATCCTGTTCCGCCTTTTCGCTTTCTTCCTTTTTGCTGTGGGCATCAAGGATATCATCCAGCGAAAGGCTTTTCTTGTTATTATCCATATTCATACACCTTTTGGGAAAAACATTTTACATACGGCAGCCTTGCTCAGCTCCACCGTCTTCTTTCAAGCACCCTGACGGTAAGGAAGTTGAAAACGAATATCACACTGAGAAAATACAGTACGCTGGTCACATTGAGTATGCCCTGCGTGAACTCCGTGTAACGGCTGTAGAAGCCGATGGCATTGAGCACAGCCTTAACGGGCTCCCACTGCATATTTGATGCTATAAGGTCGCATATGTAAAGAAGAAGGTTTATGATAAATGTCCCTATGGCAGCTACTATCTGCAGCTCCGTGAGGGAAGACACGAAAATACCGATGGATATAAAGGAACCGCCCAGCAGGAGAAGTCCGCACATATTGCCCACGAACTCCGCAAAGGGGATGGAACCCGCAAGGACATTGAGCACTGCTGCATAGCAGATGTAGACGAGCATCCCCAGCGCAAAAACGCTGAGAGCCGCAAAGAACTTTCCGCAGACTATGCCTGACAGGCTGACAGGAGCGGTGAGAAGTCCCTGATCTGTTTTCTGCTTTTTCTCATCCGCAAAGAGCCTCATGGTAAGAAGGGGCAGCAGCACCATCATCACCGTGAATACAACGGAAAATACGCTTGAAAACGAGGTGGTGGCGGACATAAGGTTGCCCAGACAGAAAACATAGCCCGTAATAAGGCAGAACACCGCCAGATATATATATGCTATGGGAGATGAGAAATATGCCTTCATTTCCCTTTTGTAAACAGCAAGCATCTCTTATCCCTCCTGTGTGCCGTCTGAACTGTCCGTGCTGCCTGCATCCTCCGTGTCTGCGCCGGACTGCTTTTCGGATCTTATGGTGCCCACTGCGGCATCTACTTTCTTGAAAAGCTCCTTTTTGAGGTCGGTGTTCTCTTCCTTTTTGTCACCGCTCTTTTTAAGGTTTATCTCGCTGCCCATGGTGATCCGCAGGAATATATCCTCCAGAGACATGACGTTGGTGCGCAGCTCAAGGATAGGCCAGTTGCGGTCGCTCATGCGCCTGAAAAGCTCACGGCGGATGTCCTTGCCCTCCTCGACCTCTATCTCAAAGTCACCCGTATTATCTTCCTTGGAGCCCGCAAAAACTGTCTTCTCAACTCCGTCAATGGAAGAGATCACCTTTATGACATTTTCGGGAGGTGCGTCCACGGTATAGGCAGCCCCCAGATCCAGACGGACGGTGTAGTTCACATCCTCCGTTACGACCTGCGAAAGGTGCTCCGCCGTATCATCCGCTGCAATAACGCCCTTGTTTATGATAACTATCCTGTCGCATACTGCCTGTATCTCGGAAAGGATGTGAGAGGAAAGTATCACGGTGTGCTTTTTCCCCAGCCTCTTGATAAGGTTCCTTATATCAAGTATCTGCTTGGGGTCAAGGCCTACGGTAGGCTCATCGAGTATAAGTATCTCCGGATTTCCCACCAGCGCCTGCGCCACGCCCACTCTCTGCCTGTAACCCTTTGAAAGGTGGCGTATCAGCCTCTTGGACACGTCCTTTATCTTGACAAGGCCGCAGACCTCTTCTATATGAGCCTTGCGGGGCAGCCTGCATTTTTTCAGGTCATAGACAAAGTTCAGGTACTCCTCCACAGTCATATCCGGGTAGAGGGGCGGTATCTCCGGCAGGTAGCCTATGTGCTTTTTCGCCTTGCGGGGCTCATCAAGTATGTCCGTGCCGTTTATGAGCACCTGTCCGTCGGTGGCGGAGATATAGCCCGTAAGAATGTTCATGGTGGTGGATTTTCCCGCACCGTTGGGTCCGAGAAAGCCCAGTATCTCGCCGTCGCTGACAGTAAAGGAAATGTCGTTTACCGCCGTTTTTGAACCGTAGTTTTTGGTAAGGTGTTTTACCTCTATCATAAAATGATCTCCTTTTATAAAGAGAATATAGCGCAAAAGGGCATCATGTCAGTATTTTAACACATCGTTGTGAAAACGGGGTGAAAGTCTTATGAAAGCTGTGCAATACCCTTCTCTATCCTTGCAAGGCTGTCTGCCTTGCCAAGTATGGCTGCCAGCTCTATCCCGCCGCCGGGTGTGGAGGGCTTTCCCGAAAGTGCCACACGCAGGGGCCACAGCATAAAGCCGTTCTTGACCCCTCTCTTTTCAATCTCCGCAAAAAGGGCAGAGTGTATGCTCTCGCTGTTCCAGTCCTCTATGCCCTCAAGCACGGGCTTTATCATCTTCAAAGCCTCAAGGGAGGTCTCAGGGCTGGTCTTCATCTTCTTGTTGAAGTAAAGGTCGTTGGAGTATTCGGGCAGCTTGTCGATGAAATCCACCTTTTCGGGGATGTCGGTGAAAAGCTCCGTTCTGGGCTGCAGGGCATCAAGGAGAATGTCAAAGTCCACATCCTCACGGCTGCAGGTCTTTCTGATGTAGGGCATAGCCGCTTCCCTGAACTCCTCATGGGACATCCTTCTGATGTGCTCCGCATTTATGGCGGTCATCTTCTGGATGTCGAAAATGGCGGGAGACTTGGAAAGCCCGCTGATATCAAATTCCTTTACCAGCTCATCAAGGGTGAATATCTCGTTCTCTCCCTTGGGAGCCCAGCCCAGAAGGGCGATATAGTTGATTATAGCGGGAACATAGAAGCCCTTTTCCACAAAGTCGCCGAAATAGGCATCACCGTCACGCTTGGACAGCTTGTGCTGCGCATCCCTCATGATATGCTCAACATGGATGTACTGGGGCACCTCCCAGCCGAACGCCTTGTAGAGAAGATCATACTTAGGAGCGGAGGAAAGGTATTCGTTCCCTCTCACCACATGGGTTATGCCCATGAGATGATCGTCTATGACATTTGCAAAGTTGTAGGTGGGCATACCGTCTGCCTTGATAAGTATCTGATCGTCGAGAATGGCATTTTCCACGGAGATATCACCGTAAAGTATATCCCTGAACGTAGTGGTGCCTTCGGTGGGCATCTTCTGCCTTATAACATAGGGAACGCCGTTTGCAAGATTTTCTTCCACCACCTCACGGGGCAGGTCACGGCAGTGCCTGTCATAGGTGCGCAGCGAAAGGTTCTGTGCAGCCTGCTCCTCATGGAGCTTGTCTATGCGCTCCTTGGTGCAGAAGCAGTAATATGCTTCGCCCTTGTCAATAAGCTCCTTGGCGTATTTTATGTATATATCCTTTCTCTCCGACTGTATGTAGGGGCCGTAATCTCCGCCCACATCCGGACCCTCGTCCCAGTTGAGACCGCAGGTGCGCAGAGTGTCATATATCTTTTCAACAGCTCCCTCCACATACCTTTCCAGATCCGTATCCTCTATCCTGAGGATAAAGTCGCCGCCGTTCTTCTTGGCAAGGATGTATGTAAAAATTGCCGTTCTCAGGTTTCCTATGTGCATAAAGCCCGTAGGAGAGGGGGCAAATCTTGTTCTTATTCTTTTATCAGCCATTTTATTCATCCTTTGATAAGTTTATGTATAAATTTTGTATCGTAGGCTATGCGTTCAAACAGCTCATCCACTCCGGAAAAGCGCATTTCCGGACGCACAAAGTCTATAAGCCTTATTTCCAGCACCCTGCCGTAAAGATCACCGTCATAATCAAAGAAATTGATCTCGCAAAGGGCTGCATCACTTCCGACGGTAGGCTTTACACCTATGTTCGCCGCCCCGTAAAGGGTGCGCCCGTCCAGTTCACAGCTTGCAGCATACACTCCGAATTTCGGGAAAAGGGTGCCCTTTTCAAGGAAGATGTTAGCGGTGGGGTATCCCTGCGTCCTGCCCAGGTGCCTGCCGTGCACCACCTCTCCCCGCAGGATGTAGCTTTCTCCCAGAAGAGTATCTGCGCTTTTGATGTTCCCCTCCCGTATAAGCTCCCTTATGCGTGTGGAGGAGACCTTTCTGCCGGACTGCATCACATCCTCCACCACATGAAGGTCAATACCTCTCTCACGGCAGAGCAGGCCGAGAGTTTCCGTGTTGCCTGCCGCACTTTTTCCGAAGCAGAAATCCTTTCCGCAGAAAACTGCCGCCGCATCCAGCTTTTTCACAAGATAGATGTCAGCAAACTCCTCGGGAGAAAGATCCTTCACAGCGGAAAAATCCTCGGAATGTACTGCCTCTATCCCCGCCTTTTGTATGAGCATCCTTTTTATGCTCTCGGGATATATAGGTGCAAAGTCCTTTCCCTTTGTGGTGACGGTACCGGTGTCAAAGGTGAAAACAGCGGGGCTCAGCCCCTTTTCACCTGCGTAGGAAAGACAGGCTCCCAGTACCTCTCTGTGCCCTCTGTGTACTCCGTCGAAAAGTCCCAGTGCCGTAGCTGTTTTCATACGGATCGCCCCCTACGAAAAGAAGTTCTTTTTCACCTTCAGTGTGCCCCCGCCGGAAAGGACCTCACCCAGACCTATGAATCCGCCGTCACAGCCGTAAATGCAGTAAAGTCCGCAGGGCTCCTCAAACTCTCCCTCCAGCTTCACGCCGTTTTTGTAGAGCCTTGTCTGCCTTTTGTCCAGAGCTATGGGAGCATAGCTCTCAAAAAGCCTGTCCACCGGCAGGAAAACACTTTCGAGAGTGCCTTCTTCCATGTGCCGCTCCACATCTTCAAAGCCAAGGCAGTCCTTCAGGTCAAAGCCGCAGGCTCGGGTACGGCGCAGATCACTGAGCACGCCGCCGCAGCCCAGTGCCTCTCCCATGTCGTTCACAAGGGTGCGTATATAGGTACCGCCCGAACAGCTCACATTCAGAGTGCCCCTTTGAAGCTCTTCGTCAAAGGAAACAAGCTCCAGAGAGCTTATCTCGGCTTCCCTTGCGGGGCGCTCCACTACCTTACCCTCTCTCGCCAGGTCGTAGAGCCTTCTGCCGTTTACGGACACAGCCGAGTACATGGGAGGCACCTGCATTATCCTGCCCCTGAAAGCGGCAAGCGCCTTTTCCACATCCTCTGCGGTATGGCAGGCGGGGCGCTTTGATATGACACTGCCGGTGATATCCTGAGTGTCGGTGGACAGTCCCAGCAAAAACTCCGCCGTGTAGCTCTTGCTGTGGTCGGGCAGTATGTCGCAGGCTCTTGTGGCTGTCCCCGCAAAAACGGGCAGTACCCCCGTCGCCATAGGGTCAAGGGTACCTGCGTGCCCCAGCTTCTTCATACGGAGCATACCCCGCAGCTTGCCTATCACATCAAAGGAGGTAAAGTCCCGGGGCTTGTCTATACATATAACTCCGTTAAATCTTTCCATTATCTGTTCTCATACAGACATCCGCACGGACGATCCGTGCAGATATCGGTGTATCAAATCGGGACGGGCTCTCATGCCCTGCGGGGATCAGACCATCCACAGATCCATGCCCATTATGGGAGCGATGGCCGCAAGTATCTTCATCCTCACCTGATCCGCATCGCCCTCTATAAAGCAGCCCGCAGCCCTTGTATGACCGCCGCCGCCGAATTTTGCGCATATCTCCGAAACATCTATGAATTCCGCACTGCGCATGGACACCTTGAATTTGTTTTCTTCCCGCTCCTTCAGGGTGATACCCACCTCTACCCCTTTTATCTGCATGGGCAGAGACGCCACGCCCTCCGTGTCCTCGGGCTTTACATCGTAACGCTCAAGGTCTGCAAGAGTGATGGCAGCCACAGCACATTTCCCGTCAAGGTAGACCTGCATATTGCTGATTATCTTTGTCTCGAATTTCAGCCTTTCCATGCTCTTTATGTCAAAGAGAGTACGGTTTATGCGGCCTATGGGGAGATTGTACTGCTCCATCAGCTTTGAAGCTATGACATGGCAGCGGGGAGTGGTACACTCATACTTGAAGCAGCCCGTGTCGGTGGCAATGCCCGTGTAAAGGCAGATCGCCGTGTCAAGGCTCACCTGCATATTTCCCGCCGTCAGTATCTCATAGACCACTTCACAGGCACTTGAAGCGGAGCTGTCAAGTACCAGCTTGTCCGCAAAGCCCGTGTTTGACTTGTGGTGGTCTATGGCAAGCTCTATATAGTCGGAATAGCCCGAAAGAGCCTTTCCCAGCAGCCTTGTGTCCGCAAGGTCGGTGGATATGGTGACGGAATGAGTGAACCTCTGGGGCTCGTACCTGGAGGTTATGAAGTCGTACTTTTCGGGGATAGGGTCTGAACACATCACATTCGCTTTTTTTCCTATAAGGCGCAGTGCAAAGCACAGACCGTAGCCGCTGCCTATGGCATCCCCGTCCGGTGACTGATGGATGAGGATATAGTAATTATCATGGCTTTGCAGATACTCTGCAGCCGCCTTGAGAGTGATACTTTCGGACACTCTTCTCCCCTCCTCACTCTTCTGTTTCTTCTTCGTTCTCCCTGTCGGGATCCTTTACCACTTCGTCTATGATCTTTGATATATAGGCGGAGTGCTCGATGGAATCGTCCGCTATGAACTTCAGCTCCGGGCATTTTTTCAGGTGCAGCTTGTTGGCGGTCTCCCGCTTTATCATCCATGCCGCACTTTCAAGGCCCTCCACCGCAGCCACGGTGTGCTCCGCACCCCTGATGCTGGAAACATACACCTTGCAGTGGGAGCCGTCTCCGGAAAGATCCACCCTTACTACCGAGAGAAGAGCCTCGCTCACCCTCGGATCCTTTATCCTTTCGGATATAAGGCCGGAGATCTCCCGCCTTATATCCTCTGCCATTTTCTGATTCTTATATCCCTGCATTTTACCTTACCTGTATCAGTCCGCAGCATATTCCTCCATGATAAAGGCCTCGAAAATGTCGTGTTCCTTTATGTCGGAGAATTTTTCAAGAGTGATACCGCACTCGTAGCCTTCCGCCACTTCCTTGACATCGTCCTTGTAGCGCTTGAGTGAGCTCATCTTGTCTTCTGCTATAACAATGCCGTCTCTTACAACTCTTATCTGGCTGTTTCTTGTCACCTTGCCGTTGAGCACATAGGAACCTGCCACAAGACCCACATTGGATATCTTGTAGACCTGGCGCACCTCTATGCGTCCCTGCACCACTTCTCTGAACTTGGGAGCCAGCATTCCCTTCATGGCGGTGGAGATCTCCTCTATGGCATCATAGATTATCCTGTAAAGACGGATATCCACGCCGTCACGCTCTGCATTCTCCGCAGCCACAGGGTCGGGGCGCACATTAAAGCCTACGATTATGGCATTGGATGCACTTGCCAGCATTACGTCGCCCTCGCTTACCGCACCTACGGCACCGTGGATGACTCTTATGCGCACCTCATCGTTGGAGAGCTTTTCAAGAGACTGCTTTACAGCCTCTACGGAACCCTGTACGTCCGCCTTTACGATAATGGGCAGTTCCTTTATGTCGCCCTGCTCTATCTGGCTGAAGAGGTTGTCAAGAGTTACCTTCTGGTACTGCTTGAACTGCTCCTGCTTAGCCTCGTGCTTTCTCTGCTCCACAAGCTCCCTTGCAAGCCTTTCATCCGCTACGGCGTTGAATACATCGCCTGCGGAGGGCACCTCTGCAAGACCGGTTATCTCTACGGGATAGGAAGGACCCGCAGCCTTTACGGTCTCTCCCTTGTCGTTGGTCATTACTCTTACACGGCCAACGGAGGTACCGGCTATGATAACATCTCCCGTGTGGAGAGTACCGTTCTGGATGAGAAGTGTGGCGATCGGACCTCTTCCCTTGTCAAGACGTGCCTCTATGACCGTACCCTTTGCAGCCCTGTCGGGGTTGGCTGTGAGCTGAGCCACCTCAGCCACAAGGAGCACGTTTTCAAGCAGATCGTCTATGCCCTCGCCCGTCTTTGCGGAAACCGGCACACAGATGATATCTCCGCCCCAGTCCTCGCATACAAGACCGTATTCGGTGAGCTGCTGCTTTACTCTGTCGGGATTTGCCTCGGGCTTGTCCATCTTGTTCATTGCAACTATGATGGAAACCCCGGCTGCCTTTGCATGGTTTATGGCTTCTACCGTCTGGGGCATGATACCGTCATCGGCAGCCACCACCAGAATGGCGATATCCGTTACCTGCGCACCTCTTGCACGCATGGAAGTGAATGCCTCATGGCCGGGGGTATCAAGGAAGGTTATCTCCCTGCCCTTGCAGTTTACTCTGTACGCACCTATGTGCTGAGTGATTCCGCCTGCCTCGGATGCCGTAACATGGGCATTTCTTATCTTGTCAAGGAGAGAGGTCTTACCGTGATCGACATGACCCATAACTACCACTACGGGAGCACGCTCAACGCCCTCGCCCTCATCCTCGCTGTCGTCTATAAGGCGTTCCTCGATGGTGACGATTACTTCCTTCTCTACCTTTGCTCCCAGCTCCTCTGCCACCAGAGATGCGGTGTCAAAGTCCACCACCTGAGAGATGCTCGCCATTACGCCCAGACCCATCAGCTTCTTGATGACCTGAGCCGCAGTGACCTTCAGGCGGCTCGCAAGCTCGGAGACCACTATCTCATCGGGGATGAGCACCTTCAGCTGCTGCTTTCTCGCTCTTTCAAGCTCTATGCGGCGCAGCTTGTCTGCCTCGCTCTCACGCTTGCCGGAATACTGCTGGTTCTTCCTCTGCTGAGACTTCTGGTTTATCTTCTGCTTCTTGGAAAGGTTGTCCTTCTTGTTCTTGTTGGACTGGCTCGCCATGGTGTCATAGCGCTCGTTGTACTTGTCGATATCCACATAGCTTCCTCTTGTGTCTATCTTGTGTACCTTCTGCTCTACCTTGGCTCCGCCCTCCGCAGAGAAGGTGCCCTCTATCCTGGTGCGGTTGTCGTTCTTGGGCAGCTCGGACTTCTTCTTGTCTGCGGGCTTTTCGCTCTTTTCCGACTTCTTTTTCTTGTGTTCCTCGGACTTTCTCTGAGCCTCGTTGAACTTTTCCACCGCAGACTTTCTCCCTGCGTTCCTGGAATCCTCCGCCTGCTTTTCGGGCTTTTTCTCCGTCTGCTTTTCCTGCTTCTTTGCAGCAGGCTTTTCCTCGGACTGAGCCTTGGGAGCCTCCGCCTTCTTTTCGGGCGCCTTTACGGGCTCTTCGGCCTTTGCGGGCTTCTTCTCTTCCGCAGCGGGCTCAGTCCCGGCAGGTTCGCTCTTTGCGGGCGCCTCCTTTTCTTCCTTTGCAGGCTCTGCCTTGGGCTTTTCTGCCTTGGCAGGCTTCTCCTTCTTCACTTCCGCCTTGGGAGCAGGCTTGTCGTTTTTCGATGCAAAGTAGGCATCAAGACTGTCCACACGGTTCCTGTCCAGATAGATCTCCAGAAGAAGGTTCAGATCTCCCTCTTCTATGCTTGCGGAAGGCTTCTTGCTGATGTCAAGATCCTGAGCCAGGACATCACAGATCTCCTGTCCTGTTACTCCCAGATCCTTGGCTATATCCGTAATTTTGTACTTGGTTGACTGTTTAGCACTCATAGGCTATCCTCCATAACATGGGGGTCTCCCAGCTTCGATAGGATCGATGCCGCAAATCCCTCATCGCAGACGGCCAGTACCGCCGCTTTCTTTCCCACGGCCCCCTGCATCTCAAGGATGGGGATCCCGGTCTTTATGACCCTTACTCCCTTCCTGTCCGCAAAGAACCTGATCTCCTTTTCTGTTTTCGGCGACGCATCCGCCATTACCAGCACCACAGCTGCGGTGCCGTTCTCTATGGCCTCTTTTGCGGGGTCAAAGCCGCATTTCAGCTTTGCCGCCTTCATTGAGATCGTCAGTGTATTTTTAAGGCTGTTATCCATTGTTACCTGCCTGTAAAAGGGTGTTTTCCATTTTCTCGTAAAGCTCGTCGCTTATGCTGCAGGAAAGGGCTCTTTCAAAACGCTTCGCCTTCCTTGCTTTTTTCAGGCAGTTTATATCGGGGCATATGTAAGCCCCTCTGCCCGACTGCTTTCCCGTAAGGTCCAGAAGGACATCTCCATCTGGGGTCCTCACCACCCGCACAAGCTCCTTTTTCGGCTTTTCCGTGCTGCAGCCCAGACAGGTACGGACGGGTACTTTCTTAATCAGTCAGATCACCCCTGTCATCGGCATCGGCAGCTTCCTCCGCATCGGATGCGCTTTCTTCTGCGGGAGCAGTCTCCGCCTCGGGAGCCGCTTCTTCGGTCTGTGCCTGTTCCGCTGCCTCTGCGGTCTCAACGGAAAGGGTATTTTCTTCCGTATCCTTTTCCTCTTCGGGCTTTTCATCCTTTGCATCCGCAGCAAAGGCGCCGGGAGTATTGGGCTTTATATCCAGACGGCAGCCTGTGAGCCTTACCGCCAGATTTGCGTTTATGCCGCCCTTGCCTATGGCAAGAGAAAGCTGGTTTTCCGGAACATAGACCACGCAGGAGCGTTCGTTCTCCTCGGAGAATATCACCCTTGTGACCTGTGCGGGGGAAATAGCCGAAGCTATGAATTTCTCCCTGTCCTCGGAGTAGGGTATAAGATCTATCTTTTCACCGGAAAGCTCTTTCAGGATATTGTCCATCCTGCTGTTGTGGGGACCTATGCAGGCTCCTATGGGATCTATGTCCTTGTCCGTGGAGTAGACTGCCACCTTTGAGCGCACTCCCGGCTCTCTCACTATGCCCTGTATCACCACTTCACCGTTGTAGATCTCGGGGACTTCCCTCTCAAAGAGCCTTCTGAGAAATTCCTTGTTGGCCCTGGAGATCTTTACGGGTACCTTGGGCGGCTTCTTGCCGGGTATCTTCTTGTCTACCGCTTCGGAAACATATACGCACACAAGGTCGCCCACCTTGAATCTGTCTCCGGGGAGCTGGTCGTTTCTGAAAAGGGTCAGCTCGTTGCGCCTGAGCTTTACCTTGACGGCGCCTCTTTCAAAATCGCCCCTTGCGCTCTCGTCGCCTATGACCCTTGTTACCTCACCGGTCATGAGCTCGCCGAGCATATCCTTGTAGTCCGCCAGTATCCTTTCCTTCTCATGCTCCCTTATGTCGGAGTGGAGGAGCTGCTTTGCCTGGGACACTGCGCCCCTCTTGAACTTTTTGGGATCCAGAGGATAGGGCACCCTGTCTCCAAGGACACATTTGGGGTCGATGGTACGAGCCTCATCTATGTTTATCTCGTTGAGATCGATGGGTTCATCGTCTACGACGGTACGCAGCACGCACACGCTCAGCTGCCTGCTTTCCTTGTCGATCTTCACCGTGAAGTCGTCACAGTCGGGGTATTCCTTTTCCACGGTCTTCAGCACGCCCTGCTCTATCTTTTCGATAAGAGTGTCCATGGGCATTGAATTGAGTTCGGAAAGCGCCTCCAGCGCATCGTAGAAATTCAGTTCGTTTTGATCCTTGCTCATTTTTTCCTTATTCCTCCTCATCGATCACAAAATCGTCATCATCATATAATCTTACAAAAGCAGTATCGCTCAGTTTGATGCTTTTTCTTCCCTGTTCCGTCTCGACATCAAGGACACCGTCCTCATATCCCATTATAACGGCTATGAATTCCTTTATGCCCTCTGTTTCCCTGATGTACCTTATCCTTACGGGACATTCCATGTACTCCCTGAAATGCTCCTCACGCCTCATGAGCCTTCCTATCCCCGGTGAGCCCACTTCCAGGATATACTGTTCTTCTATGGGATCCGCCTTGTCAAGGGCATCCGAAAGGGGTCTTGAAAGAGCCTCGCAGTCGTCTATGCCCACAATGCCGCCGGGGCGCTCTATCAGCACTCTCAGGTAGTAAAGGGAGCCCTCCTTGTCGTAGGTCACGTCCCAGATCTTCAGATCCAGCTTTTCGGCAATGGGCTTTGCCATCTCCATGACCGTATCCGCAGTGTTCCCGGAGCCTTTTCTTTTTATCCTCGCCATTTTCTCCTCTGCCTTTGTTAAGTTCATGCCTTTTCTTGAAAGGTCTGTTTCTATCAAATAACAAAGGCAGGAATTTTTTCCTGCCTCCGTCATAATATCTACCTTGTTGATTCTACCACAAATGCCGCTGTAATGCAAGCTTTTGAAAAAATTCGCTCAAAAGATCGTTATTACGGACAAATTTGCAGCAGGACGGGGCTGTAATTTTGTGAAGTTTATCAAAGACCTACTACATTCAGACCGTCCGGGAAAATGGTTATAAGGAACTGGGATACCAGAACAACTGCGATAAGGGCTATGGGATAAGCGGCTGCATAGGCATTTGCCACATCGTCCGTGCCTGCCACACTGATGAGAGTACCGAGAGCAGGTGTGGAGGTCATGCCGCCGGTGATGCCGCCCAGATTGTTGAAGAGGGGCAGCTTCATCACCTTCGATGCCACTATGAAGCCCACTATCATGGGGATAAGGGTCATAAGAGCACCGTAGAAGAAGTAGGATGCGTGGAAATACTGAACGAAGGATGCACCGCCGGGTATGCCCGCACCGATAAGGAAGCACATGAGGCCGAATTCTCTGAATACCTCAAGGACTCTCTTTTCGGGGCGCATATTCATGGGTCCGAAATGACCGAAATGGGCGATGACCAGGGATGAGAGCAGGCATCCGCCGGTGGTGCCGAGGGAGAAGGTGGAAGCACCGAGGGGTATCTTTATACCGCCTACCAGTATGCCTACCACAAGAGCCAGACCGAAGGCACAGAGACCGAAGGAATCCATGTTCACCAGCTTTCTGGTGTTTTCCTTGGCAGCACCGGTATCTATGGCGCTTATCTTCTTTCTTTCCTCCACGACATCGGCTTTGAGGACCTTGGGGATTATCTGTACAAAGAGCACCACGCCCACTACTCCGAAGAGGTAAGCTATACCGTGGCCTACGGTAACTATATCCTCAAACTGGGAGATCACATTCTTGGAGACCTCTGCGGCATCTCCGCCGTTCTGTGCCACATAGTCGGTGATGAATGAGGAGCTCTCGCCGTAAACAGAGGAAAGAGTATCCTTTGCGGAGGAGAATGCAGGCGTGGATGTGAGAGCGCCCGAAAGGATGCCCACCGCCATCGCTGTGCCGCAGCCGAACACCTTTATGCACACAAGGGCTGTAAGTCCGCCCAGTATTATTATTATGAGGGAAAGCAGGGCATAGGACTTGAAGTTCTTTTTAAGGCTCGAAAAGAAATTGGGACCCGCAATGAATCCGACGGATGTGACAAAGAGCATAAGACCCAGATTTTCGATGATCTTCAGAAAGCTCTTTGAAAATGTGGTGGAATAGATGACCGTCTGGAGCACATCGGGAGTTTCTCCCGCCTTGAAGAAGATAGCGCCGACTATGAGCGCCATTACGAAAACGCCCGCCGTGCCAAGGGATACACCCTTGATGGAAATGTGACCTAGGGCATAGCCTGCCGCCACGATGATGAAGATAATGAACATAAGGAAAGTTATGCCCGTTATCGAGACCAGTCCGCCAAATAAGCTCATTGAAAATGACCCCCATTGATCTTGTCTTGACAAATTCGTGACCCCATCTCGCAATGGGGCCGTACCAAAAACTCATTATACTCCTTTGAGCCGCTGATATTCAAGTGTATTCCGAAAAGTTCAGAAAAAATTTACAATCAAAGAGAGGAGCACCGAAGGATATCCCCCGGTGCCCTCTCTTTCATTTTCCCTTTTTACGGCGCGCCTATCGCCTCAGTCATAGGTATGGAATAATCGTCCTTGTCGGTCTTGATGTAGTTTATGTAAATGTACACGAACCTGTCCCCGTATTGCTTTATGTAGTAATCCCAGTAGGTGTCGTTTTCCGTCATGCGGCATTTGATGTGCCTGAACGAAACTCCATTCAGGGTCACGGTGTCATTCTCAATAGTCTCCATATCCTGCAGCACATTGCCCTGGTCGGTCTTCGTGGCTATCTCGTCCGCAAATCCGTCGAGGGTGAAGCCTGCCACGTTCTTCTCGCTGCACACCGCCATGGAAACTCCCTTTCCCCTTGCATAATACTCGCAGACAAAGGTCTTGTGAGCCTGACGGTTGGCGCTGTTCAGGTAAAGAGTGGCGTAGGAGCTCTGGTCTTCGATGTTTTCGCCCTTTACCTCACGGATACTGTTTTCCGTGGGGGTCGTCACCGAGAACATGGTGTTTCTGTACACACCGTCTTTCACCTTTCCCACGGCCTTTGGCTTTGAACAGGATGTAAACAGCAGCATGGATGCGCAAAGCACCAATATGATCCCTGCTATCCTTTCCGCAGATCTCCGAATACACATATTACCGACCTCCATATACAAGAATATAGCACAGTCTGCGCAGCAAATCAATAGTTTTCATCCGATTCTAATGAGATTCTAAGAAAACGCTAATGTACGCTCCTCTGACACATGGGACAATTATTGCCCTCAAACTTCTTGACAATCTTCTGTTATGATGATAAAATCATATAAGATGAGCTTTTTTCAAGGAGGCTTTGCCCATGTTTGATAATTTTGTCAACAAGATGTATGAATTCAGGAGCTCCCTGGTCACCATATTCCCGCCTACGGTCACGGATATCCTGGATATACTCCTTCTCACCTTTGTCATATACAAGATAATCCAGTTCATGAAGGAAACAAGGGCAGGAGTGCTGATAAAGGGAATAATCCTGCTGGTTCTCACCTATGCGGCGGTGGAGCTCCTGCAGATGCACGTTATGAGCTGGCTCTTCGGCAGGATCTTCAATCTCGGTATACTGGCGATAATCATACTTTTCCAGCCTGAGATAAGGCGTACCATAGAAAAGTTCGGAAATGCTGGTGTTTCCACACTCATGAACCTGAGCCTCAATTCCTCCGACAAGGGGGAATCCGACTGGAACGCCGCAATAGACTCGGTGTGTGATGCCTGTGAGGACTTCCACAAGGACAATGTGGGCGCTCTGATAGTCTTTGAGCGTGAAACGAAGCTGGGAGAGTACATAAGCTCCGGCACAGTGATAAATGCCGTTCCCAGCAAGGAGCTCCTGGAGAATATCTTCTTCAAGAATTCCCCTCTCCATGACGGTGCGGTGATAGTAAGAGAAGGGGAGCTGCTGGCGGCAGGCTGCTTTCTTCCCAAGCCCCAGAACGACGATCTCATAGAAAAGTCTCTGGGTTCCAGACACAGGGCCGCCATCGGGATGAGCGAAAATTCCGATGCCGTCATAGTGGTGGTGTCGGAGGAAAACGGCGGCATATCACTGGCTGAAAACGGTGAGCTCACAAGGAACATCCGCACCAGAGACGAGCTCAAATCCATGCTCAGGACAAGGATACTCCCCAAAAAGATACATCCCGTGAAAAAAACGGATGCAAAGCAGGTGAAAGCATAAATGGAAAAGATAAAAGAATTCCTCGCCCGCTTTTTCCTGGGCGACTTTGTACTTAAAATAATATCCTTCCTGCTGGCAGTGATAGTGTGGGCGGTGGTGTCCATCTCCATCTACCCCTCCATAGACCGCACCATCGTAAATGTGCCGGTGGAGATAGATCTTGACGGCAGCTACGCTCAGGCAACATCCCTTGAAGTAACGGGACTGTCCGACAAGACCGTTACGGTGTCCATACAGGGACAGCGAGGCAAGATAGGTGAGCTCTCCGCAGAGGATCTGGTGGCAACGGTGGACATATCCACTGTGATGGTGGCAAAGACCTATTCTCTCGGGATGGATGTAAAAACCGTTTCGGGGGACAAATCCTTCACCATCACAAGCATAACCCCCTCCACCGTGGATGTGACCTTTGACAAGATAGTTTCAAAGGAGTTCCCCCTTGAAGCAAGAACGGAGGGTCTGAAGCTGGAAACGGGCTACACCGCAGGAGATCCGGTGGTAGTGCCGGAGACCGTAACAGCCACGGGACCCCAGAACATAATAAACTCCATCACGAGGGCAGTGGTGAATGTGAACATCAACAGCGTGCTCTCCTCCACCCACGAATTCACGTCCAATGAGATAATACTCTACAACGATAATGCGGTCATCTCCAACGAGGATAACGTCATCACCTTTGACCGCTCCTCCTATCAGGTACAGATACCCGTATTTGTGAGACAGACGCTCCCGCTTGATGTTAATATCATCAACGCACCCGAAAACCTGGATCTTGATTATTTCAGATCCCTGCTGAAATTCTCCGCAGAGGAAATAGACATTGCCGCTCCCAACGACAAGGTAAAGGAAATGGAGAGCCTTATCATCGGCAATATCAATATGCGTGAGGTGGATGTGGGCAGCGTATTCGAGTTCTCCACCGAAAACTTCCTCCCCGCCGAATATGAGAATCTGTCCCTGACGGATACGGTCACCGTCACCTGCTCCTCTGAGGGGCTCACACGCCGTCCCATCGCCCTGCAGGCACGGAATATCCAGTACATAAACAAGCCCGCAAACTTCGAGTTCTCCACCACCGCATCAGGCCTTTCACTTGTGTTCGTGGGTGATGAGACACAGCTTGCAGAGCTCTCCAGCGCGGATATCACCGCCCAGATAGATCTTATCGACTTTGACAAGCAGGAGGGCGAGCACAAGATGGCGGTGGATATCGTCATCTCCTCCTACAACAGAGTGTGGTGCATAGGAAACGGCAGCATAGCTACGCCGAAGATAATAGTGAATGCGCAATATGTCCCCGAAGAAACAGCAGTAGAGGAAAGCCGGTAAACTGCGTGTACCGTATATAAAGCAGAAAGCCCCGAAGCCGTTGCTTCGGGACTTCTTATGCTTATCCGTAATGCGGATAGTATATCAAGCATATCGAATGGTATCGGGGAAAGAATTGTTAAATACAATATCCCCTGCTTGTGACCTGAATGTCTCTTACACGCTCAGCTGAAGGCGTTTCCTCAGCATCATTACCCGGTCAGGGCTGACGGCCTTCACGCCTGCCCAGCAGTACAGCCCCCATGGCAGCGGCATATACCGCATTTTCGGGGATGATGTATCTCAGTCCGTGTATCTTCCCCACAGCAGAGAGTATCCGTTCCGCCGACAGGGAGCTTGCAAAGGAACCCACAAAAACCACATTTTTTATGTCCGTGCTGCGGCAGGCAAAGGCTGCCATGACCCCTGCCGCCTCATAGATCAGTGTGGCGGATGCTGCCGCAAGGTCGCAGCCCTTGTCGGAACGGGGGCGCTTTCCGAAATTGGAAGCGGTGATATCCGGGTCTATGCCCTCGGTGGTGCCGTTTGAAATATCCCCTACCGTAAGGTCTATGCGGCGGGTATCGCCCTTATGAGCCAGAATGTTGAGCTCCTCATAGTCGGATATGCCCGTGAACCTTTCGCACAGTCCCATAAAGGTGCCGCCGCCAACTCCTGTGCCGCCTATATACTCATAGCTGTCCTTATCCACGATGACAAACGCCGTTCCTGTCCCCATGCTGACCGCTATCAGCCTGTCAAGCCCGGTCATTTTCCTTGAAGCTGCGGCTATACACTCAAATTCGTTGTATACTATCCGCCGCCCCGTATCAAGAGAGCTTACGAGCCCGCTACCTATGCCTGTGGCACAGAGGGTGATATCCTCCGTTTCCGAGGCGGGAATGCTGGTCTTTATGAAGCTTTCTATAACGCTGATGTCACGGCGGTTCTCCTGCTTTGAGCAGCCAAGCTCTCTGCCGTTTTCATCCGCTGCCACGAGCTTTATGGTCGTTCCGCCTATGTCGGCGCCGATATAGTACATCCTATCGCCCCTTCCCGATCAGATCCTGTTCACAACGGGGATCACGCAGTGCTCACCCGAAACAGGGCAGGTGAAGCGCACAGCATTTGTTATTATCCTGCGGACATTTTCGTTATGGTAAGTGGGATAGTCCTCGTGACCGGGCTGGAAATAAAAGATCTTCCCGCCCCGTGTGATGGTAAAGCCGCCCCTTATGACACTGCCGTCGGTAAAGGAGCCTATGAAGATGAGCTCCGAGGTCTCAGGGATATCAAAGGGCTCCGCATACATTTCTTCGGGCTCTATGACAAAGGAAGCGGGAACTCCCTTTGCTATCGGGTGAAAGGGAGCACAGCAGTTCACCACTTCTCTGTCGTCGTTTTTCCAGCTAAGGTTGCAGGTGGTGCCGCAAAGCCGTCTGAACACCTTGCTGTGGTGAGCCGAATGGAGAGCTATAAAGCCCATGCCCCCGTTTATGTGACGAATGACCCTTTCCACAGTATCATCCGATACCCTGTCATGGGCGCAGTGGCCCCACCAGACAAGAACATCCGTTTCTGCCAGCACTTCCTCCGAAAGTCCGTCCATATCCTCGCCGAGGACGGCAGTCCTGACAGTCATATCCTTTTCCTTGGAGAGAAACGCCGCTATACAGCCGTGTATACCATCGGGGTAGATCTCTTTCGGCCTGCCTTCCTCCCTTTCATGGACGAATTCGTTCCATACCGTGACCCTTATCATAGCTTTGAAAGCTCCTCCAGAGCCATTTTCGCACATTCCTTTGCGGAGGTCTTCCTGTTCCCGGACATATCAAGCTCTATGAGACATTCCTCGGCGATGCACACAAGGTCATCCTCTTCCTCTGCCGTGTTCACCAGCTCATCAAGAGCCTCATACATACTGTGAGCAGTCATTTCTCCGGACAAAACCTTGTTGAATATGTCTTCCATCCTTGACCTTGTATCCATTTCCGTTCTCCTTTCGATGCTCTATGAGCGGTATTTGTGTTCCCTGATATATTCAATGGAGCTCTCCATAAAATCAAACTGAGCTGCTGCCCCGAAGTGCTCTACACTGAAATTCCCGCTGTAGCCGTAGCTTTCGAGACGTGTGATTATCTTGGGGATGTTGATATCTCCCGCTCCCACGGGGCAGGGATACATATTTCTCCCCGAGAGATCCGCAAGGGGATTCAGCCCGTTGTTTGAAAGAGGAGAATAGCTCCTGTCCTTCAGGTGGATATGGACTATCCTCTCCCTCAGCTCCTCAAAGGCAGAAAGCTCGTTTTCAAGGCAATAGGCAAAATTCCCCGTATCAAAGGTGAACATGAGCTCCGGAGCACAGGTGAGCATATACTTTATGTCCTTCAGCTCACACACCGGAGAAGCAAAGTTGTCATAATCCTCTATGGTGGCGGTGATGCCTGCCTTTCTCGCAAGAAAGGCTATCTCACGGAGCCTTTCGGCAGTCACCTCAAGCACCTGCCTGCGATCCTCTCCCTCATGTATGAAGCCGGGAACGATAAGCACCTTATCCGCTCCCACTTCCGCAGCGCACTTTATATGTTCCTCCGCATCTGCCCTGTACTCCGCCTCGCTCTGATGAGGGAGATCGTAGTTGTGGTATACGCTGTCTGCCCGAAGCCCTGCGCTCTCAAAGATCGAGCCCATTACAGCCGGCCTTTCCCTTATCCTCCACAGATCCACTTCAAGGCCTTCATAGCCCATTTCATAAGCCTTTTCAAGACCCTCGCCTATTTTGATGCCGTTCTGTTCGCAGCCCTCTGCAACGTGCTCGTAAAAAATGTTTATCATATCGTATCCTTCAGCCTATCGGAAATAATCGCCATCTGCTCCATGGTCACCGCTTCGGGGCGTGCGGTGGGGGATATATCCGCCTCCGAGAGCGCCTCCCTGACCCTGTCCTTGGGTATGCCCAGAACAGATGAGAGAGAATTTGAAAGAGTCTTTCGGCGCTGGGTGAACGCACCCCTCACAAGCCGGAAAAAGAATCCCTCATCCTTCACCTTTACAGGCGGTTCCTTCAGGATATCCATCCTTATGACACAGGAATCCACATCCGGAGAGGGCATAAAGCTGCCCCTTGAAACACCGAAAAGCACCCTGGGCTCGCTGTAATAACGCACCGCAAAGCTCACCGCTCCGCACTCCCTTGTGCCGGGGGCTGCACAGAGCCGCTGCGCCGCCTCCTTCTGCACCATGACCGTTATGCTTTTTACGGGCAGCCTTTCTTCGAGGAGCTTCATTATTATGGGAGATGTGATGTAATAAGGAAGGTTTGCGCAGACAGCCGTTTCAAGCCCCCTGAAATTATCCTCTATGACCTGTTTCAGATCTGTTTTCATTACATCCGCATTTATGATCTTTATATTGTCAAAGTCAGACAGGGTCTCATCAAGGACGGGCAGCAGCCTTTCGTCGATCTCTATGGCCACCACCTTTTCAGCCCTTTCCGCAAGCTCTGCGGTCAGCACGCCCACACCCGTCCCTATCTCTATGATGCCCATACCCTTTCCGGCACCGCCCATTTCGGCAATCCTGGGGCACACGGACGGGTTCACTATAAAATTCTGTCCAAGTCTTTTGGAGAAAGAAAAGCCGTGGCGTTCCATTATCTCCCTGACATATCCTATATTTGTAAGCTTTTCCATCGCAAAGGCTTATTTCCTTTTCTTCTTTTTTCCTTTGAAGGTGCTCCTTGCACCCGTCTGTATCTTCATCTCCGCCTTTTTTACAAGGGCTGTCAGCTCCCCTTTTCCGTAGTAGGCAGAGAAGTTCTTTTTGGCTATCTCCCCCGCACGCTCGTACATATCGAGCCTGAGCATTGAGCGCACAAGGCACAGATCAACCATCACGGTGTGCCTTCTGTCGGCTGCGGAAAGTGCCTTCACAAAGATCTCCACCGCATTCTCGTACCTTCCGGCACAGTGTTCCCTTATGCCGATAGTACGGCGCATGGCAACAGTCTTTTCACCCAGAGCAAGGGAATTGTACTCCCTGTATACCTCGTCAGCCTCCCTGAACCTGTCAAGCAGGAAAAGGCAGAGGATACGGTTGTTCACGAAGATGTGCCCCACGCTTTTGGGGAGCTTCCGGGGATCGCAGGCGGAAAACTCCTCTGCGGCTGCTTTCAGTTCACCCTTGAAAAGCAGTCCCTGGGCTATGAGTGCGGTGCCTTCCTCACGCTTTTTTCCTTTTGCGTTCTCTCTGGCAGCCCTCAGCATCTCTATGTATTCATCGTTGTAGTCGTGGGACGCAAGGTAGGAGGCCGCCTCCGAATAGGGTCCGGACAGCCCCAGAAAGCCTTTTATCCTTTCGGAAAATATGCTCATAGCTCACCGCCTGTACTCTGCCCCGTGGAGTGCCGCAGCCTGTGATCAGTTGTTCTCCAGCACTTCCATCGCCTTTATGAACTGAGTATCGTAAAACTGCGCATCTATGTCGGGCATCTTGCTCATATCAAGGTCGGAGGGGAATATGACCTCCGTATCGGGTATAAGACCCTTCCCGTCAAATATCCCCGTTTCGGGGGTGCAGACATAAGCTGTAGAGATGAGCAGCACGGAGCCGTCGGAGCACACAAAGGGCTTTCTGTATGTACCGCTGCCCGCAGTGGGAGTACCCACCAGCTTTGCTCCCGCCAGATCCTTCAGGGCGGCTGCAAAAAGCTCTGCACAGCCTTCTGTCCTTTCGTTTATCAGCACAGCCATGGGCATTTTTATCTGCTCTGCTTCCGTGCAGGAGATCATGACCTCCCTGTTGCCGTCCTTATCCACGGTGAAGACCGTATCCTCCGCACCTATGATGTGATCGAGGCAGAGCCTTAAAGTCTCGGTATCGTTAAAGGAAAGATCTCTCACATCAAAGACCAGCTTCTCCGCTCCCTCCGCCACACTGTTTGCAATAGCTTCGGAAAGCTGCTTTTCCGTCTTTGCGGTTATCTCCTTTATACGGATAAAGCCCACATCCTCTGCAAGGGTATGGGTAACTGTTATATGCTCGCTGAGCTTTGCCACCACATCGTAATCTATGAAATTGGTGCCGTATTCGTCCGTGCGCTTTACATACAGGCTGACCCTTGTGCCGGCAGTGCAGGAGAGAAGAGAGACTGCCTCATCGTAGCCGCCTTCAAAGGCAATGACATCCGTATTGTTCACGGCGGCGATCATGTCCCCTTCGGTGATTCCCGCTTCCTCTGCGGCACCGCCCGCCTCAACGGAGCGTACTTTTATATAGCCGTTCTTGTCCTTTTCAAAATCAAAGCCCAGTCCCTCCACCATTCCCTCGGGAACAGCGGAATACTCCTTGTACTCATCTGCGGTAAGGTACATGGCGCCCTTGTCCCCCAGACCCTGTGCATAGCCGTTTATAAGGGACTTTACAAGCGCTTCCTCGTCTATATCCTTCAGGTAGGATGCTCTTGCGAAATTATCCGCTTCCGAAAGGATGCTGTAAAGCTGCTGCTTTTCATTGAGGGCAGAGAGCTTGTCATTCACCCTGTCAACGGTATATCTTGTGGTGATGAGAAAAGCGGCACCTGCCGTAACTGCCATAAGACCTATGGTCACGCCCAAAGGGACTTTTTTCATAAAAGGACACCTATTCCGTATAAAATATCATGAGGGCTCTTCATCGGGAGCCTCCTCCCTTTTGAACAACACCGCATAAAAGAGATCCACATAAGGGATAAGAAAGATCATCGGGAAGACAAAGGGCACCAGCAGCACCAGAGGAAAGACCGACAGTACGGAGGCTATGACCTCCCTGCGCTTCCTTTTTGCTTCTTCCCTGCTTTTTTTCAGCACCGCAAAAGGGTCGGCGCTCATATCCGTCACAAAAATGTAGGGGGCGAATATAACATCAGCCCTCAGTATCTGTGTAATAAGCAGACCCGCTATTATTACCACCGTTACAAAGAAGATATACGCCCTGTCCGCCCCGGAGCCGGTGGTGAAAAAGCGTGAGAGCCACAGAGAGCCCACGCAGACGGCTGCACCGGGTATCAGGCGGATAAGTCCCGCTATATCCGAAAGGATCTTCATCCTTATGCACCTGAGGATCATATCACGGGAGGAATAGCAGGCAAAGAGGGATGACAGGGGCATGGTCGTACCCTCCGCCGCCCTTGTGTAGAACCACCTTATGCCGTAATAATAGGGTGCAGCACCAAGGTAGAGGATATACACCAGCACCGCAGCTCCCACCATAAGCACAAAGGGGGTGATGCCGCCGCCCTGCTCCCTGAACCTGTGCATACCGGAGGCAAAGTAGGCAGTACCTATCAGAGCCATACCGAAGCACACCATTCCGGAAGAGAGAGTGGATATGAGAGAGAACTCCGGCCAGCAGTCCTTTACGGTGGCAAGCACATCGGAATGTACGCTTTTCTGAGGAGCCATATCAGAGCTCCTCGTCGGTGTCGTACAGCAGCTCTCCCGAATTGCCGCTGCCCACAGCCGACCAGTCCGGTATACGCCTGAGTATCTCAAAGCAATAGCCCTGCTGCCACATCTGGGCGGTAACTCCCACCTCATAGCCGAATCCCGGCGGGCACATAAAGCTCATGGCAGGCATTTTGGGCAGCCCGAAGCAGGACATCATGTTGCAGACTATGCCCGAATGGGTGACTACGGCGGAATGGGTTATCCCCTCATCCATCATGTCACGGATCACAGTATCAAGTGATGTAAAACAGCGTACCATCATATTTCTGAGGGATTCGCCGTTGGGAGGCGGGTTGTCAAGTCCGCCCCTGAGCCATGCCTTGTAGCTGTCCAGCTTTGCCAGCTCCTCCGCCTTACAGCCCTCAAAGACACCGAAATCCATTTCCCTCAGGTCGTCCAGTTCCACCATCTCCCTGTCCTCAAAGAGGATCTCAGCAGTCTGTACAGCCCTTTCAAGCGGGCTTGTATAGACCTTGCTGACAGAGGGATATTCGTACTTTGACATAAGATCACGAAGCTCCTCCTTGCCGCCTTCCGAAAGGGGCAGATCCGTGCGTCCTATGTAGATGCCCTCCTCGTTTGCAAGAGTGAGCCCGTGGCGTACTATATAAATATGGTATGTTTTCATATACTATCCTTAAAAACCATTCACATAGTGTCTATCAAAAAGTAAAACCGGCCGGAATTACAGCTCCGGCCGGAATCGGTCTTTGCGCCTGATCCTCGCTGCACCGGCTGACAGCCGCACAGCAGCAGACTATCAATACTTGCGCTTACGAGCCGCCTCAGACTTCTTCTTGCGCTTTACAGAGGGCTTTTCATAATGCTCTCTCTTACGGACCTCAGCAATGACGCCATCTCTTGCACAGTCTCTCTTGAAACGCTTGAGAGCTGCATCCAGGTTCTCGTTGCTTCTGACTCTGACTTCTGCCATTCAAATTCCCTCCCTTTGCTGCCTGTCTCAACGAAACTCTCTGACGGATATGCACCGGTGCATCCACGCACCCCTGTACCGCAGATCCTTCATCGACCGAGGCAGGAGAATGCTCAGCTTCCGAAGCTGAGTGCCGACCGAGCCGGCCACCTTTCAAAAAGAAAGGCTACAGATAGATGTAACTCATTTATTATATAACGAATTTTTGAATTTGTCAAGAGTTACAGCAAATTTCATATAAAATTTGAAGGCGAATTTTTGTTGATATTGTCCAAGAGACAATATCCGAAGCCGAATGGATGGCTTTAAAGCTGGTTCGACGGGGTATTTCCCCTTTCCTCCTGAGCCCTGTCCTCAAGGTTCTTCCAGTAAAGAGTAAACGGACTGGTGGAGCGCCGCAGGGCACTCTGACCCACATCACGGAAAAATGCCCATATAAAGATGAGGGATGCCGTGAACGGCACAGAGGGCTCGTTCGTAGCCTCGCTGAAAAGGTCGTCCGCATAGCACAGGGCAGGCGGGTCGTCGTGATTCAGCACCCAGCTCGTGTAGACATCCGTACTTTCGGAGTCCGGTCCGCTCACTGCCATGCCTTCAACACATTCGTCGGACTGGAGAAAGGCAGAGAGCCTGTGGTGTGGAGAGTGTACGAAGCCCCTCTCATTTCCCGTCACAAAAGCCCTTGCACAGGGATTTGAGCCGAAAAGGTATGAGGTGCAGCCCAGCACATCCTTCAGATAGCGGTCATCTCCGGAGATAAGATAGGCAAGTATAAGGCTCTGGGCAGAGCCTGCCACCCTGTATGCCGTACCGAAAGCGTAGCCGCCGGTAGATTCACAGGGGACTCCGTAGGGATTGGCACTGCAGGCAAGGCAAAGCCTGTTTGCGTATTCGGTGAGCCTGCGGCGGATAAATGTATCCACAAAAAGCTCCTTGCGGCGTGAGGAGAGTATATAGGCAAGGGCAGCATAGGAGCCCGTCATGGGATCCCCGAAGCCCGTAAAGCCGGAATAGGCGTATTTGGAGACTATCACATCAAGGAAATCCGAAATGCCTGTCATATTGTACATCTCGCAGACACACCACATAAAGTCGGATTCAAGGGGTCCGGGCGTTCCGTCCTCGGAGGTCCCCCCCAGTCTGCCGCGATAGGATGCGTACTCCTCCGTGGAGCACACATAGAGCCATGCAAGGTTTGCGGCTCCCGCCAGTCTTTTGGCAAAGTTCTGGTCGGCTCTGAACAGCACGGCAGCCAGTGCGCACACGGCTGCAAAGCGCAGCGCCGTCACACAGGAGCAGCCTGCCGGCGCATAAGACTCGCCGTCCTCCTCTGGAGGCTGTGAAAAGGCAGAGGGCTTCTTCTCGGAAAAAATACCGTCGCACACGCTGCCGTCGGAAGTGTTCTGGAGCTTCAGTATGTATTTGAGGCCCCACCTGCATTCGGCAGCCACAGCCGCTCTGTTCTCCCCCGTAAAGCTCTTGGGGAACAGCTTCATGGAGTAGAGCAGGTTTGCAAGGGTCAGAATTACGGCACAGGTATCCCTGTCATATCCTCCCCCGCAGTGCCACCCGCCGGAAACGTCGGTCATGACACCGTTGAGCTCCAGCCTCACCCTGTGGCACGGCTGATGCCTGAAATGCTTCTGATATAAAATAGTATATGCAGTGGGCTGATAGCCGCAGCGGTTGGTGTGTATGGCGGAAAGAGAGCTTACAAAAAGACTGTCATAGGGGTTCAGGGATATCTCAAAATCAAGGGAGCGCCTGAAACCCACCTTTATAAAATACTTTCCGGTCTTGTTGAAATCCGAAAAATCGGCGATGCGCACCATATCCCCGGAATCCTTGTCGTAAACGGGCTCTCCCAAAAGCCCGGAATAGACAGGAAAGCCGGTGGCAGTATCTATGAGATAGAACATACCGCCCTTTACGGTAGAACGTGCCAGCTTGCTGTAGCCGCACATATAGCCTTTTAAATTAACAGTGATCTTGTTTTTCATATCCAACGGTCGATTCTTCGGTTATTTGCCTTTTCAGGCCTCGCTCTGGGGAAGAAGATACCTGAGAGAGTATTCATCCACCTGGCGCATGAACTCTTCGTTGTCATCCTTCTTGAGGTTCTGCAGATATTCGTGGTGTTCAAAGGAGCCGTCGCTTATCTGGATGATGTTTACAGCCACATTGGAACAGTGGTCGGAAACTCTCTCAACATTCGTTAGTATATCAGAGAACACGAAGCCGTGCTCTATGGTGCACTGACCCTCCTGGAGCCTGAGTATATGGCGGTTCTTCATCTCACCGCAGAGGTTGTCCACCACTTCTTCAAGAGGCTCCACCTTCCGTGCTTCATCTATGTCGTTGGATGTAAAGGCACGAACGGTTATCTTCAGTATATCCTCAAGGGCTCTGAAAAGCACATCAAGCTCTCTCTTTGCGCTGCCGGAGAACTCTATGCCTTTTTCGGAAAGCTCCTTTGCGGAATCCAGCAGGTTCACCGCATGGTCGGAGATACGCTCGAAGTCGCCTATGGCGTGGAGGATGGAGGAAACGCTCTTATTGTCCTGCGGGGTAAGGCTGCGGGAGGAGAGCTTTACAAGGTAAGTGCCCAGCAGATCCTCGTACCTGTCCACAAGATCCTCATCGGTAATGACCATCTGAGCATTGTCCTCGTCATAATCCTTGATAAGGTCTATGGAAAGGGAAATGGTATTCTTGGAAATGGATGCCATCCTGTTGGTGACATTGCGGCACTGCTCTATCGCCATACCGGGAGTGGCAAGAAAGCGCTCATCCAGCACAACGGGGATCTCAGCCTCGTTGTCGGGATCGTTCTTGATGGTAAGGTAGGCGAGCTTTTCAAGCACCTCGGTGAAGGGCAGGAGAAGAGCCGTGGTGAACACATTGAAGATAGTGTGGACTATCGCCACCGAAAAGCCGGTGACAGTGGCATCCTTGAAGGAGAAATCTATGAAGGCATCCGCTACAAGGTAGATGATGAGCACCGCAACAGAGCCTATGATGTTGAAGTAGAGGTGAGTGACCGCAACACGCTTGGCATTCTTGTTGGCTCCCACGGAGGATACAAGAGCCGTGACACAGGTGCCTATATTCTGACCCAGTATTATGGGGATAGCCATGCCGAAGGTGAAGGACTTGGTGGAGGCGGAAAGAGCCTGGAGCATACCGACGGATGCAGCCGATGAATGGAGTATGGCGGTGATGACGGCTCCCACCACAAGACCCAGAACAGGGTTCTTGAATATGGTGAGGAGGCTTATGAACTTGGGGGAATCCTTCAGAGGCGCTACGGAGGATGTCATGATGGACATACCCGTCATTAGTATGGCAAAGCCTATGAAGATGCCGCCTATATCCCTTTTCCTGTCGTTCTTGGACATCATCCTCATGATAATGCCTATGAGAGCCAGGATAGGCGAAAATACCATGGGGTTGAAAAGCTTTATGAAGATGTTGTCGCCCTCCAGCCCCGACAGAGCCAGTATCCATGTGGTGACTGTGGTGCCCACGTTTGCGCCCATAATAACGGAGATAGCCTGGGACAGGCGCATAAGACCGGAGTTCACGAAGCCGACCAGCATAACGGTAGTGGCAGTGGAGGACTGTACAAGAGCTGTCACCAGCATACCGAGGAAAAAGCCCTTGAAACGGTTTGAGGTCAGCTTTTCAAAGATCCTTTCGAGACGGCCGCCTGCGATCTTTTCCAGTTTTTCGCTGAGGAGGCTCATTCCGTAGAGGAAGAGTGCCAGACCGCCGCACATATTTATGACGTCAAATACATCCATGATATTCTGTTTTCCTTTCCGAGCACACATCTTGACATGAGAAGTCATCGGTATGTTCGCACCGCATCCAATGCGGCTGCCCGCACCTGCGGACATCACTCTCGATATTCTTTACGCATACACATTGAAGTTTAACATATAAAAATGAATTTCGCTTGATTTGAATATGGATAAAAAGTAAAATAATGGCACCGCAGCGGCATTGCCCCGAAAGAGCCTTTCCGTGCGGTGCTCCTTTGTGCTTCATCTTGTATGCACAAAAAGCTCAATTTGTCAATTGTTAAAAAAGACATAATATATGGTGACAATTTGGTGAAAATCACATATTGTAAATCATAGTCAAAAATGCTATAATCTAATAAATGGGTATTCTTTGCTGTATGCCCAGGATGGCGGCGATGAGAAAAGCCGCAACAATACTATATAGAAAGGTATTCGGAGGTGTCAGTATTGAAGACTTATATCTACACTGCCACGGATGTTCAGGGTAATACAGTCAAGAATCAGCGTATGACTGCCGAGGATGTCAACGATTTTCTCGACAAGATCCACGAAAAAGGTCTTTTCTGTTCGGATTACCGTGAAGCCAAGGGCAATGATAAGAAAAGCCTGCATAAGTTCACTACCAAGGAGCTTGCTATCGACTGCCGCCAGATGTCTGCCATGATGACCTCGGGTCTTTCGCTGGTAAAGACGCTCGACATCATGCAGAAGGAGCAGGAAAAGGAAGCAAACAAGCAGATCTACAGAGAGATCTACGAGGACGTTCAGAAGGGTGTATCCTTCTCGGAGGCGTGCAAGGCGCAGGACGGCGCATTCCCCAACTTCTTCATCTCCATGATCGAAGCCGGCGAGGCATCCGGTAATCTTGACATGGTAATGGTCAAGATGGAGACCCAGTACGACAATGATGCAAAGCTGACCAACAAGGTAAAGTCCGCCATGGTGTATCCTATCATCCTGTCGGTGCTCTGCGTTGCCATCGTTATCATCATGTTCACATTCATCATGCCTACATTCAAGGATCTTCTCACAGAAGAGGATATGCACGGCCTTACAGGCTTCCTCTTCAAGTTCTCCGACGGCATCAAGGCTTACTGGTGGCTGATAATCATCATCATCGTTGGTCTGGTATTCGGTATCAAATATGCCCTGAAGGTGCCCGACATACGGTATAAATTCGACCAGGCGATCATAAAGATAAAGCCCGTAGGTCCCCTGGTTGTAAAGGTTTACACCGCCCGCTTCGGCTCCACCCTCGCATCTCTTTATTCATCGGGTATCGCTATGGTGGAATGCCTTGAAAAGTCCTCCGCCATACTCAACAACCTCTATGTTTCCAAGAAGTTTGAAACAGTCGTCGACGAGGTAAAGCAGGGCGAATCCCTTTCCTCCTCCATACAGAGAACAGGTATCTTCGAGTCCATGTTCGTTTCCATCATCCTTGTCGGTGAGGAATCCGGTGCACTTGATACCATCCTTACAAAGTCTGCGGCTTTCTATCAGGAAGAATCCGACGAAGCTATCACACGACTTGTAGGACTTATCGAGCCTGTCATGATCATCTTTATGGGTGTCTGCATAGGTGGCGTTATCGCCGGTATACTTCCTGCGATCTACAACTCCATGGGCAACATCGCATAAGCAGAGACAGACAGTCAAAAGTAAGATACAGGGCGTGATCCCTTTAGCTTAAACCAAATTTTTTGAGAGGTGAAGAGAATGCTTTCGTTTGATATTACTGATAGACATATCCGAATAGTCAAAGGTACGGAGCAGAGAGGCAAGGTAAGAGTTTCCTCCGCCACCACCATCGACATTCAGGAAGGTATTATCATTAACGGTCATATCAAGGATATCCCCAAGGTAGCGACCATTATAAACGATGAGCTCAAATCAAGAAGAATGGATGACAAGGAAGCGGTAGTTACCCTTTCCTCCAACCTTGTAATGTTCAAGGAACTTGCCATCCCCAAGGCAAAGACCAACACCCAGCTGCTGACGATGGTCACCAACCAGATGCAGCACACCATGGGCACAGGTACGGATTACTCCGTGGCCTACTCCGTAGCCGGTGAGACCGAGCAGGAGGGCAATGCGGCTCTGAAGATTCTTGCGACCGCCTGCCCCTTCGACGTGGTCGATGCGTTCAGAAAAGTTTTCCAGATGCTGTCCATCTCCCTGAGATCCGTAACAGTCACCTGTAACTCCATTTCAAGGATAATCCTTTCCGACAGGAAGAACCTTGCCAAGATGCCTATGCTCGCCGTTCAGATAGACCCCACTTTCGTGTCTATCAACCTCTATGAGAACGGTCAGCTCTCCTTCGCAAGATTTGCGTCCATAGATCCTGCGGACTATGACAACTCCGAGGACTATATCTTCGAGGCGGTAAACGAGAACATCGTCAGAATGATCCAGTTCCACCGCTCCAAGAGCCCTCAGAACCCCATCCAGAACGTTACCTTCTACGGTGACACTTCCGAGTATATCAGACTCACCAACTCCCTTGAGGGTCAGGATATAACCACCTCCCTTCTAGGTGTTCCCAACAACATCGCCGGCTACGAGAACATAGAGTTCCAGTCCTATGCAAACGCCATAGGCGCCATGTTCCGTTCCGACAAGAACACAGACCGTATCAACCTCCTGGAAACAGATGCCACACAGGGCAAGACAGACGCAGGTTCCGGATTCTTCGCATCCGTGGGCTTCACTCTCCTTCTCTCCTGCGCAGTTGTAGGTGCGGTTTGGCTGGGCTTCAACAACGCCATCAACAGCGACGACAAGAAGTGCGCCGAGATAGATGAGTGGATGAATGCCCCCGAACAGGTAGAGGCAAGCGCCGAGGTGGATGCAACAGAGGCAAAGATCGCCAAGGTGGCAGGCTTCAAGTCCGATCTGGATCAGGCACAGAGAAACTACGAGACAAAGCCCAAGCTCCAGAGAGAGGATATAGAAGAGCTCATAGAGACTATCCTCAGCGTTTCCGAGAATGCCCATATAGAGACCTACTCTTTCTCTGACGGCAGCGTTTCACTTACACTTGCTTCCGAGGTCGGCGAGGATTACAACGAGGTAGATAACATCGTTGCGGCTATCTACGATCTCAACAAGTACAAGAACATCACCTACACCGGCTATACCGTTGAAGAGGGTGAGGAAACAGAAGTAGCAGACGGCATCACTCAGCCCGCTACGGATGAGTTCAAGTGGGAAATGACTATGGCATATGCCGCCAATGAGGTCGAGGAACCCGAGGCAGAGACCGAAGAAGAGGCAGAGAACACTGAGGAGGTGGCACAGTAAATGAGCATGAAGCTTAGCAGAAGAGATAAGATCATATTCCTTATCCTTATAGTAGTAGCGGTGTTCATCGCAGGCGGTCTCCTTCTCATCAAGCCGAAGTATGAGGATATGCAGGCTGCACAGGCAAGACTTGCAGCCAAGGAGCAGGAAAAGCAGCAGCTTGAAGACAAGATAGCTACTCTCCCCGGCCTTAAAGAGCAGCTCAAGAACGATGTTGACGAGGTAGCTAAAGTACAGCAGACCTTCCTCAACGAGCGTGAGTTCAATGAAGCTCACAAGATATCCATCTGGGTAAAGGATCTTCTTCTTTCCGAGAACCCCGAGATGAATATCACCTCCGTAGAGATCACAGACTCCACGGCTACCGCACTGGGCGAATACACTCAGTATGAGACCAATGCAAACTACGACATGAAGTTCAACGCCGACATCGCTCACCAGATGGGTGATGAGGAATACTGGATGCATGAGAGCAACTATCCCGCAGAGGCTCCCACCACCACAGTCGGCGGTACCGTAGTGACCATCGGTTACAACTGCGCTCCCGAGGACTGGGAAACTGTCTACAATGTTATAAACACCATAAGAGACAGCGACAAGAATATTTATCTTGACACCTGTGAGGCTGATTTTGCAGGCTCCGCAGAAACCACTACCACCACCAACGAAAACGGTGAAACAGTAGAAGAGGCTCGCATAGAAGGCTCTCTCGTCATCACGGTATATGAGGTTTACCACATGGATCCCGATGATGTTGACAAGGTAGATACCTGATAACAGCTTTTATGACGGCGGCGGATGAAAGTCCGCCGCCGTTTATTATATATGTATTGAAATCATTATCGCTGTATGATATGATCAGATGAACAGCTGCAGCGCCGAAGTGACAGGCGGGCTGCACCTTAAAATGCCGGACAGTAAAGCTACCCTCTCTAAAATGCTCTTTCCATGGCGGCTGCACTCACACCGCCCATACCGGCCCCGTTCATAAAAAATACTTGATTTTTGCTTTGCAGTATGTTAAAATGGTTTGATGTGCCGGTATAGCTCACGGCACGCCGATACAACTGTTTCTTATTATGAACACCTGTGACGGAGGGTTTATTATGTTCACATCCAAATACACCAATGTTATAGACCTGACTGACTACGGCACCGAGTGGTGGCTGAGCCTTGTAAAGCTCGCCTCCGATATATATGACGACCCGGACAAATACGCTCACGCAGCACAGGGCAAGATAATGGCCACCTTATTCTACGAACCCTCCACAAGAACACAGATGTCCTTCCAGACCGCAATGCTGAAACTGGGAGGCACCATAATCGGCTTTGACAACCCTGCCACCTCATCCGTGGCAAAGGGCGAGAACCTTAAAGACACCACCAAGATAGTTTCTTCATATTCCGATATACTTGTGATGCGTCACCCGGAGGAGGGTGCGGCAAAGGCAGCAGCTCTTACGGCGGACTGTCCCATAATAAACGCAGGTGACGGTTCCCATCTCCACCCCTCCCAGACACTTCTCGATATGCTGACCCTTTACAGGGAAAAGGGCAGGCTCGAAGACCTTACCATCGGTCTCTGCGGCGACCTTCTCAACGGGCGCACGGTACATTCCATGTGTAAGGCTCTCTGCGGATTCAAGGGCATACACTTTGTCCTCATATCCGCTCCGGAGCTTGGAATGCCCGATTACATAAAGGATATGCTGGATGCAGCCCATTGCAGCTACACAGAAGAGAGTTCCCTTGAAAATGCGATAGGCTCCCTTGATATGCTGTATATGACCAGAGTGCAGAAGGAGCGCTTTTCAAGTGAGGAAGAATACCTTAGACTGAAAGATGTCTACACACTGGATCCCGCAAAGCTGGCAAAGGGCAAAAAGGATCTTATAGTTATGCACCCCCTGCCGAGAGTAGACGAGATAACCATGGATGTAGATGAAGATCCGAGAGCCATGTACTTCAAGCAGGCTCATTACGGGGTCTTTGCAAGAATGGCGCTCATACTCACGGTGCTCAATGACCCTATGAAGCCCAATGCTCTTCTGAAGGGCGAAACAGCGGATATGCAGTGCAGGAACCCCAAGTGCATAACCCAAAAGGAAAAGTACCTGCCCCGCAGCTTCACGGGAAAATTTGCGGAGTGTGAATACTGCAGCTGCAGGAATGCCTGAATAACAGATGATACACAGATATAGGAGTTAATTCAAATGGATGAGACCAAAACGGTAAAGCCCGTAAGGGTAAAAGCCCTGCGGTACCCGATGCTGGGTCTTATGGGAGCCGCCCTCTTTCCCGGCGTTACCATGCATCTTGAGATATCAAGGCAGGATGCGGTAGCCGCCCTTTATACTGCCGTCAATTCCGACAGCAGGATATTCGTCACTGCCGTTGAAGAGGATGAAAACGGTGATGACGGCAGGGTGAGCCTTATAGGTGTGGTCGCAAATGTTTCCCAGTTCCTTAGGGTACAGGGGGGAACGGCAAGAGCCGTCCTTGAAGGACTGTACAAGGCGAAGATAGCCGCAGGTCCCACGGAGGTGAAGGACTCCAACGACACACCCTACCCTGAAGTCACGGTAAAGCGGATAAACGAAAGAAAGGACAGGATCTCCGCCGAGGAGACGGAAGCCCTCCTCAGAGAGGTAAAGTCACTTTTTTCCAAATTTGCCGAGCATATGCCGAAAATGCCTCCGGACTATGTGAAGATAGTCATGAACGCCACCGACCCGGACAGGGTCTTTGACAATATAGCCGTATCACTGCCCATAAGCGGAGACAAGAAGCAGTACCTGCTCGAAGCCAACGGTATAAGGAACAAGCTCACTTCACTTATAGAGGTACTGGATGAGGAGGTAAAGATACTCAGCTTCCAGAACGAGCTCCAGGACAAGTTCCGTGTGCAGATGGACAGATCCCAGAAGGAGTTCATACTGCGTGAGCAGATAAAGGCGCTTGAAAACGAGCTGGGCGAAAGCGAGAGCAATGCAGCCGATGCGGATGATTACCGCAGCAGGATAACGGAACTGAAACTATCACCGGAAAGCGAGGAAAAGCTCCTCAGAGAGGCAGACAGGCTGTATTCCATGTCCTCCTCCTCTCCGGAAACTGCGGTGATAAAGACCTACCTGGACACCGTACTGGATCTTCCGTGGAATGTCACCACCAAGGAAAAGGCGGATATAGTCCGTGTGAAAAAGCAGCTTGACAAGGATCACTACGGTCTTGAAAAGGTGAAGGAGCGCATACTGGAGACTATTGCCGTGCGGCAGCTGGCACCCGAGTCCAAGGGACAGATAATCTGTCTTTACGGTCCTCCGGGAGTGGGAAAGACCTCTGTTGCCAAGTCCATTGCAAAGTCACTGGGAAGAAAATATGTGCGCATCGCTCTGGGCGGCGTAAGGGATGAATCCGACATAAGAGGTCACAGAAAGACCTACATCGGTTCAATGCCCGGACGCATCATAAGCGCCCTGACAGAGGCAAAAAGCTCCAATCCCCTCATACTTCTGGATGAGATAGACAAGATATCAAGGGATTACAGGGGAGACCCCTCCTCCGCTCTCCTTGAAGTGCTTGACAGCGAACAGAACGTTAATTTCAGGGATCACTATCTTGATATCCCCTTTGACCTTTCAAAGGTAATGTTCATCACCACTGCCAACGACCTTTCCCCCATAGACCCTCCCCTCCTTGACCGAATGGAGGTAATAGAGCTTTCAAGCTACACCCGTGAGGAAAAGTTCCATATAGCCCACGATCATCTTATACCGAAGCAGCTTGAAGCCCACGGTATGAAGCGCTCCATGCTGAAGATCACCGACCCTGCCCTTTATGCCGTTATCGACGGCTACACGAGAGAGGCGGGAGTCCGTGAACTGGAAAGGGTCATAGCATCCCTTTGCAGGAAGGCGGCAAAGGTGATAGTTGAGGGAGGACAGGGCGAAAATGCGGAGAACGAGGGCACCAAAAAGGTAAAGATAACTCCCTCCGATCTGGAAAAGTACCTGGGTCACAGAAAATACTACGATACCGCTGCCGCAAAGACGGACAGCGTCGGTATAGTGAACGGTCTTGCATGGACCTCCGCAGGCGGCGTTATAATGCCTCTTGAGGTGCTCGTAAACGATGGAAGGGGAAGTGTGCAGGCAACAGGCTCTCTGGGCGAAGTGATGCAGGAAAGCTCCCGCCTTGCCGTGAGCTTCGTGCGCTCCATTGCGGATGAATACGGCATAGACAGTACCTTCTACATGGATAAGGATATACATATCCATGCACCGGAGGGTGCCACCCCGAAGGATGGTCCTTCCGCAGGTGTGACCATGACCACTGCCCTTGTATCCGCACTGACGGGCATCCCCGTTCACAGCGATGTGGCAATGACGGGAGAGATAACCCTTCACGGAAAGGTGCTCCCCATCGGCGGGCTGCGTGAAAAGACCATGGCAGCCTACAAAGAGGGCATGAAGACCGTCATCATCCCCAAGGGGAACGCTGCCGATCTGGACGAAGTGGATGAAGAGATAAAAAAGAGCCTGAACTTCGTTTATGCTGAAAAGATGACCGATGTGCTGGAGACCGCACTGACAAAGCACCCCTCCGAAAACAAGAGGGAAAGCGTGAAGGTGGGGTTCTGAGCAGATGAACTACAACAAGGCGGAATTTTACAAGAGCTTCGGAGAATTCAGGCAGATACCTCCGTCGGACAGAGCCGAGATAGCTTTTTCCGGGAGGTCGAATGTGGGAAAATCCTCCCTTATCAACAAGCTGCTCAACAGAAAGAGCCTTGCAAGGGTATCGGCTGTTCCCGGAAAGACCACCACCATAAACTTCTACACCCTTGAAAACATTTTCCTTGTGGATCTTCCGGGCTATGGCTACGCCAAGCGCTCAAAAAGTGAAAAGGAACGCTGGGCAGGGCTGATTGAAGGCTATCTGAAGGACGACAGGGATCTGCGGCTGCTGATACAGCTGATAGATATGCGGCACCCGCCCACTGCCGATGATAACATGATGATAGATTTCCTCATAGACTCGGAGATACCGTTCATCATAGTGTTCACAAAGGCGGACAAGCTGAAAAAGACCGAGCGGGAGGCTCGCATGGCTGCATTCTCCCGGGAGATAGAATGTTTTGACGACATCACCCATGTGTGCTTTTCCGCAGAAACGGGAGAGGGCGCAGAAAGGCTGAGAGAGATAATCGAGGAAGTTTCCCGTACATAAGACCATGAAAGCTTATACTATCATAGGCGGCGTAAACGGAACAGGAAAAAGCAGCTTCACGGGGGTATTCTCCGTTGAAAGGAATGACCTTGGCGTAATAGTCGATACCAATAAGATCGTAAAAGAGCACGGCGGTGATAGGCTGAAAGGCGGAAAAGCCGCTCTGTCACTTATCGGCAGATGCATAGCAGATGATGTTGACTTTACACAGGAAACGACTCTTTCGGGTATACGCACCCTTAAGAACATACTTCTTGCAAGAGAAAAAGGTTACAGCATCCGCCTTTACTACATAGGCATTTCCTCCGCAGAGGAGAGCATAAAAAGGATAGCAAACCGTGTCGCAAAAGGCGGGCACAGCACCCCCTCCGAGGATGTAAGGCGCAGATTCGCAAAAAGGTATGAAGATATACTGAGAATACTCCCCTACTGCAATGAAGCGTATTTCTACGATAACGAAAACGGCTTTGTCTTATCCGCAGCGTACAGAAACGGACAGATAAGACCCATTGGGAATGAGAAAGCTCCGGAATGGATAGATGAGCTGATATCATATATAATGACAAAAAGGAATGATCGGCATGGATAATTTAAGCGTGAACAGCAAGGGTCACCTTTGTATAGGCGGTGTCGATACCGTGGATATCGCCGCAGAATACGGCACCCCCGTCTATGTGATGGACGAGGATACGGTGAGAAGGGCGTGCAGGGAGTTCAAAGCCTCCATAGAGGAAAACTACGGCGGCGGCATGGTATGCTACGCCACAAAGGCCTTTTGCTGCAAGGAAATGTGCAGGATAATGAAGGATGAGGGGATCGGTCTTGACACAGTTTCCGGCGGGGAGATATACACCGCTCTTTCGGTGGGATTTCCTGCGGAGAGGATAGTTTTCACCAGCAACAACAAGAAGGACGAGGAAATAGTTTACGCCCTTGAAAACGGCGTAGGGCGCATTACCTGCGACAATATAGAGGAGCTGAGGCGCATTTCCTCCATCGCTGTGGGCATGGGAAAGACCGCAAGGGTCGTACTGAGGCTCAAGCCCGGTGTGGAGGCTCACACCTTTGAAGCCGTGATGACAGGGCAGATAGACAGCAAATTCGGCTTTGCCATAGAAACCGGAGAGGCGCTCACCGCTGCAAAGGAGTGCTCTGCACTTCCCGGGATAGAGCTTTCCGGCGTACACTGTCACATAGGCTCCCAGATACACGATATCGCCCCCTTTGAAAAGGCGGCGGAGGTCATGATAGATTTCATAGGCAGGCTGCGTGACGAGGGCATCACCATAAAGGATCTTTCTTTGGGCGGCGGTTTCGGCATAAAGTATACCGAAAAGGACATCCCCGTTCCCTACGGCGACTATATGAAGAGGGTTTCAGCAAGGGTGAAGGAGTGCTGCAGGGCAAAGGATCTTGAAGTCCCCTTTATGATGATAGAGCCGGGGCGTTCCGTTGCAGCACCTGCGGGACTTACTCTCTACACCGTAGGATCAAGAAAGACCATACCGGATATACGCACATATATAGGCATTGACGGCGGTATGCCCGACAATCCCCGCTATGCACTGTACAAGTCCGAATACACCGTAACAGTGGCAAACAAGGCAAACGAGCCCAAGGATGAGATCATCACCCTTGCGGGGCGCACCTGTGAATCGGGAGACCTTATAGGCGAGAATATGCCACTGCAGCACGCAGAGGAAAAGGATATCGTTGCGGTGCTGTCCACGGGAGCCTACTGCTACTCCATGGCATCCCACTACAACAGAGTGCCCAATGCACCGGTGGTAATGGTAAAGGATAAAAAGACCCGTCTCATAGTCCGCAGAGAGACCTATGAGGATGTGGCAAGAAACGATATATGATCCGGATTAAGGAGCGATAAAAGAAAATGGTTTACGAAAGACCCCATTCACTTTGTGATGTGACCACACATTTCTGTCCCGGCTGCTCTCACGGTCTGGTACACAGACTGGTAGCAGAGGTCATCGACGAGATGGGCATAGAAGGTCAGACCGTGGGCGTATGTCCCGTAGGCTGCGCCGTTATGAGCTATGACTATTTCGCCTGTGACATGATAGAGGCGGCACACGGCCGTGCCCCCGCCGTTGCAACAGGCGTGAAGCGCTCTCTCCCCGACAGGTTCGTATTCACCTACCAGGGAGACGGAGACCTGGCTGCCATAGGTACGGCAGAGACCGTCCACAGCGCTACAAGAGGAGAAAACATAACCGTCATATTCATCAACAACACCATATACGGCATGACAGGCGGTCAGATGGCTCCTACCACCCTTCCCGGACAGGTGACACAGACTACCCCCTACGGAAGAGACCCGAAGGTGGCAGGCTACCCCGTAAGAGTGTGCGAAATGGTATCCACCCTCACCGGCACTGCATTTGCACAGCGTGTTTCCGTGGACAGCCCCAAGAACGTGCGTGATGCAAAGAAGGCTATACGCAAGGCATTTGAGATCCAGAAGGCGGGTCTGGGATTCTCCATCGTGGAGATACTTTCTGCCTGTCCCACCAACTGGGGCATGACACCCATCGAGGCAAACGAGAGAGTAAGGACCGAAATGATCCCCTACTACCCTCTGGGCGTTTATAAGGATATCACTGCCGATGTAAAGGAGGAAGCGTAATGACGAGCGAGATACTTCTGGCGGGCTTCGGCGGACAGGGCATCCTTTTTGCGGGAAAGGTACTGGCATACTGCGGTCTTTCCGCAGGTCTTGAAGTCTCATGGCTCCCCTCCTACGGTCCGGAAATGAGAGGCGGCACCTGCAACTGCTCCGTTATACTCTCAGATGACCCTATCGGCTCCCCTACGGTCTATGAGCCGGATATACTCATGGTGATGAACGAACCCTCCTTCGTGAAGTTCATCGACCACGCAAAAAGCGGTTCAAAGGTGTTCATCGACAGCACCCTTGTTGACTCCCGCACCGACAGAAAGGACATAGAGCTCTATGAGATACCCGCCACCTCTCTTGCGGAGGAGCAGGGTCTGAAAGGCGGAGCAAATATCATCCTTCTGGGGCTCATCACTGCAAAGACAGGCATCATATCCGACAAGGACGTAAAGTCTGCCTTTGAAAAGATCGTCCCCCCCACAAAGCCTCAGCTTATCGAAAACAATCTCAGAGCCATTAAGCTCGGTCAGAGCTATAACGCATGATATCTCCCCCTTTTCCCTGCGGAAAAGGGGGATTTATTGCTTCTGCGATCTCATCTTGTTGAATATTTACAATTATCCTGCCGGGTTTTTATATCCTACCGTAAAAATTGTCAAAGTTTTTGTAATCACATTGACAATTCTGTTAATTTGTTATACAATTTAAGGGATAATATTTTTACATAATTGTTTTTTCCTGTGAGGAGATGACGACATGAAAAGGATCACAAAGATATTCGCCGCAGCCCTTATGTCCATGACAGTGGCAACTGCCTTTGTTTCGGCTCCTGCCGACCTTTCCCCCGTAAGCACAGTAAGCTGTGCAGCTTCCAAGGAACTGCCTGCTGTGACCGGTATCAGGTACTATTACAAGAACACCGGTTCCACGGTAGTTACATGGGACAAGGTGGACAATGCCTACTGCTATGTCATAAATACCTATAACAGCAGCACCCGCAAAATGAGCAAGTACAAGACCATGAAGAAGAACTCCGTTTCCCTTCCCAAGAACTATGAGGGAAATGTGGAGATAATCGCATATTCCAAGGTGAAAAAGAAGAACAAGAAGCTGGCAGCAGGCTCCTTCGAGCTTTCCATGGAGCCCGACACCTATTCGGTATTCAACGCCGTAACAGCTCCCGAAAAGGGCACATCGGCAAATGAGTTCTATTCCTATCCCCTGACCGTCATCACAGGGAACTACGGCCTCAAAGCCACCGGCAGCGACCTGAAGAAGATACTTGCCTCCCAGAGCGGCGATCCCCTTGAAAAGGTGCAGTCCACGCTCAGGACATATTTCAGGCAGCAGAAGAGCAGCCACACCGTGAGCACCACCAGCAACCCCGCCGCAGGCACCATAGCCAAGGAGCTGGAAAAGGGCAATTTCGTCATCTACTACGATGAGACCTCCGACGAGATAAATGTCATCTACGGCTATGAAATGACAGAGGGTGCCCTTGACAAATATGATTACATGTTTGACCTTTACAACGGGAGCGGCTACGGCGCAGAAGTACTGGAGAGAGAAGACAGACTCGATACAAAGGCTCTCATAGTAAAATGAACGGGCTGAAAAGGCTGCTGCCGCTGCTTCTCCTGATACCCCTGATACTCACCTCCTGCGGGCGTGTACGCACCGCAAAGGAGATATACAAGACCGCAAAGAGAAGCTACGGTGCATGTACCATCGTTTCAAAGAGTGAGAGCGGGGAGCGCACGGAGGTCGTGCTCCACGACGAGCTGCAGGATTTTGATTATCGTGTGACAAGCAGGATGACAGAGATAAATATTGACAATTCCTCTTTCGGAAGCATACCCCAGACCTCGGACAACTTCCTGCTCTCTTTGCAGGAAAAGGTGAGGGGCAATGTCCGTGATGTACTGGACTCCGCCTGCAACGAATACGGCTGTACATACTCCGCCGACACCTACATAGAGGAATATATACTCATCATCTTTGCACCCGATGCCGAAAAGGGGCAGGCTTGTGCCCTGAAGTGCGCAGAAGCGCTCCAGAGTCAGAACATGAAGCAGCGCCTTGACGGGAACATTATCCTGGCAGTCGGGAACGAAAGCCCGAAATACATTGATAATGAGCATTACGGAAGCGTGAAGCTGCCGGATATAGTGTTCAGGACACCCGAGGATGAGGATATCGACTACTACACGAGGATGGCTCATATGCAGACAGACCCGGAAGCCCGTTTCCTGCGCACGGAGAAAAAGACCTTCCGTGACACGGGAGCAGAGCTTGACAGAGTAGCGGAGACCGCAGGCTTTGACGACCCGTTCCCCACCGAAATGTCATCCCCCGTCACCTTCTACTATTTCCGCTCCTCAAAGGGAAATGAATACTTTCTCTGTGATTTCAATTATTATGATGAAGATCACCGTGAGATGGCGTGGTACACCAATTACACCGAATAGCCCGAAAAGCCATGACACTCTGCCATGGCTTCTCTTTTAAGACAAGAAAGGCAAGGATATGAAAAGAGATCTGATAATGACTTCTGACCGATGTATATGGAAGAAATGCCCGCAAAAGCCTGGATATATGCGGTTTTGCGGGCAGAGATCCCCTATACATCGGGGAAGAATCAGTATGATATTGCTTGCGGCGGTGCTTCTGCTCTCGTCCTGCGGGCTGAGCAGGACAGTTGGCAAAAAGGAGGATCGGTCGGAGACCTCCCCCGTCACCTCCACGGAGTTTACCACCTTCCCCTCTGTCAGGGAAGAAAGCACTGTCACAGAGGAAAGCTCCTCAGCAGAGGAGACCGAGCCCGAGGAGCATATGACGGAGATAACCCTCGGCGAGATGACCGTAAAGATCGATACGGATATATGGCAGACTATTGATGAATATATAGCAAGAAAGGAAGCAGAAGGAGAACCCATTGATGAGGATACCTTAGAGGAAATACGCAGCACGAGTGCTGCGGTCTTTGCAAAGAAGGATGCCGACTGCTTTTTGTACCTTGACAAAATGGAAAGCTCAAGCCATTTCGACGGCTTCGGCACAAGACAGGATTACAACGCCTTCGCAAAGGCTCTGAATATTTCGGCGGACGGACACGAAAGTGTAAAGCAGTTCCGTTCCACAGTTGCCGAGAGAAACGGTTTCATGTACCTTGATTCGATATCGGACAATACGATAGGCGCAAACTCTCATCTCTGCACCATAATGAAGGACAGCTTCGGCTATATGTTCGTTTATACGCCGCTCGAAAAGGCGAGCGACAAGCAGTTTATTTACGACATCATTGACAGCGCTGTTTTCAGTGATACAGCAGACTCAAAAACGACCGAAGCCGAATGACTCAAAGGCTCCCGGAAATGCTCACCGTGCATTTTCGGGAGCCTTTCATTTCGGGCGCCGATCTTCGGCAGCGGCAGACAGCTTTGAAAGCACCTTATCGTGTATAAACAAATATTTACCGCAAATAGGATTTTTGTTCGTACACTATCACTTGACAACGATTTTCAAATATGCTAAAATTACCTTGGGTGATTGTTTATACTGATTTCTGACCGATGTATAGACAAGAAACAAGCCGCAAATGCTTGGATATAAGGGATCTGAGGCTTGGAGATCGTCTATACATCGAGGAAGAATCAGTATTATGAGCCCCTGACGTTTCTTAAAGGCAGGTGAGGGAATTGACAAGACTGCAAAAACACTTTTCGGCTTTGGTGTCTGTGATAATATTTTTCAGTCTGGCAGTGTCTGTCATCATCTCCATCATACTCGGTTCCTCTCAGAACGACCGCACTTTCCGCAAGATCACCACTGTGGGACTGAATGTTTTCAGGAGCGGTCAGGAGGATAACATCGACACTCTCAGGGAAATATACAGGATGTGGGATTCGGAAGACAGGGTGCGTTCCGCATTAAGGGGAAGCTCTGCCGTCCTGCTCTCAAAGATATATCAGGATACGGTAGACAACGATGATATATACTGCCTTTTTACTGACGAAAAGGGCAAAATGATCTGGGCATCGGATAATTTTGAGCTTTCCTACTACGATATAACAGCCTCTCTCAACGGCAGTACCGTAACGGGCTACATATCCGATGAAAGGGTGACGGTCAGCGCCGTATATATGGCTCCCGTAGTCTATGGCGCCGACAGCGTGATGGTGGGGACCGTGCTTCTGGGGTATGATCTCGGCTCTCAGGCGGCACTTGACAGCATAGCAAATAGCACAGGCTGTGAAAATGCTTTTTTTGTCAGCACCGAGAACGGCTACAAGCTCTATGTGAACACATTTTTCAGTGAACCGACCCAACAGGAGGATGAAGAAGCGCTCCCCGCAGATCAGGGCGAGACAGCTCAGGATACTGACATCCCCGATCTCTTCCTGCCCGAGGATGTGGTGAACGACATACTTGAAGACGGTACCCACGAAGGCACCATAAACATAGGAGGGCAGAATTACCTTTATTCCGCCGCCCATATAGACGATCTTTACGACAGGGACAAGGTGCTGCTCATTTCAGCCATGCCCACCACCGAGAGCGAACGTGCAAGGAGCTTCATGATAGGCATGACAGTTACGGTGGCTACCATCATCATAGTCATAGCCTACTTCCTCATGACCTTTTCCCTGAAGAAAACAGCGGTGGAGCCGATAGTAAAATCCGGTGAGCTTGCCCGTGCCATGGAAAACGGCGACCTCCATTTCCGGGATTTTGACAAGGGCTTCCCAAACAATGAGATAGGCGACTTTGCGCTTGCCCTGCAGGACACAAAGCACACTCTCAGCACCTACATTGAGGACATCACCCGTGTTCTCGACCGCATGGCGGAAGGAGACTTCTCCGCAGCCCCCTCCCTTGATTACAGGGGAGACTTTGAGAGGATTAACATCTCCTTTGACCGCATCAGGCGGCAGATGACAGACATAGTAAGCTCCATCGACCGCTCCTCCGGGGAGGTCTACACAGGCTCAGAACAGATGTCAGCAGGCTCACAGATACTTGCGGACGGCACGGTGACGCAGGCAGCAGCTCTTGATGAGCTTACGGAGAGGATATCCTCCGTGCTGTCAAGGACGAAGGAAAACGCCGAGACCGCTCTGCGCTGCAACTATCTTTCCAAGGAATCGGAAAAGAGCGCAAACGAACAGAATGAGATCATGGGCAGGCTCATAGCCGCCATGAACGACATAGAGCAGAGATCCCGCAGGATACAGCTCATCATAAGCACCATAGACAATATCGCCTTCAGGACCAATATCCTGGCGCTGAACGCCGCCGTGGAGGCAGCCCGTGCAGGACAGGCGGGAAAGGGCTTTGCAGTGGTGGCGGACGAGGTGCGCAACCTTGCCTCCAAATCAGCCGAAGCCACCAGAGAGACGGGAGAGCTTATAACCTCCACATCCGAAGCTGTGGAGGAGGGAGTGCGCCTTGTTTACGAAGCCACCGACTCCATGAATGCCATTTCCGCCCGTGTAGCAGAGACTTCAAGGCTGGTGGCGGATATATCCGACAGATCCACCCGACAGGCACAGGATATAGACCAGGTAAACTCCGCTCTGGAGAAGATCTCACTGGTAGTGGCGAAGAACTCCGCCACCGCAGAGGAGACCGCAGCCTCCTGTCAGGAGCTTACGGAACAGTCGAGAGAGCTAAAACGCAGGATAAGCGTTTTGAAAGCAAAGTAAAATACAAAGGAAGAAAGATCAAGATGAATCTTAAAAAGACAGCAGCCGTGTGCTTTGCAGCAGCACTTCTTTCAGCCTGCGCAGGCGGCACACAGACCACATCCTCCGATGCTGCCGCACAGCCGGCGGAGACCACAGCAGAGACTACCACCATGGCACTTCCGGAGGGAGGTGTGCTGAACTTCGATCCTCCGAAAAAGGGCGACAAGATCGGTATCATAAAGGTGAAGGACTACGGCGAGATCAAGTTCAAGCTTTTCCCGGAAGCCGCACCCCTTGCCTGCGAGAATTTCGAGGGGCTCTGCTCCCAGAACTATTACGATGAGCTCATATTCCACCGTATAATCCCCCAGTTCATGATACAGGGCGGCGACCCCAAGGGAACGGGGAAAGGCGGACAGAGTATGTGGGGCGGCAGCTTTGACGGCGGCATCCCGGAAGGGCTCTACCATTTCAGCGGTGCGGTGGCATACGCAAATTCGGGCAGCACATCCACCAACGGCTCCCAGTTCTACATAGTGAATACGGATATAGGCTACATCTACGGGAACGACATAGAGTCCTACGGCTACCCGCAGGAGGTGGCAGACCTTTACAGGGAGCACGGCGGCACACCTTTCCTTGACGGCAGATATACGGTATTCGGTCAGGTATTTGAGGGCTATGAATATGTCCAGCAGATAGCACAGGTAGAGACCGACGACAGCGACAAGCCCCTGAAGCAGGTCCAGATGGAAAGTGTCAGAGTAGTGGAGTACGATGGATAAATACATACTTGCTTCAAACTCACCCAGAAGGCAGGAGCTTTTCCGCCTGATAAGCGAGGATTTCCTCATTTGTCCCACCAATGCGGAGGAGGTAGTCCCGGAGGGCACCCCTGCCGAAGATGTACCGCTGCTTTTGTCGGAGATCAAGGCGGAGGCAGCCGCAGCAGAGCACCCGGATGACATAGTCATCGGATGTGATACGGTGGTCATCCACAAGGGAAAGATATACGGAAAGCCCGCAGACCGTGAGGATGCCTTCAGGACACTGAAAACTCTTTCGGGAGAATGCCACACGGTGGTGACGGGGGTCACTCTCATACAGAAGAGCAGGGGGAAGAAAACGAGCTTTTCCCAGAAGTCCGTGGTGAAGTTCTGCGAGCTTTCCGATGAGGAGATAGAGTCCTACATAGATTCGGGTGATCCCTTCGACAAAGCCGGTTCCTACGGCATACAGGGGCGGGGCGCTCTCATTGTCAACGGCATATCCGGGGATTACTACAATATAATGGGACTTCCCGTGGGGATGCTGTACAGAAAGTTGAAAAAATTCCGTGAGGGATAATGTTCCTATCACTGTTAAATATCCACAAAAAAGTAACATTTTGTAACCGGATATTTGCCACTAAATCGTTTGACAATGATTTTTTGATGTGGTATAATTGATAATGATTTAATCATTATGACCATTTACAGGAATAAGGGAGTGACCTTATATGAATAAACTGGCAGGCATACTCGCCCTTTCTCTGGCTCTTGCTCCTCTCACCGCCGTTATAGATACCGGCGTGAGCGTAAGCGCCGTGAATGCGGAGGATATGATAACCATAACAGGAGGAACGGAAGTCCCCGTTTCCATCAGTGCAAAGCAGAAAGTGAGCGTAAGGGGTACCGTAAAGTCAGGCTCCACCACCATAACAAAGCTCATGGTGGGCATTTACGATGCCAACGGAAAAGCCATGTCCGGCGGCTCCGTTACACCCAACTCCAAGAGCTACGACCTTTCCAAGCTGGATAAGTATGTGGAGTTCAACAAGCTGCCCGCAGGGAAGTACACTTACAGGGTATTTGTTACGAACGGCTCCGAGACGAATTATTCCCTGGTGAACCAGGCATTTATAGTTACCGGCGGAGATGAGGCTTCGGCAGCACCTGCCGCAGCCGCTTCGAGCATGAAGCTGACGGGCGCATCAAAGATACCCGACAGGATCGCCGTTGGCGGAAAGGTGAGCGTTTACGGGAGCATTTCCTCCGATTCCAAGATAACCTCCGTCACTGTGGGCGTTTTCGGCACCGACGGAAAGCTTGCCACAGGAATAAAGACTTCCCCCAACTCCAAGAGCTTCAATATCAAGGCACTTGACAAGTACATCAAATTCGATACTCTGAAGTCCGGCACATACATCTATCGTGTTACTGCCAGCAACTCCGACTATTCAAACCATGTGCTGGAGGAGAAGACATTTGTTGTAGGAAACGGTGCGGCTGCTGCCACGACCAAGAAGACATCCTCCTCAAGCACCGGAGTTTCCACCGCCAATGCATCCGCAGGCGGCATAACCCTTAAAAACGGCACGGAGCTCCCCGCTCACCTGAACAAGGGCAAGTCCCTGAGAGTTACGGGCACAGTCTCCGCAAACTCCAAGATAGCTACGGTGACTGTAGGTGTGTTCTTTGAGGACGGAAAGCTCGCCACGGGCATAAAGACCTCCCCCAACAGAAATTCCTACAGCCTTTCGGAACTTGACAAATATGTTTACTTCAACAAGCTGGACGACGGCATCTACTACTACCGCATCACAGCCGCTCTTGAAGGCGGTGACACGGAGGTCCTGGTACAGAAGAAGTTTGCCGTGGGCTCCGCAGAGCTCAGTTCCGCTTCCGCCGTATACGACGGCGAAGATGATGAGTATATCGGTGACGACGAGCCCGTAGAGGGCGAGCTTGAGGGAGACGAGGAGCTTGATGATGACGGCTCTCTCGAAGACGATGACGGTTCCCTCACCGATGACAGCAACGACACAGCTGCCTCCGGAGACGACCTTACAGCCGATGACTCCGAGGAGATCATCATTTCCGACGATGACGATGAAGAGATCATAGCTGATGATGACGAGGAGCTTGCAGACGAGGATGATGAAGTCCCCGCTGACGATGAGTATGAGGAAGAGGCAAGTGCAAGCGACACAATGTCCGCTAGCGGAGTTGTAGAACTCCCCTCCACCATAAAGGAAGGAAGGACCTTCTCCGTTTACGGAAAGGTGACCTCCTCCACCACCAAGCTCACCTCCGTTACCGCAGGCATCTTCAATACAAATGGCAAGCTGATAACAGGCAGGACCTCTACTGCCAGCTCCAAGACCTACGACATTTCCGTTCTTGACAAGTATATACGCTTCAACGATCTGTCCGCAGGAACCTATGTATTCAAGATAGTCGCTTCCAACGGCGATGAAGAGGATGTAACGGTTTACGAGAAGCAGTTCAGGATCACCAAGTAAGCCGATAAATAAACTAAAAGGATGAACTCACATGAAGGCGTTTGTCGGATCAATGTATTCAACAGAAGACTGCCTTTGCACATTCCTCTGCGAATGTGCGGTGAGTTGTACCTTCGTATACAAAAGGCTGTGAGTTTCACAGTCTTTTTATCTTTTTGCTTTAAAGGAAAAGGGATGAATTTATGAAAAAGGTTGCAGTCATAATGGGTTCGGACAGTGACTTCGATGTAGTGAAGGGTGCATTTTCCGAGCTTGACCGCTTCGGAGTACCCTATGAGGCTCACATAATGAGCGCCCACAGAACGCCCGCTCTTGCTGCGGATTTCGCAGCTTCCGCAAGGGAAGAGGGATTCGGCGTTATCATCTGCGCTGCCGGAATGGCAGCCCATCTGGCGGGCGTAATGGCAGGAAACACCACTTTGCCTGTAATAGGAATACCCATCAGGTCTTCCTTTGACGGTCTCGATGCTCTCCTTGCCACGGTCCAGATGCCTTCGGGAGTACCTGTGGCAGCGGTAGCCGTGAACGGTGCAAAGAATGCTGCCATACTTGCGGTGCAAATGCTCTCTCTTTCGGATGATGCCCTTGCTGCAAAGCTGGCAGAGGACAAGGCAAAGATGTCACGGAGCATAGCCGAAAAGGAAAGTGCTCTCCAAGAAAAGATAGCAAAGCTGTGATGAGGTACTCCACCATCCTTTTCGACCTTGACGGCACCCTTACGGCATCCGCTCCGGGAATAACCGCTTCACTTGAGTTTGCACTGAAAGAATGCGGTCACACTCCCCCGGAGGATATGCTGCGCTTTGTGGGGCCGCCCCTGTGGTACAGCCTGAAGGAATTCTGCGGCATAGAGGGGGATGAAGCGGAAAGGGTCATTTCCCGCTACAAGGAGCGCTACACCCGGAGGGGGATGTTTGAAAACTCCGTCTACGAGGGTGTGAAGGAGGCTCTTGAAAGCCTTTCCCAAAAGGGCTATACCCTTGGGACGGCAACAGGGAAATATGAGCTCTATGCCCGAAGGATAACCGACCATTTCGGTCTTTCCCCTTACCTTGCGGGTGTGTTCGGCAGTGAGAAGGACAAGGGGCGTGTGGAAAAGGCGGACATCATCGGCTACGCTCTTTCCGAGCTGGGTATAAGTGACAAAAGCACCGTTCTCATGGTGGGAGACCGCTCCTACGATGCAGAGGGTGCAAAAAAGGCAAAGGTGGACTGCATGGGAGTCCTCTGGGGCTACGGGAGCAAGGAGGAACTCGAAAGCGCAGGTGTGCGCTATATAGCCTCAACTCCCGCCCATATGCTTGAAATATTGTACGAAACAAATTCATAAACGGAGGAATTAAAAATGGAAAACATCATCAAAGGTGAACAGCTTTACGAGGGAAAGGCAAAGAAAGTATTCGCCACCAACGATCCCGATCTCGTTATCGTTGACTACAAGGACGATGCCACAGCCTTCAACGGCGAAAAGAAGGGCACTATCAGGGGCAAGGGCGTTGTCAACAACAAGATGACCAACTATATGCTCTCTCTCCTTGAAAAGGAGGGCGTACCCACTCACTTTGTTGAGGAGCTTTCCGACCGTGAGACACTGGTAAAGAAGGTGGAGATAGTTCAGCTGGAGGTCATCGTAAGAAACGTGGCTGCGGGCAGCTTCTCCAAGAGGATGGGCGTTCCCGAGGGCAAGCCCTTCCTTTCTCCCATCCTTGAATACTCCTACAAGAACGACGATCTGGGCGATCCCTTCATCAACGACTACTATGCAATGGCTCTGGGCGTTGCCACAAGGGAAGAACTGGACACCATCGCAGAATATGCCTTCAAAGTGAATGACTTCATGAAGAAGTTCTTCAAGGAGCACAATATCGACCTTATAGACTTCAAGATAGAGTTCGGAAGATACAAGGGCAAGATCATCCTTGCAGACGAGATCTCCCCCGACACCTGCCGTTTCTGGGACAGCACTACTCACGAAAAGCTGGACAAGGACCGTTTCCGCAGAGATATGGGCGGCGTTGAAGAGGCATATCAGGAAATGATGAAGAGGATCTTCGGCTGATAAAGACAGGCTTTGGACCTTACACGGTACAAATTATTACGGTATTGACGGGAGCTAATATATGGGTGGTTTTTTCGGACTCGTATCGCAGGGCGATGCGGTAAATGATGTATTTTTCGGCACTGACTACCATTCCCATCTGGGAACAAGACGAGGCGGAATGGTGGCTTATTCCCCGGAAAAGGGATTTCAGAGGAGTATCCACAGTATTGAAAACTCACCTTTCCGCACAAAGTTTGAGGACGATCTTCAGACTATGGAGGGAAATATCTGTGTGGGATGTATTTCCGACACAGATCCCCAGCCTATCCTGCTGCGCTCAAAGCTGGGCGTATATGCGGTGTGCAGCATAGGGATAATCAACAACGATCAGGAACTCAGGAACGAGATCATGGATGCCCATTCCGTCAGCTTTGAGGTAATGAGCAGCGGAAAGGTCAACTGGTCTTCCCTCATAGGTGCGCTCATAGCCGAAAAGGACTCCTTTGTGGATGGCATACGCTACGCACAGGAAAAGATAGACGGCACCATGTCCCTGCTCATCATGACAAACGAGGGCATTATAGCTGCCCGTGACAAAATGGGCAGGCTGCCTATCATCATAGGCAAAAAGGACGGCGCCTTCTGCTGCTCCTTTGAGTCCTTTGCTTTCCAGAAGCTGGGCTACACCACTTACAGGGAGCTTCTCCCCGGTGAGATAGTCCGCCTTACAGCCGATTCCTGTGAGGTGCTCAGCGAGGGTCATGTGGACATGAACATCTGCACCTTCCTGTGGACATACTACGGCTATCCCAATTCCGTTTACGAGGGTGTCACGGTGGAGACCATGCGTACACGCAACGGTGAGATCATGGCACAGACCGAGATAGACAACGGCACCCTGCCGGATGTGGACTATGTATGCGGCATACCCGATTCAGGCGTTCCCCATGCCATAGGCTACTCCAACCGCTCTCACATCCCCTTTGCAAGACCCTTCATCAAGTACACTCCCACATGGCCCCGTTCCTTCATGCCGCAGAACCAGAAGATACGCAACCAGGTGGCAAAGATGAAGCTGATACCCGTCCACGAGCTCATAGAGGGAAAGCGCCTTCTCTTTGTGGATGACAGTATCGTAAGAGGCACTCAGATGAGGGAAACAGTGGAATTCCTCTATGAGAACGGTGCCAAGGAAGTACACATGAGAAGTGCCTGTCCACCCATCATGTACGGCTGCAAATTCCTGAACTTCTCCCGCAGCACCTCCGAGCTTGATCTTATCGCAAGAAAGATCATCGACGAGTTTGAGGGTGCCGCCGGCAAGGAGTTTATCAGAGAATACTCCGACGGCAGGACGGAAAGGGGCAAAAAGCTGCGTGCGGAGATCTGCAAAAGGCTGAAGCTCACCTCCCTTGAATTCCAGTCACTGGAGGGCACTGTAAAAGCCGTCGGTCTCCCCGCAGAAAAGCTCTGCTCCTACTGCTGGGACGGGTCGGCACAGCCGACTTTGACCCGCTGAGGGCTTTTTCCAAAACCTTTACATACGAGCTCGGTAACTTCTCATACAGCAAATATATCCCGCACTGTGGGTCGGCACAGCCGACACTGACCCGTTGAGGGCTTTTTCCGAAGCCTTTACACACGGGCTCGGTAACTTCTCATACCACAGGTATGATCTACTGCACTCGGTCGGCACAGCCGACACTGACCCGTTGAGAGCTCTTCAGGGAGCCTTTACATACGGGCTCGGTAACTTATCATACGGCAAATATATCCCGCACTGTGGGTCGGCACAGCCGACACTGACCCGTTGAGAGCTCTTTAGGGAATCTCTGCACACGAGCTCGGTAATGCACGCCGGGCGGATGAGGCTCCCTCTCTGAGGGAGTATCCCCCGTATCGAGGAAGTTCCCCATAATGCGGGAGCCCCCATTATGATTTTTTCCGAAGCTAAAAGTTTTTCTTCCGTATACATTAAATGCGGTTTTTGACACATAAACCCCTTGAATCACCCCTCAAAATATGGTATAATGGAGTACGGAGCGCTTATGCCCGTGTACACGCACCATGTGGTAAAGCGGTAAAATGCAGTGATAATATCCGCTGCGTACAAACGCCGGCATACAGACATTCCGGAGTGATGTAAAAAAGCCGGGAACTACCGCCTTTTCCCTACATCAACAAGCATTTCCCTCCACAGAGGGAACGACCGAACACAAACCCGATAGCTGCGGGCAGTGACCGCCTGCATAGATAACATAAAGGAAGGTATTATGAACAGTTATTCCGAAAGCTACAAGCAGGCAGGTGTTGACGTAACTGCCGGTTACAAGGCTGTTGAACTGATGAAGTCCCATGTGGCAAGGACCGTTGTCCCCGGTGTCATTGACGGCATCGGCGGTTTTGGCGGGCTCTTTGCTCCTCCCCTTGGCGATATGAAGGAGCCCGTGCTGGTCTCCGGCACCGACGGTGTGGGCACCAAGATAAAGCTGGCGTTCCTCATGGACAAGCACGACACCGTTGGCATAGACTGCGTTGCAATGTGTGTGAACGACATTATATGCTGCGGTGCGAAGCCCCTTTTCTTCCTTGACTACATCGCCTGCGGAAAGAACATCCCCGAAAAGATAGCGAAGATAGTTTCTGGTGTGGCAGAGGGCTGTGTACAGGCAGGCTGTGCCCTTATAGGCGGCGAGACAGCAGAGCACCCCGGTCTCATGCCGGATGATGAGTACGATCTGGCAGGCTTTTCCGTGGGCATAGTGGACAAGGCGAAGATACTTGACCCCACCTCACAGAAACCCGGTGATGTGCTCATAGCCATAAAGTCCAGCGGCGTACATTCCAACGGCTTTTCCCTTGTGAGAAAGGTCTTTGCCATAAACGAGCAGAACCTTATGCGCCACTATGCCGAAACAGGGGCCACTCTCGGAGAGACTCTCCTCACACCCACAAGGATATATGTAAAGGCTGTGCTGAAGCTCATCGAGAGCGTCAAGGTGAAATCCCTCTCCCACATAACAGGCGGCGGATTCTACGAGAATATACCCCGCTCCATACCCAAGGGGCTCACAGCCAGAATAGACCGTTCTTCCGTTCAGGTGCTCCCCGTATTTGATCTTATCGCACAGACCGGCAAGATACCCGAAAGGGATATGTTCAACACCTTCAATATGGGTGTGGGCATTATAGCCTGTGTGGACAAGAACGATGCTGACAAGGCAATAGAGGTGCTCACCGCCGCAGGCGAAAGCGCCTATGTTATAGGTGAGCTCGTAAACGGTGACGAGGGCGTTATCATTGAATGATACCCACAGGAGCATAATACGCACAAGGACCGTTGTATCGGTGATGCTGATATTCTATATCTGCCTGCTGGATGTCCCTGCCGTGATTGCATTCATACTTTGCTGGGCAGGGGCAAGCGGTGACAAAAAGCGGCTTTTGAGGATATCCGGCGTGCTTTTCTATGCCGGAGCCGTATGGCTTGCGGCGGCGGGCATATATGCGGCGGTCATGTCCTCTGCCGTTTCGGATCAGACACATAAGTTTTACGTTGCGGCATTTGCCCTGCCTCTTGCAGCAGGGGTCATCTCTGCCGTTGTCACGGCGGTATGCGCTCATTCTCTTATAAAGTCTGCGAAACAGATTCCCGCAGACAAACGCTTTTTTGATTAGGTGAAGTGAAATGAAAAACATAGTCGTACTTGTTTCGGGCGGCGGTACAAATCTTCAGGCTCTTATAGATGCAGTGGAGCGTGGAGAGATCAAAAACGGGCGCATAAGCTGTGTCATATCCTCCCGTGAAGGAGCATTTGCACTTGAAAGGGCTGCCATGCACGGCATAAAGGGCATAGTGCTGCCCCGCAGGAGCTTTCCCGACAGCGAGAGCTATTCCGAAGCCATGCTGGAGGTCTTAAAGTCAGAAAAGGCAGATGTTATCGTGTATGCAGGCTTTATGACCATACTTTCAAAGTGTGTCTGCGATGCCTTCCCCTACAAAATGGTGAATGTCCACCCTGCGCTTATACCCTCTTTCTGCGGAAAGGGCTACTACGGTCTGAGAGTGCATGAGGAAGCACTTGCAAGAGGCGTTAAGGTGACGGGAGCCACTGTGCATTTTGTGACGGATGTCTGCGACGGCGGACCCATCATCTTACAGAAAGCCGTAAACGTGGAAAAAGACGACACCCCCGAAACTCTCCAGCGCAGAGTAATGGAACAGGCAGAGTGGAAGATACTCCCCGAAGCTGTTTCCCTTCTTTGCGACGACCGTATAGAGATAAAAGATGGAAGAGCTTATGTGATATAACAGATCAGAGGATCGTGTCATGGAAAAAAAGTTGCTATGGAAGAATTTCAGGCTTTGTCAGGCGCACAAAGTGATGCTAATAAAGCTTTTAGAGAAATTTCATCATTGTTCATATGTAACTGCGATGGCAGTACAACTTATCCGGATGATCATGCCGGTTCATGGATCTAAAACAACATTTTAAACATTGCTCTTACAGACTTATCAGATAGAATAGTATCTGAATATCTTAAATGCTTATCATCGGAAAAATCAGTGAAGTTTAAAAAGCACAGGCATTCATTTAATGATTTGAATATGCTTATTGAAACCATTTCAGGAGCTTTGGTACCGAAATATACTATTTCCTATATTTCTATATCTGCCAAAACTAATAAGTGCACTATAGAATATGTGTCTGACGATTTGTTTGATTTGACAAGATCTGTCGAGCAAGTCATATCAGAAAATAATGATCTTAAGAATTTTAGTATAGATGACATAGTATTTAAGAAATGGCTTTACACCCAACCCGAATCTAACATATATAGTGGAATGGCAGCTTCCTGTACAGCAGGCACAAGCACAACCTGTTTTACTGTGAGAATGTGCGGAAGCATAACCACGTCAAGCGGTTTAACATACAATGGAATTGTAACCTGCGGACATGGACAGGCTCTTTCAAGCTCTGTAAAAGTAAATGGCGCTAACTTCGGAGTAACATGTTTAATGCAATACGCTCATAACGCATATGGTGATTATGCATGCATCCGAAGAACAAGTTCAGATACCTTTCCAAACTCGGCTACAGCAGATCCGCTTATATACTGTATCACAGCTATAACATACTTTAGACCTTCCAAAAACAGATAAATGGAGGAACATATATGAAAACCAACAATATCTTTGAGCTTCTTTCAGCCAATGCCTATCCGGGCAGAGGTATCATCATAGGCAGGTCTGCCGACGGCAAGACTGCCGTTACAGCTTATTTCATCATGGGCAGGAGCGTAAACTCCCGCAACAGGGTGTTCACTGCCACTTCCGACGGCATAAAGACAGAAGCCGCCGACCCTTCAAAGCTCTCCGACCCTCATCTGATAATCTATTCCCCCGTGAGAGTGCTGGGTAACAAGACCATCGTTACCAACGGCGACCAAACCGACACCATATATGAGGGCATGGACAAGCAGCTCTCCTTTGAGCAGTCCCTGCGCAGCCGCCTCTACGAGGACGATGCCCCCAACTACACTCCCCGCATTTCCGGCATAATGCACATAGAAGGCGGCTCCTACAACTATGCCATGAATATCATCAAGTCCGCAGACGGCGACCCGGACTGCGTTGAGCGCTTCACCTTTGCCTATTCCTCCCCTCTTGCGGGCGTGGGTCACTTTATCCACACCTACATGGGTGACGGCTCTCCCCTGCCCTCCTTTGAGGGTGAACCCGAAAAGATATCCCTTGGCAATGACAGCATAGATGTTTTTGCAGACAAGCTGTGGAACGCCCTGAACGAAGACAACAAGGTCTCCCTTTTTGTGCGGTACATAGATATTGAAAGCGGCAGCAGCGAGACAAAGATAGTCAATAAGTATTCCAAGGTATGAGCCGAAGAAAAAAAGCGATAATAGTTATAGCGGCACTGTTCCTGTTCTGTGTCATCGGAGCGCTGTCGGTGTATTTCCTGTGGAGCGGCGGATATATCCGCATAAACCACCCGGAGAAAAAGGGCTATACGGTAAAGGGCGTGGATGTCTCCGGATACCAGGGAGAAATAGACTGGGCGGTGCTTTCATCACAGGGTATAGACTTTGCGTTCATCAAGGCTACGGAGGGTTCTGTCCACACGGACGAGTTTCTTGAAAAGAACATGAAGAACTCCGGGAACACAGGGCTGCGTACAGGCTACTACCACTTTTTCAGCTTTGAGTCAAAGGGAGCCACACAGGCGGAAAACTACATTTCCCATGTGCCGGCTTTCCCGGGTATGCTGCCCCCGGTCATAGATGTGGAGCTTTACGGGAAATTCCGTGAGCAGCCCCTTGACAGGGAAACGGTGCGCAGGGAACTGGCGGATATGATAGGGGCACTGAAGGAAAACTACGGCTGCGACCCGATCATCTACACCACACAGAGCACCTACGACAAGTATTTTGAAGGGGATCCCCCGGACTGCGATCTCTGGTTGAGGAATGTATACAGGGAGCCCGCAGGGGACTGGACCTTCTGGCAATACGATGCCCACACCGTCCTTGACGGGTACAGGGGCGAAGAAAAATTTATAGATATGAATGTTTTCAGAGGCACAAAAGAGGAATTTGAAAACTACAACACCGTGGAGGTATCACAATGAACGAAATGGAACTCAAATACGGCTGCAACCCCAATCAGAAGCCCTCAAGGGTGTTTATGGAAAACGGCAGCGACCTGCCCATCACCGTTTTGAACGGAAAGCCGGGATATATAAACCTTCTTGATGCCTTCAACGGCATCCAGCTTGTGCGTGAGCTGAAAAAGGCAACAGGTCTCCCCGCAGCAGCCTCCTTCAAGCACGTTTCCCCTGCGGGCGCAGCTGTGGGGCTTCCGCTTTCGGACACACTGAAAAAGATCTACTGGGTGGACGATCTGGGTGAGCTTTCTCCCTTGGCTTCTGCCTATGCCCGTGCAAGAGGTGCGGACAGAATGTCCTCCTACGGTGACTTCATCGCCCTTTCGGATGAATGTGACGAATGTACCGCAAAGATGATACAGCGTGAGGTGTCCGACGGCGTGATAGCACCGGGCTACACCGAAAAGGCTCTGGAGATACTCAAGTCTAAGAGGAAGGGCACCTACAATATCATAGCCATAGACGAAAACTACACTCCCGACCCCATCGAGCGCAAGCAGGTCTACGGTGTCACCTTTGAACAGGGGCGCAACGAGCTGGATATCAGCAATGAGCTCCTTGCGAACATAGTCACCGATGCAAAGAACATCCCCGATGACAAGAAGAGAGATCTGCTCATCTCACTTATCACCCTGAAATACACGCAGTCCAATTCCGTATGCTACGCAAAGGACGGACAGGCAATAGGCATCGGTGCGGGACAACAGTCAAGGATACACTGCACACGCCTTGCGGGTCAGAAGGCAGATAACTGGTGGCTGAGACAGTGCCCCAAGGTAATGGCTCTCCCCTTCAAAGATGAAGTGCGCCGTGCCGACCGTGACAACGCCATAGATGTGTATATAGGCGATGAGTGGGAGGACGTACTGCGTGAGGGCGAGTGGCAGAAGGTGTTCACTGAACGCCCCGAGCCCCTTACAAGAGAGGAAAAGAAGGAGTGGCTCTCAAAGAACACCGATGTTTCCCTGGGCTCCGACGCCTTCTTCCCCTTCGGCGACAATATCGAGCGTGCCAACAAGTCCGGCGTAAAGTATATAGCACAGCCCGGCGGTTCTATCCGTGACGACAACGTTATAGAGACCTGCAACAAGTACGGCATAGCCATGGCGTTTACGGGCATAAGGCTTTTCCATCACTGATAAATATCGTGGGGAGGTGTGATACATGGATACGATCGCAGCTATCGACAGATTCATTATTGAAGCTCAGGGATTACCGGAAAGCATCGTAAAAGAAGCTCTGGATTATCTTCTGTTTTTGAAAAGCAGAAATAATGCGGCTGAATATGATCTCCCCAGAAGAAAAGCGGGTCTGTATAAGGGTACGATCAATGTATCTGATGATTTTGACGAACCTCTTGAAGATCTTGCGGAGTATATGTAATGTTTTTATTGGATTCTCATATATACCTGTGGTTTGTTGATGATGACAAAAAGCTCCCCCAAAAGCTAAAAAACATCATAGAGAACAGCGATGATGTGTATGTCAGCATCATTACATTCTGGGAATTGACTATTAAATCCGGTCTGGGTAAACTCTCGCTTCCGTGTGAGCCGTCTAAGATGATAACTGACTGCGATAAACTGCATATCCGTATACTTGACATACTGCCGCATCATCTGGATATTCTCCGTACTCTTGAACCGATCCACCGTGATCCGTTTGACAGGATGATCATATCACAGGCAATGGCGGAGGATCTGACACTTATCACAGCAGATGAAAAAATACTAATGTATGACTGCGTAAAGACCTTGTCGGAACAGGGAGGATCACAATGATAACAGATGCCTACGATCCCTGCAGCGAGCCTATCATCACTCCTGCCTCCTTTCACGGTGAAAGGAAGAAGCTGTACGACGTAGCCATAGGCACCTTTTCAGGAGAGATACACTCTGCCGTTCTGGATATGTACCCGCATGAGCAGATAGGCGAGCTAAGGGCGGTAAACTGGGTCAGACCCGTTTACACAATTGAAGCAGATGGTGCCAGATTCGTCTTCTACCTTTCGGAGATAGGCTCCTGTATGGCGTCCGAGGATGTTATAGAGATAAACCACACCACAGGGGCAGGTCATTTTGTTCTTTTTGGTTCAGCGGGGGCACTGGCACCGGATGTCACCTCTGGGAAATATGTGATACCAACATCTGCTTACAGGGATGAGGGGATGTCCTATCACTATGCCCCGCCTGCCGACTATATCCGCATAAAGAACGCAGATCTTGTGGCGGATGTGTTCGGCAAGGCTTCCGTCCCCTTTGTCAGGGGCAGGGTATGGACAACGGATGCCCTATACATGGAAACCAAGGACAAGGTAAAAAGGCGTAAGGCAGAGGGATGTATCGCAGTGGAAATGGAGCTTGCGGGAGTTCAGGCTGTCTGCGACCACTACGGCATAGAGCTTTACCATTTCCTTATGACAGGTGATGTGGTGGATCAGCCGGATTACACCCCGGAGGGGCTGTCGGAGGCAAACCATGAAATGAACAATTTCTTCAATGCCCTGAAGATCGCCCACAGCATAGACCCGCACAAATCGGAATAAGACCATGGACATCAAACAGACACCGGAATATACAGCCCACAGCCACTGCACCTACAACCGTGAGGAGCTGGAGAAAAGCTCAAAGATAGGCTGCTTTTACTGCATGAGGATATTTCACAACTACCGTGATATCTCCTCCTACTGCGACGGCGGTGAAACGGCTATATGCCCCCACTGCGGCAAGGACAGCCTTATAGGCGACAAGTCGGGCTTCGACATTACAAAGACCTTTCTTCTCGGAATGCACGATGTGTGGTTCTGATACAAAAACATCCCCCTGTTCGTCTGAACAGGGGGATAACTTTTACTCTCTATTTGCCGTATCCAATAATTATGACGCACTGTACAGAGGGATAGGATACTGACCTACATAAGCGGGGGACTTAGCGGTGTTATGCTTTCTTGTTACGCGCTCCTGTGAATACCAATTCGCATTTTTGGTTTCATAGGAAGATGAAAAGCCTCTTACACCAAACATTTCTGAAGGAGGAGCAGCAGCCGTACCGTTGTCAAAGGAAATCTCGTCATTGAGAAATATGCGCTGACACATCATATTGGCACCGTCGGTCTTGTAATCGGTGTAGTATACGCACCTTACGGTGTAGGTATTGACATAGACCTCTATAAGGCAGGAGACCTTTTCACTTTTGAACTTGGTATCAACAGGCTTACTGCCGCTTGTATCTATGCTATGACCCATCTCATAGCCGAAAATAGTATTGAATGCCTCTTTTATCTTATCATCTGTGGGCTTATTAGAAGTAGTCCTGGAATACATAAGCTGTGAGCTGAGATTGACCTCACCCTGATCAACGCAAAGATATCCCAATCCAAGACCATCGGAGCCGAAATAATCCTTGGCATCATGACCGTATTTCTGCAGCCTTGTAAGATAGTTCTGGGCTGCAACATAGACCTCGTATGCGCCGTCATTTTCCGCCTGTATGCGGGCTGTGCGCCTGCGGCCTATAACATTTGGCACCACGATGGAGGAAAGGATTATTATAATAGCGATAACGATTATCATTTCAAGCAGCGTAAACGCCTTGAGAGCCTTCACTGCCTTAGACTTTTTATCCATAATATACACCCCATTATATGATCGTCGGAAAATTTGCGATTATTTGCTATATAAAACCACAATAATTATATAATAATTAACGGGATTTGTCAAGTCAAATATGCGGCAAAAGACAATTTTCCCGGATAAAAGGGAAATTCTGCGTTTTCACCAAAAAAGCCCTTCTTCCTTTATGCAATAAAACAATGCACCGACCCCGTCGGGTCGGCACACTGTTTTTATGGGGTCGTGTTACGAAACTTTATAAGCCGGGATGGGGTATTGCCCCATGTATGCGGGAGCATAGCCATTCGTATGGTTTGCCTGATTTGCCATTTTGGTAACGTGCTCCTGCGAAAGCTCGCCGCTCTTTCCGCTCTCGTACATTGAGGAGAAGCCGCGGGCAGCCATGGTCTTGTGAGATGCGTTGACGTCGTCTACCATGTCATCATGAGCCTTGTAGATTCGCCTGAATATCTCGTCCTTGTACATCACCTTTGTAGCGCCGTCGCCGTAATATGTCTTATAGTCGGTATAGTATACGACTCTTACAGTGTAAGTATTAACAAACACTTCTATGAGGAAGGACTCACCGGCAGCAAACATGGAGTTGCATATGGGACCTATATCGCTGTCTGCGGGATAATCCGCATCTCCGTAATTGGTAACGACCTTGCCCATCTGATAGTCACAGATACCGTTGAAGGCTTCATCAGCCTTTGTAGGCTTTATCCCGTCTCCGTCGCAAAGCCATGTATAAGCTTCGGTCTTTAACGCATCGGTATCCTTGACTCCTTTAAGTACTCCGCAGTCACAGACCAAGAAGCCGATTCCGCTGTCCATCAATGAACTCTTATGCCCGTTGTAATTGACCTTCCCGAAATAATCGGAAGCATCCTTGCCGGTCTTCTGAAGAGAATTCAGGTAGTTCTGAGCTGCCACATAGATCTGATAGGCACCGTCATTGGCTGCCTGTATCCTTGCTATCCTGCGCCTGCCCATTATATTGGGTACCATAATGGAGGAAAGGACTATGATTATCGCTATGACAACGATCATTTCAAGTAAAGTAAAAGCCTTCAGTGCTTTCATGCTGATCATATTCTTTTTCATAAAACACACGCCCCAATAACACTAACAACTGTAACTTGCCCCATAAACACTTGCCGTACAATCAAGATGTTCTTACTCAAACCTTACCGCCGTGCCGTCGCTTCCGCCGGGTGCATATACGCCTTCGGGAGGATATACGCTGTAGATGTACTCATCCTGACCTACGCCTGTCATTACCTTGAAAGTTCTGTTGGAATAATCTGCGGTAACGAACCATCTGTATGCACATACATAGTCGCCGCTTATTTCCTTTACTCTGTCATGCTTTATATATCTCATCCTGAGATATGTATCCTTCTTGTTGACAGCCTTGCCGTCGCCCCTCTTTGCCCAGGTACCGCCTTCCTTTTCATCGCCCCATATAGGCATATTCATCTTTTCGGAAAGGAGAACGGTGAAATACTGGTGACCGCTGGGGTTATTCTTGTCCGCACCGGACCTTCTGTCCCACCTGATATCATCCTTGTTGGATGTATCGGCTACATTCTCCCATGTATAGATGCAGTTGCCTGAGCCTGCGGGATTGTGGGGATCCCCCGATTCGCCGTTGCCGTTGAGCCTTGCATAGGTCTTTACAGCAGCCGCATTACAGCCGTCCATTCTTGTTATGGGACACATACACAGCGGATTGTCTGCCGTAGCTGTTCCGTTGGTCTTATAGCCTATTACCTCGCCCTTGTCGTTTGTCACCTTATCGAATTTATAGGGTCTGCACGAACCTGCACCCCTTGCAAAGGCGGAAGCATACGCTCTGTCATCAACTCCCACCACAAGGCTTGCAGCGTTGTAGATGGTCTTTGCGTTTGAAACATCCGTTGCGATATAAGCATCTCTCAGGTTCCCCTGTAAAGAGGGTACCAGAAGTCCGGTGAGTATACTGATTATGACAATAACTACACCCATTTCGATCAGCGTAAAGCCTTTAAGTGTTTTTCTCATAACAACAACCCCTATAAAACAAAAAACCGACCCTTGTCCTATAACGGCAAAGTCGGTAAAAAATAGTAATGCGAACATTACTGCAACTGGCTGGCTGCGCCTACGGCGTTGAGCCCCTATAGCTTTGCGTCACACAATTCCTCATGCTTTGCCGATATTCTATTGTTTTCTTCTCTTATCCTCTTAACTTGTTTACATTATACACCCTGTATTCCCGCTTGTCAATGAACAATTTGTGAACACGAACAAAATTGTAGAATTATCATATTATTTCCTGCACTAATTGTATGTGTTGCACAATACATCTAAAATTATATGAATTATATCTTTGAACGCCGCATATCGTCAAAGAATACTGTTGAAACTTGTGCGATATGCCGAATTTCAAAATATCTCTTGACAAACTCCGAATTATATGGTAATATATTTAAGTCGCTTGACGGGAACACCTGATGAGAACGATTCCCGAAAAGGTGATATGCGAGAGTGCTGGAATAGGCAGACAGGCACGTTTGAGGTGCGTGTGTCAATGACGTGTGGGTTCAAGTCCCATCTCTCGCACCAAACTGCGGTTCCCGACAGGGAGCCGCTTTTTTCTTTCGGCTCCTTCTGCGGAGCCCTCGCAGGGACACCTCCGATATAAAAAAACCGCCGTCCTGCTTTCACGCAAAACGGCGATATTATCTTACTTAGCCATACCGAAACGCTTCTTGAAGCGGTCTACACGTCCGCCTGTATCAACCAGCTTCTGCTTGCCGGTGTAGAAGGGGTGGCACTTGGAACAGATCTCGACTCTGATATCAGACTTTGTGGAACGGGTCTTGATCACATTTCCGCAGGCACAGGTGATGGTAGTCTCCTGATAGTTGGGATGGATACCCTCTCTCATTTTAAGCACCTCTTTTCTGTCTCTGAAATACTGACGGCAAACAGCCCATCACAGTACTTCGGACAGTAGTGCTTGCAAGTCATACAAATAGTATTATATACCCTCCCGCCGCCTTTGTCAAGGCTCCGGGAGGGTGCTTTTGTAAATTTTCTGTTACAAGCCTATTCGCTCTGCTGCTCTCCGGTGTTTTCCTCCGCAGCAAACTCTCCTTCTGCCACCAGTCGGTCATATTCCGTGGGGTCCGTGTTGGCGATGTGGGGTTCCTTTCCGTGTTCCTCGCAGAGAGGCAGGTTCTGGGATGCCTTGTAGTAGCCTCTTGCTATATGCTCACAGCCCTCGGAGGCCAGCAGGCCTGTCTCCGTGCAGTAGTAGTGCTGCACAACGTTACCCGGCAGCCTGAAATCCGTATTGGGCGCCCTGTCGGCTATGTCTCCGAAAACATTCTTCCACACCTGTGCGGTGCCGTAGTAGGTGCCCACAGGCACTTCCCTTACCTTCTTGTAGCCGTACCATATACCGCTCACATAGTCGGGCGTGCAGGCGATAAAGATGTTATCCTGCCAGTTCTGGGCAGTACCCGTCTTTCCCGCCACGGCAACTCTTTCCAGCTTTGCCGCCTGTGCGGTACCCTCGCTGCCCTCTACTACCTCTCTCATCATATGGTTCATGATAGCGGAGGTATCCTCGCTTATAGCCTGTATGGATGTGTAGGTGTGCTCCAGTATGGTATTTCCCGAGCTGTCCTCCACCCTTGTGTAGGAAGTGGGCTTGAAGTATGTTCCCGTCCCTCCGAACACCTGGTATGCAGCCACCAGTTCTTCAAGGTAAACGCCGTTGGTGACGGAACCCACAGCCATGGGAGCCATGTTGGAGTCGTTGGGATCCAGCTCCGAGAACTGGTATTTGTTCTGTATGAAGTCGAAGATATTGTGGGCGCCGTTTTCCAGCACCAGTCTTGCGGAAACGGTATTGAGGGACTTTTCCAGTGCCTTGTACATGGGCACAGGCTCCATTGACCAGCCCGCATCTTCCTCCGTCTCGCTGTAGTTGGTAGGCCACTGTCTTGTAAGTGAGGAGTCGTTTTCATCCTCTATGTCGATAGGTGCGTCCTCTATCATCCTTGACCAGTTGGAGGTGTTGTTCTCTATGGCATAGGCATAGGGTCCCAGGGGCTTCAGGGTGGAAGCCGGCTGTCTGGGCTCCATTGTGGCAAAGTTCCACACATTCGCACCCGCCTTCGCTCCCACATCACCCGCTATGGCAAGGATATTCCCCCTGTAATCCATGGCGATGAATGCCGCATTGGGAGGGTCGCTCACAACGCTGTAGGAGAAGGTGCGGTAATCCCTGAACTTCTCCTCCACCTCCTTCTGCATCTCTATATCAACGGGGCAGTAGATCTTGTAGCCGCCGTTGTAGAGCTTGTCGGAGGCATCCTCTCTGGAAAGGCCGTACATCTCGGAAAATTCCGTGATAACATCCCTTATGACCGTATCCACATACCAGTTCTGGACATCGGAATCGTTGGCGGTGGTGTTGGCACTGTTGGGATCGACTATCTTCAGTTCCTCTGCCATAGCCTCCTTGTACTGCTTTTCGGATATGGCAGCATTTTCCAGCATCTTCCCGAGGACATATTCCTGCCTCGTCTTGTTGGCTTCACGGCTGGCAAAGGGGTTGAAGCTCTCCGGGCTCCTGGGTATGGCGGCAAGGCAGGCAGCCTCGGCTATATCCAGTTCGCTCACGCTCTTTCCGAAATACTTCTGTGCCGCCGCCTCTATGCCGGAGCAGGAGCCGCCGAAGCCTATACAGTTGAGGTAAGCCTCCAGTATCTCCTCCTTGGTGCGGTACTGCTCAAGGTCATGGGCACGGAAGATCTCACGGAGCTTTCTGTCCCAGGTCTGGTCGTCATCTCCGGTGACATTCTTTATAAGCTGCTGGGTTATGGTGGAACCGCCCTGCTTGTAGCCGTAGAGCATATTGTTGGTAACGGCGTTGATGACCGCACCGAAGGTACGGGTCCAGTTTACTCCGGCGTGCTCGTAGAAATGTTCATCCTCCGTGTATACAAAGGCATCACGGACGTGCTGGGGCACCTCATCTATGGAAACGGGTATCCTGTTGGCATTTCTGCTGATGTGCGCCATCTCCACCTCCTGCCCGTTTTCATCGTATCCGTAGATAAAGGTGGTGTAGGCAAGGCCCAGATCGTCAAGGTCGATGTTTACAGGGGTATTCTCCCTGAACTGTATAACATAGACCGTAAGCGCCGCAGCTACTATGGAGATAACTATGAGAGCGATCACAAAGACGGAAAACAATGCCGCCGCCAGCACCTTGAAAAAGGTCCTGACAGGGTGAGATCTCTTTTTTCGCCTTTTCTTTGAGACCTCCCTTTCACTTTTACTCATTTACAGCCTCCTTGTATTTTAAAGAGAATATCACCTTGTAAACATCTGCGGCGCTTTCCGCCACCGCATCCGAATAAAGGCAAACATTCCCGTATTCGCTGTTTTTTTCTCCTGCTATGCCGATGGTGAAGATCCCCATCTCATGAGCAGTTTTCAGAGAATGGGAAGAATCATCCGCAAGGCAGACCCTGTCCGCATCAAGCCCCAGTTTATCCAGAACGGCAGCAAAGAACCCTCTGCTGTCCTTTCCGAAGCCTGTTTCCTCACAGGTGAGGATAAATTCAAGGTATTCCGTGAGGGAATTTGCAGAGAGCACAGTCTGTGCAAGCTCCGGGGAATTTGCGGTAGCGGCGCAAAGCCTTATGCCTTTTTCCCTGAGCCGTTCCAGACACTCCCTCACGCCCTTGAAGGGCTTTATTTCGTGAGCGTAGCTGTACATCACATTTTCGGTTATCTCACGGCTCACCTCTTCCACCGTCATTGGAAGGGAATATTCATCCCTTATAAACTCCGATGCCTTTTCAAAGCTCAGGAACCTGAGCTTATCGGACAGGGAGGGAAGATAGGCTATGCCCCTCTTTTCAAGGAACTGCCTGTCCGCATCTGCCCATACTCCCATGCTGTCCACAAGGGTGCCGTCTATATCAAATATGACACAGCCTATATTATGTGTTTTCATCTTCTTCACTGAGCTCCAGCCATTCATCCGTCATGGCGGTGGTCTCACCTTTTAGCTTTTCGTATTCGGCGCACTTCTGCTCCATCAGTTCAAAATCCGACGCCGTCTCCGGGTCTGCCATCTCCCTTTCAAGAGCCGAGATGTGCAGCTCGTTTTCGTGTATCAGCTTTTCAAGCTCCCTGATGCGGGCACGCCTTTTGGCATTCTCCGAGCGCTGCTTCTTCCCCTGATAGTAATTCCCCGCATTCTCCGTGACAGCCTTCTCCTTAGGCGGAGCCTCCTGCTGCTGTATGCGGGTCTTTCTGCGTTCGGTATACTCATCAAAGGAGCAGTCGTAGATGTTCACGCTTTCGGGGGTGACCTCGAAAATACGGTTACATACACGGTTCAGAAGATACCTGTCATGGGACACCAGCATTATGGTGCCTGTGTATCCCTCCAGAGCATCTTCAAGGGACTCTCTCGTATCTATGTCAAGGTGGTTGGTAGGCTCATCAAGGACAAGGACATTCCCCCGTTCAAGCATCATAAGGGCAAAGCACAGCTTTGCTCTTTCGCCGCCGCTCACCACTCCCACTTCCTTGAAAACATTCTCCCCCGTGAGCCCCACAAGCCCCAGAAGGGAACGGACTTCTCCGTCCGTCATGCCTCTGTACCTGTCATGCACCTCATCTATGAGAGTAAGCTCCGGGTGAAGCTGGGTGTTTTCCTGGTCGAAATAGGATATTTTCACATTTTTGTTCTTGAATATGTTTCCGTTGGAGGGCAGCCTGCCGAGGAGTATCTTGAGCAGGGTGGATTTTCCCGTGCCGTTGTCTCCGACTATGCCCACCTTATCCCCTCTGCGGAGGGTAAAGCCAACATTCCTTGCCAGCTCCCTGTCACCTGCGTGCATATCCACGCCCTTTACCTCAAGCACGTCAAGGGGCGGTTCTATATCGTATTCAAAGCTCAGCTTTGCGGTCTTCCGGGAGGTGACCGGCTTTTCTATAAGGTTCTCCTCCAGCTTCTCCATGGCTTTTCTCTTTGACTTTGCCATGGTGGAGGTGGTAGCCCTTACAAGGTTCCTGTCCACAAAATCGGAGAGCTTTTTTATCTTTTCCGTCTGTGCCTCATACTCTTTCAGGCGGTATTCGTCATCCGCTGCCCTGAGAGCCGTGTATTTGGTGTAGTTTCCCTTCCAGCGCCGCAGATGTCCCCTTTCAAAGTCGCACACGGATGTACACAGCTTATCAAGAAAATAGCGGTCGTGGGACACTATGAGCAGTGCGCCCTTGTAGGCGGAGAGGTAGTCCTCCAGCCAGAGGATGGTGCCGAAATCAAGGTGGTTGGTAGGTTCGTCCAGTATGAGAAGAGAAGGCTCTTCAAGGAGCAGCTTTGCTATGGCGAGCCTTGTTTTCTCGCCGCCGCTGAGGGTGGATATGACCCTTTCGTAATAAGCCTCTCCGAAGCCCATGCCCCCCAGTATCTTCTTTATCTTCACCTCGGTGAGGTAGCCTTCCTTTGCCTCATATTCCGCCGTTCTGAGGGAATATTCCCGGCTCAGGGCTTCAAGTGCATCATCATTTTCCTCCCGGGATATGCGCTTTTCCAGTTCCCTCATCTTCTCGCCGATGGCGTACACTTCCGAAAAGACGGACTGCATCTCCTCAAATACCCTGCTCTCCCTTGAAAGCCCCGTATTCTGGGCAAGGTAGCCCACGGTGGCATTCTTTGATACGGACAGAGAGGGCACATTCGGTTCGGGCAGCAGCTCGTATTCCTCATTGCCCGTGATTATCCTGAGAAGAGTGGACTTTCCGCAGCCGTTTTCGCCTACGAGGCCTATCCTGTCCGTGTCCTCTATGGTGAGGGACACTCTGTCAAGGACCGTTTTCCCGCCGTAGACCTTTGAGATGTTTTCCATTGAAAGTATCATGGCTCTGTTACCTTCCATGAGCCTTCGGAAAATACCACCTCATAGGAGGAAACAGGGTCACGGCGGTTCATCTTTCCGCTGAAATACCATATCTCTGCCCCCAGCTCCCACCTTGTGAGGGTCAGCATCCTTCTGCTCTTTATCTTGACATCCGCGCCGATAAGGTCATTCTCCTTCAGGTCGGGGAAATCCCCGGAGCCTGTAAATCTCTGTCTGGTGCTTTGCTTGAAAGCATCCGCATCACCGGGATCCTTTCCCGTGGAAAGGGCATAGTCTGAGGCGTTTCCCCTTGCTATGCTGAGGGCATAGCGTTCAAGGACCCTCTTCTGCCCTCCGAGATACCAGGATACTGCCAGGCACACTGTCAGCAGCAGGCACGCAAGCACTGTCATAAATATGCCGAATTTCTTAGTTTTTTTCATCTTATCCTCTTAGCCTGCCTGCCTTTCCAAAAGGCAGGCAGGCCGATATATCATCCTTACTTTATGAATCTGAAGGATCTGAAATCAAAGTCACTTCCGGGCAGGAAGGTAAAGGAAACGCTGTACTTTCCTCCCTTTACGGAAACAGGGAACACCCTTTCGGTGTAATCCTCTGCCCCCTCAAACTCACAAAGCACCTTTTGTGTGTCGTTTTCCGTCTTGAAGCTCAGATGCAGGGAGTTGAGAGCCAGTGCGGATCTTCCGCACACAGCCACGGCTGAGGGCTGTTCTCCGCTGAAATCAAATTCGCCGAACTCAAGCACCACATTGTTCCCTATGCCTGTTACCGCATCCTTTTCAAGGGTGAACCTGTCACCGTAAAGGGCGGTATTGTCCGCAGCGTTTATCTCGGCAAATTCCTTGGGCTCCCTGTCGAACACAAAGCCCTTTACGGAGTAGCTGTCGGAGGACATGAAGCTTATGGTGTGCATACCTTTCAGCTTTTTACCCAGCTTCAGGTGTACATCCTGATAGGTCATCCATATAGGCTCATCATGCCAAGTATGGTCGGCGATGAGCTCTCCTGTTTCGGGAGTGCCGTCAAAGATCTTCAGGTTCACGGGAGTGGTGACATTTGCCCATGCGGGGATGGTGATGCTGTCGCTGCCCACCATGCCGAAATCCACATTTTCAAAGCCGAACCAGCTGTTTTTGCCGACAAATGCGGTCCCCTTCTGGATACCGTTGCCGATATTCTCCGAAGTTATGCTGTGGAGACCCGCAGTGATGAAGCTGTACGGGTCAAAGGAAGCGGCGCCCACGCCCTCTGCCCTGAAGCGCAGTGCGCTTATAAGGCGTCTCTGAGGCAGCCCGTTGTTGGTCATGGCACGCAGGTAGAACTCTCCGTCTCCCCTGCACCTGATCTTGACATTTCCGCCCTCCGCACTTACTATCTCGCCCAGATTGGAGTCTATGCCAAGAACGGTAGTGACCCTGTAATCTATATCCTTCACAGTGGTGTTTTCGGGGTACACCACTGCCTTTACGACAGTTTCCCTGTTTTCGGAGTCAAAGCTGTCTCTGTCGTAAACAAAGTCTATCTTTCTGATGGGTATATCCCTGCTTTCATCGGATACATCCGCCTTCATGGGCTTATTCTCCGTGAAATAGCTCGAACCCTCCTCGGGTCTGCCCTCTGCCGCCTTCAAGGTGATAAAGCTGTCGGGCAGGGACGGAGACGTGACCTTTACATTTATGTCCCCCGTCACATCCTTTGCAGCGATGACAGCCATAAGGTGACCGGAGAAAAGCCTTCTGGAAACACCCTTGTACTCCTCAAAATCGTTGGAGTCGCCGTTGTCAAGGCCTATGAGCCTTCCTGCTCCCGTTACCTCCGCAAATACCCTGTTGTTGGCATTTGCCACAGGGTTGCCATCCTTGTCCGCCATGGAGATATCAAGATATATAAGATCCTTTCCGTCTGCCCTGAGCTCCGTCTTTTCCGGAGTGAGGACTATCCTTGCGGCATCGGAGAAGGAGCGGACACTGTCTCTTGCCAGTTCATTGCCATTTTCGTCGTAGCCGACGGCTGTGATCTCGCCCTTGGTGTAGTTTACGACAGTATCCACAGAGAGCTTTTGACCCTTATTCTGATCTATCTCCCCGGAGGCTATCTCCTTCCCGTTGAGGAATATCTTTACCACAGGGCAGTTGGAGGCTGCACGCACATCTATGGGCTGACCCTCCGTGAAATCCCAATAGGGGAAAACATGAACGAAGGGAGCCTTTTTATAGTCTACCCAGCATGCTCTGTAAAGGTATGCGGAGTCCTTGGGGTAGCCCGCCGTATCTATCTGACCGAAGTAGCTGTTTTTGGTGTCGTAGGGAGTGGGCTCGCCTATGTAGTCAAAGCCTGTCCAGATGAACTGCCCTGCCACAAAGTCCCTGTCTCTGTCCATAAGTATGCAGTATTCGGAGTTCTTGGCGCCCCATGCGGTGCAGGTGTTGCCCAGTGAGGAGCACTGCTTGTCGTCATCTGCCAGAACGGTCTGGGACAGGGGGAAATGGTAGATGCCCCTTGACTGGAGGGTAGAAGCGGTCTCGGAGCCGTAGATCATCCAGTCGGGATACTTCCTGTGCTGATCGTCGTAGAACCTTTCGCCGTAGTTATAGCCCGCCAGCTTGATGATGTCGGCGCACTTCCTTGCGTTCTCCCATTCCATATAGTTGGAGCCAACGGTCACATAGGCGTTTTTGCGGGGATCGTGCTTTCTCACAAGGAATATGAGCCTTGAAACTATCTCCTGACCGTGGTCACCCGCATGGGTGTCATATATCTCATTGCCCATGCTCCATGCGGCTATGCAGGGGTGGTTCCTGTCACGGCGCACCCATGAGCACACATCCTTGTCTGCCCATTCCTTGAAAAATCTGCCGTAGTCATATTCCGTCTTGGACATTTCCCACATATCAAAGGCTTCGTCCACAACTATGAAGCCCATCTCGTCGCAGAGCCTGAGCACAGCGGGGTCGGGCATATTGTGGGAGGTCCTGAGGGCGTTCACACCCATTTCACGGAGCTTTTCCAGCTTTCTCCTGAAAGCATTTTCGTTGAATGCGGCTCCGAGAGAGCCGTTGTCGTGGTGTTCGCACACACCGTGGAGCTTTATGTGCCTGCCGTTGAGGAAAAAGCCCTTTTCGGTGTCAAAGCGCATATCTCTGAAACCGAAGGTCACGCACTCCCTGTGGGTGACCTCATCCCCGTCGTAAAGGGTCACTTCTGCGGTGTAAAGCGCGGGATCCTCGGTATCCCACTTCCTTGCGCCCTCTATCTTAAAGTCAAATTCGTTCAGGGAATACTTTACGCCTTCGCCGTAATATGCCCTCACGGTGTCCGCCACCGACTCCTCAAAGCAGGAGCAGAGAGGTCTCTTTGCGCAGGCAAGGAGCTTTTCCCCGTCCTTCACCTTTACTTCCGCCCAAAGGCCGCTCACGCCCCTTTCGGCGGGACGCACTCCCTCCACGCTTGCCCTCATGGTGCCGTCGGCGGCAGCAGAGATATAGATGCCGTCGGGAATAATGCTCACCGGCTCATAGTGTTTCAGCCAGACATTTCTGTATATGCCCGCACCGGAGTACCAGCGGGTGTTGGGGCAGCGGTAGTCAGCCCGCACGGCGATAAGGTTATCGCCTTTGTGCAGGTACTTTGTGATATCAAATTCAAAGGTGGAATATCCGTACTTCCACTCAAAAACAGGCTCTCCGTTTATGTAGACCCTGCTGTCCATGTAAACGCCGTCAAAGCGCAGAGAATACTGCTTTATCTCATCGATGTGAAGTGTCCGCCTGTACCAACCCGTAGAGGTCTCATACAGATCCTTCACCTGATATATCATCCAGTCGTGGGGAATATCCACCCTTTCCCAGGGCAGATCGTCGGAATAAAGAGTGTCTATGGGATTCTTGGAAAATTCCCAGTTATCGCAGAAAAGTCTTGTCTCATTCATGGCAGGATCCCTCGTATCACTGTATTTTTCTCAAACAACGACCGATAGTCGTACTCTTCTATTATATGTCAAAACCGCCCTGTTGTCAAGACGGTCCGACGGATTATTTATTATCCGATTGTTCACTTGTCAATGATCTTGGACACTCACCCTCAAAAATATATGACATTAAGCAGATAATCGCAAAATCACCTCTTGGAGGAGCCGGAGGCGACGGAAAGAGGTGATTTTGCGGCGGCTCACCACATCACCGAAAGATGGTCTTCAAGCACTTCGTTCGGTGACTTGTATTTCAGGCAGA